>JBHIET010000053.1:0-23266 GCA_046760785.1 Anaerolineae bacterium | reverse complement strand
TTGTCAAGTTACGGCGCTATGAGCATTGAGCCGCTAATTTGGGCCAAATTTGGGTAATTAGCCCTGGGCCTATGAGCAAATCTGCCATCCCACTACGAGCACACAATACACCCACTCGCATCCGCGTTGAACGGGCCTTCATCCTGGGTCTGCTACTCCTGGCCCTCGGCGCTCGGCTCATCCCCGGCCCGCGCGTCATAGACGATGCCTATGTCACCTTCCGCTACGCCCGCAACCTCGTTGTGGGCAACGGCTTCGTCTACAATCCTGGCGAGCGTGTGTTGGGCACGACCACGCCGCTCTACACGCTGCTCCTCGCCGGACTGGCGCTGGTGACCGGCTGCCGCGACTTTACCGCGCTGGCGCTGGCAGTCAACGCGCTGGCCGGCGCGGCCTCCGTCGGACTGCTCTACAGTCTGGGCAAGCGGGTTACCGGTCACCCGGCTCCTGCCGCTGCTGCGGCTCTCCTCTGGGCCATATCTCCCTATACCGTCACCTTTGCCGTGGGGGGGATGGAAACCGACTTGACGATAGCGCTGCTTCTCGCCGCCGCCTACGCCCATGTGAGCAATCGTGCCCGCGCGATGGCTGTTTTTTCAGCGCTGGCGCTCCTGACCCGCCCGGATACCGCTATCCTGCTGGGGCTGCTGTGGCTGGATCTGACGCTGACACGCCAACGGGTTCCCTGGCGAGAGGGGCTGATCACCCTGGCCCTGCTGGCCCCCTGGCTGGTCTTTGGCACGCTCTACTTTGGCAGCCCCATCACCAGCTCCATCGCCGCCAAATCCGTCACCTACCGGCTTCCCCCAGAGGCGGGCTTCGTGGGCTTCTTGCAGCACTATGCCACGCCCTTCTTCGAGCACAGAGTTCTGCCATCACTCGGCGTCTTTGCTGTCTTCGTCCTCTACTTAACCCTGTGCGCCCGCGGCGGCCTCGACCTGTATCGGCGTGAGCGCAGAACCTGGCCGCTCATTGCCTATCCCTTCGCCTACGCCACCGTCTTCGCCGTGGCCAACCCTCTCCTCTTCCGCTGGTACCTCTCTCCACCGCTGCCGTTCTACTTCCTGCTCATCCTCACCGGCGTGTGGGCGCTGGGCCGCGACCTGAGGAAACTGACAGTCCGCAACCCGCAACCTGCAATCTGCGCGCTCTTCACCGCCGCCGCGCTCACCCTCACCCTCAACGCCTGGACCCCGCACCCCGACCACGGGCCCGACCGGCCCGCGCCGGAGATGGCCTGGTTCAAACTGGAGTTGCTCTACAGCCAGGCCGCCGACGTCGTGCTCACCCGCGCCACGCCTGACGACACGCTCTGTGCCGGTGACATCGGTATGCTGGGCTACCGCACCGGCCTGCACATGCTCGACACCGTAGGGCTGGTGACACCGGAGGTCGCGCAGTACTACCCGGCCGACTCCGACATCTATGTCATCGGCTACGCCATCCCCGCCGACCTGGTGCTGACGCTCGACCCCGACTTTATCGTCATCCCGGAGGTGTACGGGCGCAAAGGTCTCCTGCCCGACTCCCGTTTCCAGGCCCAGTACCGGCTGCTGGAGAAAATCGAGACGGACATCTATGGGTCAGATGGGATGCTGGTGTTCCAGCGCACCCCTCACTCCAAGGAAGAGTAGCGGTGTAGCCAGCGACGTGCCGTCCTGGCCGCCCACGGCCAAGCGCTGACGACGACGACCAGCAAGGGCACAAGCGCAGCGGCAGCGTACCCCCCACCGCCAAGCAGCGGCAACCCGGTGAGCGCCCACTCGGCCACCGAAACGGGAAAGACCAGCAGAATCAGCAACTGGTAGGCGGGAAAGTAGGGCAGGCTCAATGCAGTCGCCGCCATCACGCAGCGCAGCCGGGCCAAGCGATCCATCGGCGTCAGCAGGACCGGCAGCCAGATCAACCAGGCCCACCAGCCCAGCCACGAAGCCGGGCTTGCATTGGCCCAGTCGGCCTCTAACGTCGCCACCTGCTCCAGCGTAGCCCGTACCCACTTGATGGGCCAGTCCCATCCCCACTGCAGTAGCGAGAGCGCCACAAGCACAGCCGGGATGACGAGCGGCTTCCACTTGTTGGGCGACCAGCACCACAGGCACAGAGCGGCGAAAATCCCCATCTGGGGCTTGAGCATGGAGGCGAAAGAGAGGCCGATTCCCATTACCCAGAACCACTCGTGTCGCAGCGCCCACCAGGCCAGAGCGATACCGGCCGCCACGAAAGCGTCTATCTGCCCGTAGGCCAGCAGCCAGACGAAGGGAAACGAGAGAAACGCCTTCCGGTAGTCGCCGCCCCCCCAACGGACGGCAGCCGCCAGGACGGGAATCGAGGCCAGCATGAGCGCCAGGTAGTCCCACTTCCAGGGCAGCCGCGCAAACAGCCAGAACAACCACAGCGAGAAGCGCGGGTTACGCGGCAAAAGCCCCTCGATATACTCTCCCCGCCCGGCCGGGCCATACGTGACCAGCACGTCCACCCCCGTCTCGGGCCAGACAAACATAAACGCGACCAAAGCCAGCACAATCCCCAACACCCACGGAGGGAGACGCCGATTGGTGGGCACAGATGGATGCAGCCAGTTCATAGCCTACAGATCCCCGTAGTGAATGCGGCGGACGCCGGCCTCGTCGAGCAATCGCCGCACCGTTGGATCGCACAGCGCAGCCAACTCACCCTCAAACTGATAGCCGGCGATCCATCGGTATCCTCCCTCCAGCAATTGCTCCAAAGCGGAGCTGGGGTAAGCGGGATGCATCATCAACTCGCGCGTGCCATGCCAAGGCTGCCTGAGCACCGTCAGCACGCGCGTAGTATTCATCTGCCCGCTGGATTCCAGACCCAGAAGTGCATCTGGCGCAAGAACGCCCCACTGCGCCATTCGCCGTCGCGCCCACGCTGCCAGTAGTTCCAGCAACGCTGGCTTCACTCCCGACGCCAAACTGGCCGGGCGTGATAGCCGCATTCGCCGCACGCCAAATTCATCGGCCAAAGTGAGGGCCACCTCCAGCAGTTGAGGGTGCATATGAATGTGTTTGTGGCTATCTAGGTGCGTGACAGGCAAGCCGGTTGCTATAACCTTCTCAACCTGAGCACGCCACTCGCGGCGCACCTGTTCCAGCCGCACCCGTCCCAAAGCGAGGCGCCGGAACAGGGCCGCCCAACTCAGCCCAAACCTTCCACGCCCGTCCACCAGATCGGGCACCTCTGCCACCGGCAGCACCGGCACTCCCTCCAGCAGTGTCAGATGCACACCTATACCCAGCATCGGCATCAAGCGCGCCCGTTCGACCGCGTCGTCGAAAGCCATGCCGCAGGCCAGAAGCGAGGCGCTGGTCAGTACACCACAGGTGTGCGCCTCGACGATGGCGCAGTTGTGCCCCTCGGTGAGACCAAAGTCGTCAGCACTGACGATCAGCCGAGTATCGCTCATCGCTTGATCCCAATCACAGCGCCGTGAGGATGGTAGTAACCCCGATGGAGACGCAGCACCTGGGTCTCAAATCCTATCGCCTGGCACAGTGCAGCCCACTCGACCAGAGAGCGAAACGCGAACCCACGTTCCCTACTCAACGTGATGTGCAACACCCACACCGCCAGCCACTCTTCCAGCCGGTTCAGGACAGCCTTCCAACGCGGACGATCGTCCATCGTCTTGAGCAACAACACCCCACCTGGCTCCAACCGCTCAAAGCAGGTGCGCAGGACTTGCTCCTGCTGCTCGTAGGTGAGCAGGTAGAGCACGTCTACAATCAACACCACCCGACACGGACCAACCACAGGATTATGCACAGCGTCGCCCTGCACGAACTGGACGTCACCCATCGCAGAGCGGGCGATCCGCGCCACCGCCAGCTTGCCGGCCGAGGGTTCTACGCCAACAATGCGCCGTCCAGGCGAGGCCAGCATATTGGCAAACACTCCGTGCCCACACCCCAGATCAACAATCAGCCCCCTTTGCGGGACAAAGGAGGCCAGACGTCCGAACGGGCACAGAGCCAATCGGCCGACCACGTGCAGTCGCTCGCGCCAGAGAGCATCCGTGTAAGAAGCCCACACCCGCCGCAGAGCATTCCAGCCCGTCACCGCTCCAACACCATCACCAGAGAAACGCCAAAGGGAAACTTTAACCAGCGCATCAGCCGGCCCTCTAGGGCCAACAATCCGGTCAGCACAGTAGCGAATGGCTCCGACACGGGAAACATATCCATGTGCGGCCCACCGCGCCGCGGTAACACGTGCTGGATCAGCCGCACGAATACCGCCGAAGGAAATAGAAAAAAGTTCAGGTAACTGCTGTAACGCACCTGCAAGCCCACGCCCTTCGCCTTCCCCTGCAACTCGCGGATTGTATAACGGTGCACGTGACGATTGACTTCGTCGTGCTGACTCCACAGGAACATGAAGGCCGAGGTAAGCAACAAAATGATACCCCCTGGACGGCAGATACGCCGGGCCTCGCGCAGCATACCCACGTCATCGGCCACGTGCTCAATCACACCCAGCATCGCCACCAACCCAAAAGTGTCATCGTAAAACGGAAGCGTTTCGGCCTTCCCCTGCACCAGTGCGGCCACGCCCGAGGGACAGAGCATCAAAGCAGGCCGCCAGGGCTCCAGACCGATCACTGCACCCCAATCGGAGAGTAACTTTAAGTTGCCACCCGTTCCACAACCCAGATCGAGCACCGAGTCGCACGAGGCAGGCACATACTGTCGCAGAAGGGCGCGGTAGACGGAACGCGTGCCCCGGTACCACCAATGGTTCTGCTCCAGTTGATACAGTTCTGCGTAGGCGTGCTCCTCCATCCTGCCGCCTATACTAACCGCCGCACCCGCGTCCGCCACCAGTAGGTCAACATCTCCTCAAGGGCATACGCCGCCGCGTGCAGGTTATCGAAACTGGAATTGCCGGAGCGGCGCGGAAAGTACTGAACCGGAATTTCGACGACTCGATATCCATATCGCGCCGCTTCCGCCAACAATTCACCGTCAATAAAGACAGACCCGGCACTCAATTGGATGCGCTGCAATATCTCTCTCTTCAGCAATTTAAAAGAGAAGTTTATATCTCGCACGCGGATATCAAACAGCAGGCGACACAGGAAATTGTACACTTTGGAGTAGATGAAACGCCTCGGCGTATCGTAGCGATTGATGCGATAGCCAACCACCATATCCACGTCAGGTCCGACGAGAGCCAGCGCCCGTTCAATCTCACGCAAATCCACCGGTTCGTCGCAGTCTGTGAAAAAGATCAGCTCCTTCGTGGCACTTTGAAGACCGGTGCGCAGAGCTGCACCGTATCCAAGATTTCGAGGATGCCTGACCACACGCACTTGTGGATACCGGCGTGCCAGTTGTCCGGCAATCCGTTCCGAGCCATCGGTGCTGGCATCGTCTACGATGATCACTTCATATCCATCGGCCAGAGTTTCCAGAACATTGAGCGCCTTGTTGACCATACGCTCTACGGTTTCCTTCTCGTTGTACATTGGGAAGAAGAGCGTGAGACTCTGAGTGGTGGTCATAGATTGCTCCCCATCGTACCCTCCACTTTCCTCGCATACGCCGTAAACAAATCCCCCAGGTTCACCGGCACCGCCAGGCCGCGCAGTCCCAACTTGGTCACCAGCCACTCGGCGGGCCGGCCCACAAGCGGCATCAGCGCCCCCACCCGGTTCATCAGGTAGCCCAGCCGCAGGTAGCGTCCCTGCGGCCTGTCGCTGAGCACCTGGAAGCCGCACCTATCCAGCAGCGCCCGCAGCGTGCGCCGCGAGAAGTAGTAAATATGCATCTCCATCAGCCACGGCCAGCGCGCTCCCATCAGCCGGGCAAAGAGGCTCTCGATGTCAATTGTGTGCACCACGAGCAAGCCACCCGGCCTCCCCGCAGGCTCGGGGCTTCGTAGTAGCCGGTACGTCTGCTCCAGCGCCCCACGCGGGTCGGCCAGGTGCTCGATCACATCCCACATCGTCACCACGTCGAAGGCGGCCTCCGGTAGCTCCGCCGCCTCCAGCGTCCCCTGCACCACGTGAAGCCCTCGCACGCGCGCCTGCTCCACCGCCCAACGGGAAGGCTCCACCCCCCAGGCATCCCAGCCGTGGCGGGCCGCGATCTCGACAAAGACCCCCGTATAGCAGCCCACGTCCAGCAGCATGCGGCCATCCGGAGGGCCGGTAAGTCGCTCCAGCGGCTTCAGGTGATGCTCAAAGGTCAGCACCCGCCCCTCCCGTTCCTCCAGGTAGAGCGGGTCCTCGACGGCCTGGTAGGTCTCGAGGATGTCGTGGTTGTCGAAGCGAGGATTAGCGTAAACCAGACCGCACCGGCGACATTGCACAATGGCATGGTGCCGCCCGTAGCCATCGTAGGTGCAGGCGAACGCCGCCCAATCCTTCGTCGTCGGGTTTTCTGAGACGGTGCAGGGATAGCGCACATCGGCGTCGTCGGCACCACAGAGATTGCAGCACACGTACTCCATCAGGTTCGACCCATTCCTAGTCACTCCACCACCGGGCAGTGCAAGCAACCTATTCCTTCCCCGCCCCATTGACAGGCCTCAGGCGCGCAGGGGCCAACCTGAACACCGTCAACAGTGCCTTGACGATCTCGTTCCTGGAGATCTTGGATGCGCCCAAAAGGCGATCCTCGAAAAAGATGGGCACCTCTCCGACCCGCCAGCCGCACCTTTCGACTCTGAAGAGCATCTCGAACAAGAAAGAATACCCGCTGGATTTGATACCGTCCAAATCCAGGCCCTCCAATACCTCGCGACGATAGCAGCGAAAGCCCGCGGTTGTATCATGGGCGTGCAGCCCCAGCACGACGCGCGTGATCGTATTGGCTCCCCAACTGAACAGCTTGCGCGCAAGATTGTGATTAGACCCGCCGCCCCGCACGTAACGCGAGCCGATGACGAGATCGTAGCCCTGGTTCACCTTGGCCACCATGTCAGGGATGTAGCGCGGGTTGTGGGAGAAATCGGCATCCATCGTGCAGATCAGGTCGGCTCCCTCGGCCAGCGCCTGTTTGAACCCGGCAATGTAGGCCGTGCCCAGCCCCAGTTTACCGGCGCGGTGAATGACGCTTAGCCGCCCCTCGCTCTCCTCCGCCAGCCGGTCGGCGACGCGGCCAGTGCCATCGGGGGAGCTATCGTCCACGACGATGACCCGCACGCCCGTCGGCAGAGCAAGCAATTGCGTCACCAGCGGTTCGATGTTCTCCCTCTCGTTATAAGTCGGTATGATTACCGCTACCTGCAAAATCACCTCCGCAGTAATTTGCCCGACTCCGACATAGTGCGCGGCGCGCATTGCGTACTGCGTGTTGCGTGATGAGACTGGCAAAGGGAATATGCAACACGTCCTCAGACCGGCAGTGCACTTTCGTTGACGAGAAATGCCAACGTCGCCAGCCAAAAAAAGCTGTAGGTCAACACCTGCCTGGAACGGCGCAACGCCCCGTAGAGCAGCGTCGCGGCAACCAATCCCACCACCAGCCGCGCCATCGCCAGCGGCTCCCGCCACGTCGAAAAGGGCAAAAAGGGCAACACCGCCGCCTGAGCCAGCAGCACCGTCACCCAGGGATGTTTCCGCCCGCGCCAAAGGTCGCGCACCGAAACGGTCAGTGCCCAGAGCGTCGGCAGCACGAACAGCGGCCCCTCGACCGCCAGCAGCAGCCAAAGGACCGGCCAACTGACCGTCGCCACGCGCGCCAGGCCTGCAAAGGGCAGCCACTCGAAGGGAGTAGCCATCGCGCCACCCGCTCCCACGCCCAGCGCGCCCAGCCAAGCCCATAGTACAGCTTGCCAGGCCACAAAGGGTAACCCCACCACCAACCCCAGTTTCACCGCCTCTCGCCAGCGCCGCCCTAGCACCAGGTAGAGCAGCAATCCAGTTACCGCGACCAGGGTGGTTTCCTTTGTCAGCGCGGCCAGGGCCAGCAGCACGTAAGACGTGAAACGTGAAACGCGAAATCCTGCTTCTTGCTTCCTGCCTTCTGCTTCCCGTTTCTCCCAGGCCCACAGTGCCGCCTGCAGCAGCCCGTAGGCCAGCGGCTCGGTCAGGTCAAGCCGCAGCCCGGCCACCAGCCCACCGTAGAGGCCGTAGGCCAGCGCGTACCAGCGACTCACGCCTCTGGCTGCCAGCAGCCGCTCGGTAAAGTAGGTCCCGCCGGCCAAGGCCGCTACGTTGAGCGCAATCAGTGTCCAAGCCACCGCTCCCGGTCGCCCCAGCGCCAGCACCCATGCCAGCAGCGGGTAGAGAATGCGTTGGTAGCGGTAGGCCGGCACGTCGCAGTGCCGCCAGCCACCAACCGGGTCACGGGCGACGTAGTAGGCGAACTGACCGTCGTAGCCCTGCGTGCCCTGGGGATCGAGTTGATCGTACCGCGTCCCCGGCAGGACGAACGTGAGCGGATCGCCCCGATAGCGCGCCAGCGTCAAACCGACGTAGGCCAGCGCTACCAGCAAGACCACCGTCCAGGGCCGGAGCCACCTTCTCAAGCCCTCGCCTCCTGCCTGTGCGCCACCGCCAAACCAACCAAGAGTAACAGCAGCGTCACCAGGCTGATCACACCCCCTGCGACTACCGATAACGGGCGATAGATCATTTCCACCGTATGCTCCCCCGCCTTCAACCAAACGGCGCGGAAGGTATAGTTGGCCCGCAGAATCTCGGCCGGCTCTCCGTCCACCGTCGCCCGCCAGCCAGGGTACCAGACGTCGGCGAGCACCAGATAACCCGGCGCATCCAGAATGGCGCGTATTGTAACTCGATTGGGGGTATCCTGCAAGGTGACTTGATACTGGATGCCGGATGCCGAATATTGGGCATCGGATACAGGTCGTTCTAGCAGCACCTCGGCGGCGGGGTCGAAGGCGGGGTCGGCGAGTGCCGTTAGCGCCTCGTCAGGAGATACTTGGCGGGCGGTGGGCACCACCCAGGCACACCCCAGGCCATCAGGAAGACGATACAGCGTGAGCGTCCCACTCTCATAGGCAGGCTCTCCCCCCGGCCATGGTCTGTCGCTGGCAACGTGGGTCACACCCATCACCCGCAGCAGAGCCGGGGTTTCGACGGCGGCCTCCAGCAGGTCGGCGTACCGTCCCACCAGGAGCGGATCAAAGTTGTTGGCGGAGGCCACGCCATCCAGCATCCCTGCGTTGGGCAGCAAGCTCTCACGCATCTCCCACCAGTAGCCCACGTCGCGCGGCCCAAAGTCGTCAAAGGTCAGGTAGCGGAATTTGACCCGGTACTCGGCATCATGTTCGCGGTCGAGGTGATTCGGGTCGGTGGGCCAATAGACTCGTGCTGCCGGTCCGGGTTCGTACTCCAAATGTACGGCTGACTCCGCGGCGTCCTGGTACAACGACCGGTCCACCGTCGGTATCAATGGCCAGCCGAAAACCAGCAGGTCCAACGCGACGAAAGCACCCACCGCAACCCGCCACCACGCCGCATCCCGTCGCAGCAGCGATAACGCACCGGCAGCGGCCAACATCCCGCCGAGCCGGACGGTCGCCGGGCCGAAGGTGGCCGGTATACCTGGCACCGCCACTGGCGCGGCCAAGCCACCCAGAGCCAGCGCCAGGCCCACGACCAGGCCCAGCGCGCCCGGCCGCCGCCCGCGATGCCCCACCGGCCACGAGTGCGCACCCAGCGCCGCCAGCGCCGTCAGGGCTACAGTCGTGACTGCCAGCCAGCGGGCCGGGGCCTGGAACAGGTTGAAGCTGGGAATGTGACGGAATAGGAACGGGAAGAGCGGCGTGTTCTTGCCCAACGCCAACACCAGCGCAACAACGGCGCTGATAGTCCAGAATCCAATCATTGACCTACGACCAACGTGAAACGTGTTGCGTGTTGCGTGTTGCGTACTACGTGTGGCGTGCTGCATGAGACTGCCCACGGCTGCAATCGCCAGAAGCAACGGCAATAGGCCCACGTACCCCGCGTCCTCCCAGTAGGTGGCATACCCCCAGTAGTCACCCCGCCCCGGATTGCCAAAAAAGTCGGGAGCAAAGAAGGTGATCAGTCGCCAGGGCCATAGCGAGTAGGTCATCCCAAAGCCGTAATCCACGCCGGTTGAGCGCTGCGATAGGTTCATCAGTTCCGCGGTCGGCAAAAGCTGGACGGCTGCCAGGCCCGCCCCAAGTATAAATGCCAGCCCGACGAGGAGTGTATTGTGTATTGCGTATTGCGTGTTGCTCCCTGCTCCTCTACCTCTCGCCTCCTGAATCGTTCGGAAGGCCAGATACGCCACCAGCAACACCCCACCGTAGAACGCAGTCTGCGCGTGACCGGCCAGCAGCCCCAGGCCAAGCGCAAATCCCAGCCACAGCACGTCGGACAGTCGCCTACGCTGCACCAGAAGCTCAGCCCGCCACAGCCAGACGGCCAGCCAGGGGAAGGTAAAGGCGATGCTGGGGAACAGAGCCACCCGCGCCACCAAAAAGCCGCTGCCAGAAAGGGAGAGCGCACCGAGGAGGGCAGGCAACCGATCCAATCCCACGGCCCGGCACCAGCCGTACATCCCCCAACCGGCCAGCGTCAGGTGGAACGCGATCGTCCAGCTCAGCGCCACCTCGGCCGGCAACAGCAGGTAGAGCAGGTTCAAGGGGTAAAACGCCCCCGCCTGGTAGTTGGCCGCCAACGGCGCGCCGCAACCCAGCAACGGGTTCCACAGCGGCAGGTGCCCTCCCCGCCACATCGTCGCTGCCATCCGTTGCCACGGTATGAACTGTAGAAGCGGGGTGCCCCAAAAGAACGCCTCGCCCGCAAAGAGCGGTCGCCACAGCAGCAGTAACGGGAAGGCCACGAACGTCACGAGCAGACCATAACATATTGCGTATTGCGTGTTGCGTATTCTCTCAATCATCTACCTGAAACACCACATACCCTGCCGCATCATAAACTGGATTCAGACAAGACACCTGAAAGCCCCCCAGCGCCCGCTCGGCCGGCCCCCAGAACACCCAATCCACGCCGTACTCCGCAAGCAGGTTGCAGCACCAATCGTCTCCGCTCGTCCCCGCAAAGAACCGGGTCACCAGCGCCTTCTTCTCCTCGGCGCGAACGCTCTCCGGCCCGTGCCCCACAAAAGCCCGCGCCCCTACCCGCGCCGGCAGGTAGTTGCCCGTTTCATAGGCCGCCAGCACCACGTCATCCGATTCGACCCGATTGCCGAGCCAGTCCAGCGCGGCGATCTCCCCCGCGTCGCGGTAAATCGGCGCGGGCCGCCCCCGCAGCGCCAGACAATTCCCCGCCACCAGCAACACGTTGGTGAGTGATAGCCCGACCAGCGTCACCCCCACCACTAACCCCGACCTGACGTTTGATGTTTGATGTTTGACGTTTGAAATCTTCACCACCCCCCAGGCCGCCAGCAGGCTAAGCGGCACCTGGACCCCCTCCACCAGCCGCCGCTGCAGGTTGAACGGCAAGTAAACTAGCAGCGGCACTACCGCCACCCAGGCCAGCGGTAGCCACCCCGGCCTCCCGTCACGCCAGACCTCCCTCACGGCAAAGATCGCCAGCAGCAGCGGCACTCCATACGCCGCCAGATAGTGCAGCGGGTGCGGCGAGAGAATCTGATTCTGCGCCGCCCAGGTCGCGTACACCGGATCGTTGGTAAACACCCACGCGCTGTAGAGCACGACCGGCGCGGAGAGAAGCGCCGCCACGCCTGCCGGCAACCCCTCGCGCCAGAGTAGCCGCCGCTCCCGAAGCATCAGCGCCAGCCAGGCCGCCCCGGTCACCGCCCAGGCCACTGCGACGTAGAAGGGCACGATGAGGCCCATCGCTAGCCACAAGAGGCCGGTCAGCAATGCCCACCGAAGCCGAGGCCCTGGGCACGTTGCCTCCCACCCCCTCAACAAAAACAGGATTCCCCACAACAGCAGCGTCCGCGCCAGCGCGATGTGGGGGAAGCCGTACAGCACCAGAAACGTGAACCCCTCCGGCAGGATGAGGTCCAACGGCATACTGCCCAGCCAGCCCGGCCGCCCCAGCGCGAGCAACAGCCAACCCAACCCTCCGCCAAAGGTGACCATCAACCAGGCCAGCCGCCGTACCGCCACCCGCGCCGTGAATGCCGCCAGGAAGCGATACACCGTCAGCAGCAGGCCCAGGCCGAAGATCACCCGCGCCCCGTGGTACACCCACACCATCCGTGCCGTGAGATCGGAGCCGGGAAGGAGAGTGGCCAGTTTCCCCAGTAGGAGATGGAGGAGATAGAACAAGCGCGGAGGATGAGGCTCCGGAGTATACGGCAGGGTAAAAAGCCAGGCACCACCCGCCCCTTCACGCATGTGGGCCAGATAGGCGTACCCATCCTCGACGGCGTAGACGAAACCGCCAAAGACGCGATCCTCCGTCGCCAGCGCTGCGCCCAGCGTGTAGGGGATCGAAGTGACGATCAACGCGACGGCGCTGAAAGCTAACACGAAGCGATATTCGCGCCGAGCACAAATCCGCGACCCGGACGCCATCTCACTCCCGTTGCATCCGAGAGGCAAACAGCGCTCCGAGGTAGACCAGTGCGGCGATCACGTACAGGCTCTTGATCCCCCAGAGCAGCGAGCCGTACTCCAACACGCCGCCCACGACCGACCCGCTGAGATTGGAGGCCAGGGGTCTGGCGGTCTCTCCGGCCCTGCGCAACGACTCGCTAAAGATCAACCCGGCGAAGAACAACGGCAGGGAAAGCAACACCATACTCCCGATGGCTCGAACGACGGACGAGAACCCAATCAGCAGGTCCAGGGGCAAAAAGTAGGTGAGGGCCAGGCTGGCAAACAGCAGGAGGTAGAGCAGCCGCAGGTTGAGATGGCGTCGCCACAGCACCACCAGGTTCGCGCCCAGCGCCATCAACAACACCCCCGATATGGCCAGCGCGTTGACGAGCCACGTGGTTCCAAAGAGCAGGGCCAACTCGGTGATGCTCTTGAATTCGATGAGCAGAAACGCCGCCCCAAGCAACCAAAAGTGCCAATTCGGGCGCAGCGCCTGGGGAAAGGAGCGCGAAATCATCGCCAGGCAGACCACGCCAATGAGCAGCAACGCCTGCCAGTAAGCTGCCGGAATCTTGCGCGCCCGCAGGTAGAGGTACGGCCAGTCGTCCGTAGTCAGCGGTAACTCCCCTGCTGTCGGATCGGGCTGCCAGAGCGCCAACTGCGCCTCCGCCAGTTGATCAGGCGAAACTGGACCGGCCACAAAAGTCGTGCCCAACGACCCCACGTGTGCATACACGTTGCCGGCACCGAACACCTCGATCAGCATGCGCCCCAACCGCTCAGTGAGCCACGGCGCGTCGGGCGGTGCGGCAAAGGTCAAAGCCACAATGCCACCCTCGGCCAGATGCTCCCGCACCTGCTCAAAACTTTCCAGCGTGTAGACGAACGAATCCAACCGGACGCTGGACAGGCCGGAGAGCAACGTGTGCGAATCCAGCAACCCAAAAGAGATCGCGTCGTACCGCTTCGAATTCTTTTCAAAGAACGAGCGGGCATCGTCCACGATGGAAGTGACGCGCGGATCAGCGTAGGGATGCTCGGGATGCAGCTCGTGTCCCAGGGCCAGGATGGCCGGATCAATCTCTACGGCATCCACGTGCCCGGCACCGTTGCGCAGGGCCGCCGCCGCATCGTTCCCCATCCCCGCGCCGACGATCAACACCTGTCCTCCTTCTGCGCCCAAGTGGTAGGGCAGGTTGTACGAGAAAGCTTTATCTTCCAGCTCGGGGATCTGCCCCTCCAACTCGGCCAGAAACTCAGGGGAGAGATCAACCGCTCGTTGGTAAAAGACTTTCTGCACATTCAGCGTGTAGCCCACCCTGGTCAACTCACCATCGGTCCGGGCCAGGAACAGGTCCACGACCTCCAGCCGCTGATACGGCGACCATATCGCCCCCCGCCCAAAGACGGACAGCCCAACCAGCACCAGCATAAAGATGACCAGTGCGAGCCGCGATAACGCTTGCCGGCCGGCCAGGTAAAACCCGAGGCCCAAAAGCCCCAGGCCAAACCAGACCACCGGCGGCGCTCGGAGATACGAAAGGAGTGAAAACACCCAGACACCCACCAGGCTGGCAAAGATGTTGACGATGTAGGCCGGGACCGGAGCGTGACGGGCCATCTCTTCGCCGGTAGCCTGTCCCAGCGGGATGAAAAGAAACACAGTCAGCAGGAAAAAGACAAGCACCATCCCCAGGAACAGCACCAACGCCAGCCAATCTGAAACGGGTGCCGTATACCACAGAAACTCGTCCCCACGCCCTGGATAAGCCAGGGGGTGCGAGGCACTAACTCGGCCAACGGTAAGCACCAGCATCACAAACAGCCCCAACAGCGGCACAAAAGCCGGCCGATAGTCACGGCTCCTGCCGACGAGGCCGAAACCAATAGAGAGGCCCAGAAAGGCCGCCAACAGGGGCAGATTCTTAAAGTAGGAAAACAGACGCAACTCTGCCGCGAGCCAGCGGATGACGGCCGTCTCCAAGAAGAGGCCCAGGCTGCTGATGAGAAAAAGAGGCCACCAACGCAGAAACGCATGTTTACTCACCGCTACATCCTCCTGATTTACCAAGACTTGTCTCCGTCCACCCAACAGCCGTCCCTAGCCCTCAGCCACGCCGCCTACCAAGCAGCAACCAAGCGACCGGCAAACCCGCCACCGTCAAAGCCGACACAGCCCACCCGGCGTACACCGGCCACGGGCGGTACCGAAACAACGCGACGCCATCGGACAGTACAATCTCACTACCCGCCCCCCTGCCTGCTACCGGCTGCACTTTTTCATTCCAATAGACGTACACCCCGTCAAATCGGCCCACCAACTGCAACCCGCCATCCATAATTGGGAACGCCGCCGCCACGTACCGCACCCCCAAGCGGCCCAACATCTCTGCATCCGGCGTCGCCTCTCGCAGCGCCGTGTGCACATCCGCCCCTTCTGGGAAAGGGGGCAAAGTCACGCTGTACCCGTGTGATTCCACCCCTGCCGCGCTGGTCAGATAATCGGCATAGACTTGTAGCTGCAAAGGGTCCACGCCATTGGCCAACTCCAGCCCGTACAGCTCCGCCACGTGCTGCGGGATGCTGTAACTCGGCGAGTAGACCCGAAAGTGACCGGGCTGCGCTGCCAGCCATTCCGCCGCCGCCCGACCATCGCTGAACGCTTCCTCTGGCGACCTGGCCTCCACCAGCGTAGCACCCACGACCAACAGGTCCAGCGCCACGAGTGAAACCGCCGTCAGTCCCACCAGGTGCGTATTGCGTGTTGCGTGCCGCATCCCTGTGATAGCAACCGCTAGTGGCATCACCACGCCGAACATTATCAGGCCGAGCGGTGGCGCTCCGATCAGCAACCAGTATCCGGCCACCAGCAGCACCGGAAACGATCCAAACACCAGCAGCAGCGTTTGCCTCCACCGCCCTGGTCGCCTTGTCCCCTGGCCCCCTTGTCTCCGCGCCTCTTCCAAACCAAGCCCTGCCAACACAGCCACCGCAAAGACCACCAACACCCACGCCCGGGGCGGCACCCGCAACAACCCCAGTCCCGGCACAACGCGCCACAACACCTGAAACAACCCGCCATTCCGCCCCAGGCTGAACCAAACCGCTACGACCGGCAGACCAACCAGCCAGCCGACCAACCAGCGCTCTCTCCGCCACACCGCCCTCACCCCCACTCCTGCCAACACCAGCGTGCTCACCCCGACGTAGGTCATCCACTCGTGATAACCCCCGTGGTCGGCCAGGAGCAACCCCGCCAGGTAGCGCCAGGGCAATGACCAAGCTGCCGCGTCCTGCAGCGTCATCGAGGCCCGCGTCGTCTCCGGCAACAGCGCCACCGTGGGAAGCCACTGGCAAGCGGATAAACCCAGGAAGGAAACAAGGGACAAACAAAAGGCAAGCGACAGACAGCGAATGGCGAATGACAAATGACGAATGAGGAACATCAGCGTCAGCGTCACCAGCGCCGCCAGCGTATACACCGCCATCCGCACGTCCGCGCAGAACTGCACCGCCAGCGCCGCCCCCGCGTAGATTGCAGATTGCGGATTGCGGATTGCGGATTTCCTCCCCCTCTCCTTGTCTCCTTGCCTCCTTACTCCCTGCCCTCTGCTCCCCATTCCCCGGAGCGCCTCCAGCCAGCATAGCACCACCACGGGCAACCACCCCCACGCCTGCACCCACCCCACGTGCCCCGCGCCCAGGTGTGCCAGCAGCCTGGGCGACGCTTCGTACGCCACCGCCGCCACCAGCGCCCCCCACATGCCAGCTCCAAAGCCACGCCGCATCAACCCGTACATCGCCGCGCCGGCCAGCCACAGATGCGCCAGCGCCGAAAGATTGAACCCCAGCTCTAGGGGCAGCCAGGGCAGAAACAAAAAGACCCAATTGAGCGGATAATACAGCCCCGCCAGCGGATTGGCCGCGAAAGGCACACCGCTCATCAGCGTGGGCCGCCACAGCGGAAAGCGGCCCTCCTCCCACAGCGCCCGTCGCGCAAAGCGTGCGCTCGGCCAGTGCGTCACCGCCAGGTCAGAGTGCGGCGCACCCGGTTTCCACAACCACCAACCCGGGTGTCGCACCACCGGCCAGAGCAGAGTCAACGCCAAGATGAACAGCGAACAGTGAACGATGAACAATCCCCACCGTCCCCTTGTCCTCTCGTCACCTTGTCCCCCCATCACCTTGCCACCTCGTACACTCTCACACCGTCCGCCTCAAACACCGGCTCCCCTTCCAACTCTGCAATCTGCAATCTGCGATCTCCAATCTCCAACTCCCTCGGTCCAACCAGCACGTATCGCACGTGATCTTTCCGCAGAAACGCCTCCCGCTCCGCCGCACCCATCTCACCGGCCCAGTACGCCTCCACCTGCGCCTTCCTTCGCTCCGCGTCCACCGTCTCGAAGGGATGGCCGTAGACCACACGCTGCCCGGCCCAGGCTGGCACGAATAACCCCATCTGCGGCGCACACAGCACCACCGCTTCGGGATCACCCTCTTCACGCAGCCACTCCAGCGCGGCCCACTCCCCACCGCTCAGGTAGAACCACGGCGTACCGGCCAGTGCAGCCGCCAACGCCACCACGATCAGGAAGACGGGCGTCAGCGCGCAGAAAGCTACCACCAATCCCTGCAGTAACCTCCGTCTGCGGGCCTTCAACCGCGGCCGCACCACCCGCCACCACCCCACCCCTGCCAGCAACCCCAGCGGTATCCCCAGCCCCAGGCTCAGCCGGCGCTGCAGCGGCAAGGGGGCGTACATCCCCGCCAACGTCACCCCCACCCAGCCCAGCAGCAACCAATCGCCCGCGGAGCCGAGCCGCGCCGCACAGACGACACCCGGCACAGCCAACACCAACACCGGCCCATAACTCAGCGCCCAGTCCCACAACGGCGGCGAAGGGGTCACATTCTGCGCGCTCCACGCCGCCAACACGGGATCGGTACGGAGCACCCACTGAGCGTACAGAGGATAAGGCAACGCCACGACTCCGGCCGCAGCGCTCCAAGCGACCGCCCGCCACGGCACGCGCCGCTCACGTACCGTCCGCGCTACCAGTGCCACCCCTACCCCTCCGAACACCGCCACCAACCCGAACGGCTGGATCACCCCCAGCGCCACCGCCGTCAGCACCATACCCGGCCCGCAAGGCCACCCCTGCCTCCCGCGTTCCGCGATCTGCAACCCGCAAAGCGCGGTTCCTACCATCAATGCCATCGCCAGCGGGAAATGCGCATTCGCCAGCAGCGCGTACACGGGAAACGCCTCCGGCACCCACAGATCCGCTGTTCTGAGCCCCCCCAGCCCCACCAGCCAGCCCAGCCCCGACCCCAGCGCCGTCAACAAAAACATCACACGTCGTCCGCGCACGTCGTCGCTAAGCCGGGAAGCCAGAGCGTACAGCGTCACCAGCATTGCTGCGCCGCCCGCCATCCGCACGCCGTGATAGACCAGGATCAGAGGCAGACTAACCCAGCGGGCCAGGTGGCCCAGAAACAGATAAAACAAATAGACCGGCGCGCCGTCGTGGGGTTCGGGGGTGTAAGGAAGGCGAAACGACCAGGAACCGGCAAGCCCCTGGCGCATCTTGGCGATGTAGGAATTACCGTCCTGGGGGTTGAAAACCAGCCCGGTAAAGTGCGCGCCCTCAGGCGTCACGCCCCAAGCGATAAGATAGGGCGGACTGCTGGCAACCACCAGCGCCAACGTCACCAGCGCGACCCAGCGCCACTCTCTGCGATTCACAGCACCCCCTGTTGTGTCCAACATTGGCTCGATTGTAACACAAATCACCGTCAAGACCAATCTTGCCAGGGGGAGCATATCACATTTGGGACAAAGGGTTGCAAACTGTCTGTCAGATGATTGACGAAGGTTGAGAAGGCAATCCAGTAATCAAGAGGATGCCGTTCTTGACCCCCTAACCCCTCCCCATAGGGGGTGAGTTTTCTCGGAAAGTCTTCGGAAACGCTCACAGCCCCGTCCTCGGGGCGTCTCCGGTGCAGTAGGGCCACAAAAGTCGCCCCGGGGACGGGGCTTCGAGCACTTTCCGAGAGATCTCGGGGGGGGGGAAGGGGGGTGAAGGCGGCGCAGCGGTGGAAAATGCTCCGCGTGGCAGCGGTGAGGCCATTCTGCCCCCAGCGTGATACGCTCACGGAGCGAACAGCTCCTAACCTCCTACTCTTCCACGGTCACCCCCACGGCAACCGCGTCCGACACGCGCTCGCTTGTAGCAGCCACCTGTAGCGAGAAGTTGCCAGACCGCTCGGCGCGGATGGAAAAAGTGGACGTAGCGACGTCGTTTGGAGGAAGCGTCAGAACCTGGGGTGGTGGTGAGACGAGGGTGTACCAATCGGTCGGGGTGGGTTCGATCTGGACCGTCTGGGCCTGCGCCAGGTAGTTGTAGAGCGTGACGGTGACTGTGACCTCATCGCCCTGGGTGATGGTCGGTGGCAGGTCGAGATTGAGGAAAAAGTCCTGGAAGACGATGAGATCGTAGGTGACGACGCCCAGCTCACCCTCTCGCGTGGAGGCTAGCGCGGTCAGCCGCCAGGTGGTGATGTTGTCGGCCAGCGGCAGGTCAAGCGTCAGGTTGCCGTCCTCGCCGGTGAACGATTCGGCGCTCCAGTAGAGGGTCTCCGGGAAGACCTGGCGCAGGGGGAACGGCTCGGCCGGCGCAGGTGCCGGGGTTGCAGGCACCGGAGTCGCGGTCGGTGCAGGCGCCGGTCCTTCTGGTGCGGCTGTCGCCTCCGCAGGTGGTTCCTCTGCCGGGGCCTCTGCTTCCACGGTCGCCGTCTCTATTGCCGCCTTGGGACTACAACCGGTCAGCCAACCCACCGGGCCGGTATAGAGGGCTGGATTGCCAAGCGTGTTGGTCAGATCAGAGCTCAGGCCGGGCACGAAGGGCAGATAGACGACGAGGGGGATGAGCAATAGCGCCAGCACCGTGGTCGCCCAGCCGGCACCGCGCCAGCCCTCCAGCACCAATCCCTGGCCCAGCGTCGCCAATGCTGCCACGGTCAGCAGGAAGGTGAGTGCGATCAGGCCCAGCAGCCACCCGGCGAGGTCACTGCCGCGCGCGGCGAGGAGGACCAGCACCCCGCCGAGCACCAGGTAGGCCGCGAGCAGCCCGGTCGCCAGTTGCACCCGCACGTCGCGCCGGAGCCAGCCGTGGACGGCCAGCCCGAGCAGGAGGGCTACCACAGCCAAAAACATCACCACAGGCGCGCCGACGCCGAGCAAGGCCCACAGCAGCCACATCCCCCCGCCGACGCCGAGCGCCACCAACGGCGAGGCGACGAGCAACACCAGCCCGCCGATGCCCACACGGCGCAGCGCCCGACCCAGGACGCCGGTCGGCCCGAGGCCGCGCACGACGACACCGCTCAAGAGCATAGGCAGCAGGGCAAGTAACAGCCCCAGCCGGTTGGATAGAGCGGCCCGTGCGGCGATGTCCTCTCGTCGTTCGGCGACCGATTTTTCGGAGAGGGTGAAGCGTGTCCCTTGCGCTCCGGCCCAGGCAGCTCGGGCGGCCACATCTTGAGCGGCCTGCATTTCTGCCTCGGCGTCTAGCAGCGTGGGCAGATCGAGGCCCGTTGCCTGCCGCTTCAGCAACTCCTGCTCCAACAGGAAATAGGCCCTCACGAAGCCAGGAGGCTGCGCCTCGAGCGCGTAGACCGACTCGTCCACCACGCCGATGCCCAGCGCCGTTTGGACAGGTTGCGCACTCTGACTAATGATGGTCTGGAATTGGAGGTGGGCAGTGTCTCCGGGGCGGTACTCCTCCTGATCGGCAGTCACAGCCACGGCTACCTGGCGCGGTGCGTCTACGATCACCAGGCGGGTGTCTTGTACACTGCTTCCGTCTGCGAGGAGGAAATAGGCGTGGAGCTCGAGCGTGCCGACCATCGTGCCGTCCAGGTCGAGCGCGAAGACGGCCCGCCCATCTTCAACCGGGGCGGAAAGGGTGGCGATGGTCTGTCGTGCCCGCACGACGTCGAGGTAGATGACGGCGTCTTCTGCGCCGGCCACCAATGCTTCGGCCCGCAGCGTCTCGCCGACCTCGTAGGCGGCCCGCTCGGCCCGTAGGAGGAGGGTCTGCGGGGCGCGGTCGCTTTCGAAGGTGAACGCGCCGCTTCCCTCGGCTCCCTGCGCGTCGCGGGCGCTGATCTCCAGGTCTGCGACCGGAGCGGTCGGAGTATAGTAGAATTCTGCCAGGCCGTATGGTCCGCTGGTGAGCGCGTGTTTCTCACCATCTACCGCCACCGTCAGCGCCGTCTCGGCAGGCTGCCCGTCGGGGTAAGAGGTCAGGATAAAGATGACGTTTTCGACGCCGGGCTTGAGCAGGCCGCTTTCTGGAATCGCGCTGACGAGGATCGGCTGCGCAGCGATAGGAAGGACGCGGCGTATCCCCTCCCGCTGTCCGGCCGTGTCCATCACCTCAACCTCCAGATCGAAGGTCACCGGCGACTCCATCGCCGAGCGGCCATACGAGACCGGCAGGTTGAAGACGAATTCAAAGCGGCCCTCGTCGTCGGTCCGACCCGACACCTCCGCCACCTGCACCCGCTCCGGCTCCCCGACGTAGCCACGCAGCGTTACCTGGCCGCTGGCGACCGGTTTGCCGAAAAAGTACTCGGCCTGGACCAGGCCCGTCACGCGCTCGCCGGGGCCGTAGAAGGTGCGCTCGGTTTCCACGGAGACGCGGAAGGCGGGCAACTCGTAAGCGCCGACGGTGACGGTGCGCTCGGAGACTGTGTCGCCAAGGGTAGCTTGCAGTGTGTACTGGCCGTGGGTGGCGTCAGGCGGGAGGGGGAGATCAAGCGCGGCGATGCCGAAGTCAGACGTCGTCACCACGCTGTGCTCCAGGCCCGCGCGGTCGGGGCCGGAGATAACGAACACGACCTTCTGACCCGCCGCCGGTTTGAGATTCACGGCGTCGAGGGCCAGGGCGCGCAGGTGGATCGTCTGGCCGGGACGGTAGACGGGCTTATCGGAACTGAGGAACAGTTTGTAGTCGCGGGCGACGGTGATAGAGTGCACGATGCGGTCTTCTCCGCCTGGGGAGGAGGTCTCGATGACCAGGCTGGCCTCGCCTTCCAGACCTTCGGGAACGGTGAAGGCAACCTCGGCAGTGCCGCTACCGTCGGTACGACCGGTGTAGACGACGCTGGCCAGCCCCGGCGTGCGTCCGATCCGCACGGTGACCTCCGCTCCTGCGACAGGTTCGGCCTCGTCGGCACCACGGACGATGACTCGTAGCGCGGCCTCGCTGCCCGGCGCCAGTCGCTCCTGGCCGAGCACCAGCGTCTCCTGCGGCGCGGCCAGCGGTGGTACACGCAGCACCCGGGTAGTGTTGAGCGCCAAAGCACAGACCAGCACGGCCAGCGCCGCCTGCGCGAGCAGCCCCCGGCGTTGCCATAGCGTCCACCACGGGCTTCGCTCGGTGCGGGCCAGCAACCGCTCGCGGATGCGGCGGTCGGCGGCGGGCAACCGCACCGGTGTGAGTGCCGCGTCGAAGGTGGCGTCCAACTCCTGTCGCAAGACATGCAGTTGCTCCAGTTCGGCGGCACACTCGGCGCACTCTGACAGGTGGGCCTCCACCCGCGCACGCTCTCGCGCGTCCAGCTCCCCGTCCAGGTAGGCCAGCAGTTCTGCCCCCACGTGCGAACTCATCACGCTACTCCTAGCATCAATGCCTCTTCTGCCGATTGTAACTGCTCCTTCAACTTGCGATGGGCGTGATACAGCCGTGATTTCACCGTGCCCTCGCTGATACCCAACGTCTGCGCGATCTCGCCGTATGAAAGCCCCTGCTGGTAACGCAGGAGGACGACGACGCGCTGTTTCTCGGGCAGTTCATCCACCGCCCGCCAAAGCTCGACTGCCCGCTCTCGCCGCAGGGCGACGCCCTCCGGGTCGTGGTTGGGACGTGGTTCCGGGATGCGCTCCAACCGCTCTTCGATCTCGTCCCAGTCGGCCGAGGGAAGCGACTTGCGCCGCAACGAAGAGCGGCAGCGGTTGACGGTGACGCGATAGAGCCAGGTCTCGAAGCGGGCCGGTCCCTCGACGCGATAGTTGGGCAGCGCGCGCAACACGTCGAGGAAGGTCTCCTGCACCGCCTCCTCCGCGTCGCCGCTGTTGCGGGTGATGAAAAAGGCGGTGCGGTAGACGTAGTCCTTGAAGCGGTCGTAGAGCGCTTCGAAGGCTCTGGGCTGGCCCTGCTGAAAGCGGCGAATCAGGTCCTCTGTAGATACACCCAGCGCCCTTGCGCCCTCGCCGACCCGGCCGGCAAAGCAGACGACGCGAGAGACACAGGCGCTACACCAGCCGCTCAGGATCACGAGTACCCTGGGCTGACCCCACCGGAAATGACGAGTCAGGTTGTCGGCGAATACGGCCACCGCTGCTCTCCGGGAGAGATCGTTTCCTATATGTTACATGCAGCCAGGCGAGCGGAAGTTCAATCGAGTAGATGTGGTCAAAAAATGAGTCGCAATTTGTCCGCACCACTGGTTTAGAGGGCTATCTTTTAACACTTCCTTAATTGATGTGTAACGCTCAACTCCTCATAACCTATTATACTATAGTCAGAGGGCTTTGAGAACGGCCATTGTCGCTCGACACCATACCTTGAGATAGGGCGCGCCGGCTTGAGGAGCTTGCGCTGAGCAGAGTCTAAGCGCGGAGACACTTTCAGATGAGAGCCTTTCGCAATTCAAACTGCCAGACTGCGGAAGTCTCGAAGGTGCTCCG
>JBHIET010000052.1:0-23729 GCA_046760785.1 Anaerolineae bacterium | reverse complement strand
GCTATGATCTGTACAATCACTGTTACGATTTCCAGGGGTGCGAAAAACAGGCTTAAAAAGATGCTGATCTCAAACCGCACCAAGTGCGCTATTGGCTGACGCCAGTCCCCGATGATCAGTTCGACGAGAAGGTTGAAGACATCAATTCCTTGTATCGCCAGGCCCCGGAACTGGCCAAGAAAGGCGAACGCGTCTTGAGTACCGATGAATTGACCGCTGTCCAAGCCTTAGAGCGAAAACATCCGACCTTGCCAATGACACCAGGTAAGGTGGAACGGCAGGAGTTCGAGTACATTCGGCATGGTACCGGTCTTTCATCATTAACTTCGATGTAGCCGTTGGCCAAGTGGTCACACCTTCCTACGGCCCTACGCGAACTGAAGAGGACTTCGTGAACCACGTCAAGTACACCGTTGAGGCTGATCTATTGACGACCAAGTGGCACTTTGTGGTCGATAATCTCAACATCCATCAGTCAGAATCACTGGTGCGATACGTGGCACATGAGTCGGACATCGTTACTGACTTGGGCGTCAAAGGCAAACGTGGCATCTTAAAGTCTATGAAATTGAATGCTACAACTGCACGATGGCTAAACCATTCAAATGGACATACAAAGGCAAGGCTCTCGCTGTATAACCAGGAGCTTATTTATGCCCAAGTGCACTAGTATAGGATACTCCATAATCTCAGCATAATCCGTGATGTGCTGGATGGTCGCCTCCAGCGCAGGGTTCTCCTCGGCCAGCGTTTCCAACGCCGCCGCTGCTCGCCGTTCGACCCAGTGGCAATTTGCACAACCGGGTCCTAGCACTTTGATGGTAAGCATTTGACTGACCTCCTTGGTCATAAATGATCTGTTTACAAACCCGAACTCTTTTCACATTCCATACACAAATCTGTGTTCCGGTTGGTCCAATAGACCAGCCCGCAGCCGGGGCATGTGATTGGCGCAGGTCGCTTTTTTCTTGGGCCGGAGCCGCAATTCCGGCGGCAGGTCCGCGAAGGTGTCTCTCACGCATGTACATTGCACTGGTCGGTCTTTAGCGTTCTTGGGTTGTGTCATTTTACCCGACCTCCATCACAGAGAAGCCGCTCAGGGACGGCATTGCCTCCTCCTGGCACCGCGGACACGCACAGGCCGGAAGGGTTTCTGCTTCCCCTGCCGGCCCCAGCACCTCCTCCAGCATCTGCTCTACACGCCGGTCGGCCAGCTGGTAGTAGACAAACAGGCCATCCTTGCGACTCTCGATCACCCCGGCCTCCCGCAACAGCCGCAACTGCTGGGAGATATAGGGCTGTGGCCGGCATAGGATGGCCTGTAGGTGACAGACACAGGCCTCGCCCCGCCGCAGCTCGTCCAGGATGCGTAGCCGGGCCTGATGGGAGAGTAGATGAAACAGCCAGGCCGCTTGCCGATACGAGTTTCCCTTCATCGCACACCTCTCACTATATTCAACGTGCTGTATATTCAATACGCTGCATATTATACTCCCCCAAAACGTCCCGTCAAGGTGACAGGGATCACTTGAAACGAGGGTGGAATGTCACGCCAGCGCTTGCCGGACTGCCTTTACCAGCCCAAAGCAACCGGTGAGCATCATGTCGCCGTGAGGGGCGGCAAAGTGATAGCCCAGATTGGCGGCCAGATCCCGCTGCGGGCCGGTCAGCGCCACGAAGTCAAACCCCGCGCCGGGGGAATAGTCGGGGTGGACGAACGCGCCGTGACCGTGATCGTCGTAGACCTCCTCGTTGGTCAGCGTGCCGGTGCGCAGGCGGTCAACCAGCCGCGCCAGTTTCTCCTCCGTCATCAACACGGTGTGGTGCTCGAACAGGCCCAGGATGCGCTCTCCCCGCAGCAGCACGCCCAGCGTGTGCTGGTTGCCCACGTTGACCAGGATCAGTCCCTCCCCCTGATGAGCAGCGGCCCGCCCGTCCTCCAGGATGCCCCACAGCGCCGCCGGGCCGGTGTCCATCAGCACCGCGCCGGGCGCGTCCTGCTGCACCGCCAGCATGCGCGTGTAGCAGGAAGGTGGATCGCGGTAGACCAGATCAAGTATCTGGCCGCCACCCTCCACAAACTCGCGCCACAGTTGGAAGCGGAACTGACGGTTGGAGCCTTCCAGACACTCGCCGTGATCCTGCACGGCGACGGCGACCGTCGCAGGGACGGCGACGCCGAAGGGGGCCAGCGCGTTCGCCAGCGCGTCCAAATCCACGTCGCGGGTGCGCAGCGTGAGCAGATTCGGCAGGTCCGGCGGCTCCTCGATAATGGTGTAACCCCGCTCGCGCACCTGGTCGAGGCTGTCGCGCACCGTCAGCGCGGCGCGGGGCGTGGCGTAGACCGGGTATCCGGCCTTCAAGTGACGCTTCATCGCGCTGACCAGCGGGCCGCCGCCCATCAGGTTGCCGGTCAGGAAGACGGGTCGCCCCTCCCGCGTGGCCTGCTTCACCTGACGGGCCAGCACCGTCGTCCAGGAGGGGAGCACCAGTTTGACGTTGTTCTCCATCGGCTGGCCGGCCTCCCAGAGCAGGATGTCCTGGGTGCCGGCGCCGACGTCTATGGCGAGAATGCGATCTGGGTTCATTGCCTCAGGCGTGTGCTTTTTCCCACAAGTCCCGATATGCCGCCTGCACCGAGGGATCCAACCGGCCCGCCAGTTCCAGGGGGAGACCCAAACGATCAATCAGATCCTGCACGTCAGCCAGGTCTCGCAGCCGGTGCGGTGCGCTGGTTCCCGAGGCCAGTTTCAACTCGATCAGCTTCTCCAACGCCACCACACGGACACCCTCCCTCTCTACCGTCACCTTTGGGCTCTCCGGGTCAGGAAAAGCCACCGGTTTGGGCAATCCATCGCCTGGGTACTCCCCCGTGGTCACGATTTCGATGCGCACGCCTGTCTCGACATCTCGGAACGTTTTCCTGGCTCCCTCGAAAGCCGGCCGGTATCCCCGTCCCACCAGTTGCTGGCGGAAACGCTCTAACCCAGAGGGCGTCACCAACAAGTCAATGTCCTCCGTCAGCCGGGGATACCCGTGTTCGGCGAGGGCCAGTCCTCCCAACAGGGCATAAGGGATGCCCTCCGCGTCCAACCGTTGTGTCAATCGGCGCAACGCACCATACAATCGTCCTGCACCTGCAAAGTAAGCACTCGCTTCGCGGAGCGCGCGGTCCCCTCCCTGCCGTAGCAATTGTTCATAGGCCACTGTTTGCTCTTCTGCCATTGTCCCTTTGACCTCTGGTACCCCCTGCCTAGTCCAGCAAAACTACTTGTACTATCGCCCCCGCTGGCAGATGGTCGCACTCCTCCGGGATGATCGCCAGCCCATCGGCCTGCACCAGTGAGTAGAGGATGCCGGAGCCCTGGTCGCCGGTCAACGTCGCCTCGTAGCCCGCCTCGGTCTCCCGCAGGCACACGCGCAGGTAGTGGCGACGACCGTCCTTGCGCGCGATGGGCTGGGTTAACCGTGCCTGCACCGTCGGACGCGACCAGTCGGTGAAACCCTGCATCTTCAGGAGCGCCGGGCGGGCGAAGAGCTCGGTGCTGATCATTGCCGCGACCGGGTTGCCGGGCAGTCCCAACAATGGCACACTGCACCCTGGGCCGGTCGGAGGGCCGCCGATAACGCCAAAGGCCAGCGGGCGGCCAGGCTTCATATTGAGCGACCAGAAGTGCATCTCTCCCTCGGCCGCCAGTACCTGCTTGACCAGGTCAAAATCGCCCACGGAGACCCCACCGGAGGTGATGACGAAGTCGGCCCTTTGGGCCAGCGCCTCCTGCATCCCCCGCCGGACCAAGTCCTCCCGGTCGCGGGCCACGCCCAGGAGGAGCGGCAGCCCGCCAAATGCTTGCACCTGCGCGGCGACGGTGTAGGAGTTGGCGTCGCGGATCTGGCCGGGGCCAGGCGTCTCGTCCGGTGGCACGACCTCGTCGCCGGTAGCCAGGATCGCCACCCGTGGCCGGCGCACAACCACCACCTCCGTTCGTCCGACTGCTGCCAGCATGCCGATCTCCTGCGGGCGCAGCACCTCGCCCGGCTGCAACACGACCTGACCCGCGCGCACGTCCTCGCCCGCCGCGCGGACGTTTTTGCCGGGCGAGTACACCTTGAGCACCTCGATCCACTTGCCATCCTGGCGTCGCCCTGAGCTTGTCGAAGGCCGGGTGTCCTCAAAGCGCACGACGGTATCGGCACCGGCAGGAACCGGCGCACCGGTCATGATGCGCAGCGCCTCCCCAGGCCCTACGGCCACCTCGGACACGTGACCGGCGACGACCTGGCCCACCACCCGCAACTGCGCCCCCGCCTGCGTCACGTCCGCCCCGCGCACCGCGTAGCCGTCCATCGCCGAATTTGCCAATGGGGGAATGTCCCGGTCGGCGGCGATCTCCTCGGCCAGCACGCGACCACTCGCCTCCAGCAGGGGGACATGCTCCGGCTCCAAGACGTGCACGGTCGCTAAGATGCGCTCCAGCGCCTCCTCGACACTCAAGACAGGACGGCGCTCGTCAGGCACGGCTTGTCTCCACATCGTGCTCGGTGTCCATCCCCCGCAGTATCTTGACTGCGTGGGGCAGGATGGGAGTCAGCGTCTCCATCCCTTCCCGCACCGCTCTGGGGCTGCCGGGCAGGTTTATGATGAGTGTGCGTCCTCGGATGCCCGCCACGCCCCGCGAGATGACTGCCAGTGGCGTCTTGTGGTAGCCCTCGAAGCGGAGCGCTTCGGCCAGCCCGGGCATCTCCCGCTCGATGACAGCCTGCGTCGCCTCGGGCGTGACGTCCCGTGGGGCCGGTCCGGTGCCGCCGGTGGTCACGACCAGGTCCACCTGCGACTCGTCGGCCAACGCGATCAACACTCGCTCGATCTCCGCCCGCTCGTCGGGCACAATCATCTGACTCACGACCTCTGCGTCCATCTTGCGCAGTAAATCGGCCAGCATCGGCCCACTACCGTCCTCTCGCTCTCCCGCGTATCCTGTGTCGCTCACGGTCACTACGCCTGCTCGAATTGGTTCCATACTCCTGCTTCCTCTCCGCTGCACCATTTCCGTTGCGTGCAGCCCGTGTTTATCCGTGTTCCAGATTCGGCTGCGACCAAAGGCTACACTGTGAAACGCTCTGATTATACCGTTCTCTGACCAATGTGCAATCTTTATCCAATCTTTGCTCCGCAAACACCCCTGTGCACCTCGCTCGACTGGCCACAACACGCTATCGTTAGCAACCCGCGGAGGCTCCCCCAAACCGTAACCCGTCTTTAACGAAACTGCAACACTTTCTCTACCTCACTCATACAGTTCCGTAGTAAAATTATATAGCATCGAACTATATCTCCGTGCAAGGGGTCAGACGTTGATTGGCAAGACATTAGGTAAGTACCGCATCACCGAGCACTTGGGCACCGGCGGTATGTCTGAGGTCTACAAGGCCTACCAGCCAGGTCTTGACCGCTATGTGGCCATCAAAGTGCTTCACTCCTTCCTGGCCACCGAAGAGGACTTCCTGGCCCGCTTCCAGCGCGAGGCCAAGGTCGCCGCAATGCTCCGTCACCCTAATATCGTTCAAGTTCACGATTTTGACACAGAGGACGACGCTTACTACATGGTGATGGAGTTTATTGATGGTCCCAGCCTGAAGGTGCGTCTGCAGGAGATGGCCCAGGAAGGCCAGGCGCTACCGTTAGAAGAGACAGTTCGCATCGTCACCGCAGTGGCCAACGCCTTGGACTACGCCCATCAGCGCGGGACGGTGCATCGTGACGTCAAGCCCGCCAATATCATGTTTACTCAGGATGGAGAGGTTGTCCTGACGGATTTCGGCATCGCCAAGATGGTGAACGTGGCCGGGCTGACGGCCAGCGGCGCAATGGTCGGAACACCCGCATACATGGCCCCCGAACAAGGAATGGGCCAGGCCGGGGACGAGCGTGCCGACATCTATTCACTTGGGGTCGTCTTGTATCAACTCACTACAGGCCAACTCCCATTTGACGCTGATACGAGTATGGGCATCATCCTCAAGCACATCAATGAGCCTCTGACGCCGCCCACTGCCATCAACCCCAATCTGCCCCCAGGTGTCGAGGCGGTGATTACACGCGCACTGGCCAAGGCCCCGGAAAACCGATATCAAACCGCCAAGGAATTCGCTGCCGATCTAAAGCGAGCCATGGCTGGCCAATTCATCGAACCCGTCGCGCTGGACCGCACCGTAATATCGGCGGCGCCGGCGACAGCGATCAGCGTCCCCGTACAGGGTCAGGCAAAGCAGTGGGAGCGGGCAACTCTGCCGAGCGCTCCGGCCTACTCTCTCCCGGCAGCCACCGCTCGTCCCAAACGCCGTCGCATCACGTGGCTAGCCGCTATACTGGCCTTGGTCCTGGTTGGAGGTTGCGCTGGCCTTTTCGCCACAGGGAGAGCGGAACCCCTACTGGCCACCTTTGCCACCCTTCTTTCGCAAATGATGACGCCCACACCTGATGTAAGCGGCACACCAACACCGACACAGGACATCGTCGCGACCCAGGTTGCCGCTGCTCTGGCCACCTACGTGGCGACTACAGGCGTCACACCTACTCCCTCACCCACTCCTACCTCCACTCCTACCTCTACCCCTACCTCCACTCCCACCCCCGACCTCACCGCCACCACCACAGCCGCCTGCGTGTTCGACCTCAAGGTCACTACAGACTACCGAGTCTGGCCCAGCGTGCTCATGCCAAGACAGCGGTTCACCAAACGCTGGAGGATCAAGAACACGGGCACGTGCGCCTGGCCGGAGAGTGTCGAACTGGTCTTCGTGTCCGGCGACGAACTGGAGGTCGTAGAAGAGCCGGAGATCGAGCCACTCGCGCCGGACGAGACCGCACAGATCAAGATGACGCTGCGAGCACCGACAGGTTACGACAGGTATACCAGCGCGTGGCAGGTGCAAGACGGCGAGGGAAACTCCATCGGGGAAGAACTAAAGCTCAGCTGCCGCGTGGGCCCGACGCCGACCCCTACACCGACGGCGACACCCACCGCTACCCCCATACCGGAATTCACACCGACGCCGCCAACGCCCATAACGTCCCTGCGCATCGTCAGTGTGGGCATTGACTTGAGCACTTTCCACAAGTTGGAGGACGAACAGTGGCAGGCGAATATATGGGTCATAGCCGAAGGCGGTGATGGCACCTACCGCTTCTATCGCGACGTGATTTCCGAGGAGAACGAATTTGCCCCGGATGCCGAAAAACCATGGATGGGCATATATGTAGGTGCGGTGGGAAGGCAATGCAAACCCTTTGGTGCCTCGTGGTGGGTTACGTCAGCCGGCATGCAGGCCAAGTGGGACGCCGCCATTCCCTACCCCTACCCTGACGAGTGTCAATAACTCTGCACCTGCGCAACTGACCGCCGTGGGGTTCACCTCACGGCGGTTTTCCTTTGTCGCCGTGCCCCCCACGCTTGAGCACCCAGCATCCAAGCCTACACCATTATGGAGACGGTCAGCCAAGTCGCCAGCGCGGCGAAGAGCAATGTCATCCCCAGTTTGACCGTCGTGGCCTGTCGCTGGAGAAAGCCGGCCAGTTGCTTCGAGCTGGTGCCGTAGTAAGCCAGGGCGAAGACCACGACCAGCGGTAAGATGAAGAGCAGATTGTAGATCACGAGGAAGAAAAGTGCACGCACCCGCATCTCCGGCCGGCTCATCACAAAAATGATGGTGGGCAGGTAGACCTGGCCTGTGCAGGCCAGTTCCAGAAACGAGACCGCCACACCGGTAACGAAAGCCCCTGCGACGAAGGCCTGTGACCTACGCCCTCGGCGGATGACTGCATTGATACGCATCCGCAGCCCGTGGGGCAGGTTCAGCGCCATGTCGCCAATCTCGCCCCGCCGGGCCTTGAGGAAATCGAAGAAACTGAACACCGCCAGTCCGGCACACAGGAGAGCAGTCAAGCCATACACCCAACGCCCCAGCGTCGTCAGCAAGCCGCCCAGCAGGTCAAGTACCTTGTAGAAGCCCAATCCCACCGCCAAATAGGCCAGGAACACGCCCAGGGTAAAGGCCGCGCCCACGGCCAGAATCTCCCGCCCCTTGCGCCCGCTCAGCGTCAGGTAGGAGACGAAAAAGACCAACGTGGCAAAGGCACAGGGATTGAGACCATCCACCAGACCGCCGAAGACGACGGTGAGGACGCCGAAGGACTTGAAGCGCGCGATGATGCTCTGTTCCGCCTCCTCGGCGTCAAAATCGGCCCACACGCGCTCCGAGCCTGTGGGAGCGTACTTCTCAGCCAGCGCCAGTAACGCCTCAGCCGTGATGTCGGTGCCGATCAAGTAATCCTCGCCGACGAAAAGCGATGGGGTCGCCAGACGTTGCTTCTCCGGCAAACCGAAACGGGCGCCCAGCCACTCCGCCAGGGCGGCATCATCCCGAACATTATACTCCTCGACCGCCAATTGCGGATACTTGCTCTGCGTGTACCGGATGTCGTACTCAGCACGGCTGCACTCCGGGCAACCCACCTCGTAGAAGTAGGCCGCATAGATCGGCGCTGGTTGCTCACAGGCTTCCGCCTCCTCTGGGCCACAGGGCTTCAACTCCCCTACCCCTGGATTAAAACCCATGCCCGGCCGCCCTTCACCTCCTGCGATCTCCTCCAGCCCGGGTATGTCAGGCCATGATGTGCCGCCTGCGTCCAGGCAGGTATCGAGCAGGCAGGGCAATCGCTCGTGGATGGCGTCCTCGCCGATGAGCACCTGCCCACCAATGATCAGCGTAGGCAGCCCACGCTCTTCTGGAGATACGTTGAACATCTCCTCAGCGCGGATCAACATCTCGTAGTTGGCCGCGTCGGAGACCTCGACCATCTTGATCTGCAATTGATCGCCGTATTGCTCCTGCAAAGGCTCCAAAACCTCATTGATGACGGCGATGCAGTGGGCACAATCATCGGCATAGAAATAGACCACCCGCACGATTGAGCCATCCTCGGCCTGAGCCACGCCCGTCCCCCAGGTGAGAACCAACGCCAGGAGCAGCGAAACGATCCACAACCGATGTCTCAACCACCATCCGACAAGTCCAAGATACTGCATTCGGTTTGCCATCCTCCGTCCCCCTTGAGTATTGTCGTAACTACTTCGACAATGTCAGATTCACATCAGGCAGACTACACCTGCTCGCCGTGGCTCGTAGCCCCCGTCCGCGGGGGCGTCTCAGGCGAGATTGACCCGGAGAACACGCCCTCGGGGACGAGGGCTGAGAGCCTGTGGTCGAATGTGACATTGTCAAGCTACTCCCTCTCCTTCCAGGCCGCCCCTGCGTGCAGGGGAAGGAAGGGGAAAGGAAGGACGGGAGTTTGCGGGCAGCTTCGCCGCCTGCAAACCCCCACATCTCCTCTCTCCTCCCTTGTCCCGCCTTGAGAGAAGTGCACAAGAGGGATGCCTGAATAGATAGTTACGCATTGTCGTTCCCGCGCTGTGCGCGGCGGTGTATTATGCCACAACACAACAGATTTGCAACCTCACCAATGACCGAAGGTTGCAAATTGCGGGAGGGGACGTATAATAAAAATATGGCACGCAGCTTCACGCGGCGGCGGTTTCTCAAGTGGATCCTGGGTGGCACGGTGACGGCCGGCCTTTCGGCCCTCGGGGGAGCGGGCTACGCCACGCTCGTCGAGCCGCACTGGCCGGCGCTGGAGCGAGTGGACGTACCACTCCCCAACCTGCCCGCCGTCCTCGAGGGCTTCACCATCGCGCAACTTTCGGACCTGCACCGAGGGCCGGAGACGATGCAGGAGGACGTGACACGGGCGGTGGAACTGACCCTGCGGCAGGAGGCAGACCTGATCGTGCTGACCGGCGACTACGTATCGGGCTCGGCCGAATACGCCACCTCTTGTGCAGAACCACTCTCCTTCCTCACTGCCTGCGGCGACGTGCTGGCCTCTCTGGGCAATCACGACCACTGGACAGACGTCAACGTCGTCGCCGGGGCGCTGACCGACGTCGGGCTGACCGTGCTGCGCAACGCGGCACGGGCGGTGGCGGATGGGCTGTGGGTGGCAGCGGTGGACGATGTGTGGGAGCGACACGCCGACCTGGACAAAGCGCTGGAGGGGGTACCGGCTGGCGCGACGATCGTGCTTCTGGCCCACGAGCCCGACTACGCGGACATTGTGGCCGCCGACGGGCGGGTGGGCTTACAGCTTTCGGGTCACTCCCACGGGGGACAGGTGCGATTGCCCTTCGTCGGTCCGCCGCTCTTACCCTACCTGGCTCACAAGTATCCGGCCGGACGATATCGAGTGGGTAGTATGTGGCTCTACGTCAACCGGGGTGTGGGGATGATCTCGCCAGCAGTGCGTTTCAACTGCCGCCCGGAGGTGACACTTCTGACGTTACGGATCCCTGAGCCTCAACGAGGCTGAGTGAGGTTGAAGAATAAGGAGAATACTGATGAGGGAACCACGCTGTCCTGCTTGTGGGGGTGAATTAGCAGCAGGCATCGTCATCACCAGCGGCGCGATGTGGGCCGACAGCCGCACGCGCTTTGTGCCGGCTCGTTTCCTCGACGACCGTTCACTTTTTGGCCGGTATCGCACAGAGATCGCAACGGCAGCGCGGGCTTGCCTGCAATGTGGCGCGGTCACGCTGTTTGTCAATCCTGGCACGTTGGCGGCGATGGTAGAGCAATAGGCAGCTAAGATGCACCCTGCCGGACCAGGGACTCCCATGCCGCCTGGGCCGCCGCCTGCTCGGCCACCTGTTTGCTGTGCCCCGTCCCCCGACCTGCCGCCTTCTTGCCTAGCAGCACCTCCACCTCAAAGGTCTTAGCGTGGTCAGGTCCCTTCTCGGCGATGGTGCGATAGCGAGGCGTGATCCCTAGTTCGGCCTGGCTCCACTCCTGGAGGCGGCTCTTGGCATCCAAGTCCGCGTCCGCCGCTAGCGTCGCCTCGGCCACCGGCCCGATGAGCGGCTCAATGAAAGCCTGGACGGCTGCCAGCCCACCATCGAGGTAGAGTGCTCCCACAACAGCTTCGAAGGCGTCACACAGGTTGGCTTCCCGCTCCCGTCCGCCCGCCTCTTCCTCCCCGCAGCCTAGCCGCAGCGCCTCCCCGATTCCCACCTGCCTGGCGAGTCGCGCCAGCGTCTTGGCGCGCACCAGGGCCGCTCGCAGGCGGGTCATCCGCCCCTCATCAAAATCGGGGTAGTGCCGGTAGACCCACGCACCGGCGATAAAATCGAGCACCGCGTCGCCCAGAAACTCGAGACGCTGATTGTCACCAATCCTGTCCTCTGGATGCTCGTTGACGTAGGAGGGATGGGTGAGAGCACGGCGGAGAAGATCTGAGTCGCAAAAGCGATGCCCCAGTGTCTGTTGAAGGGGTTCGAAGTCAGAGGTTGGAGACTGGAGCCTAGATACCGGGTACTGAATACTGGACGCCGGATGCTGGATATCGGCAGGCGGTCTGTGAATCATATCATTCACCTGTGTATTGTTCATTGGTTCGTTGTCTTGAACCCACTGCCGGTCAGCACGACGACCGGCACGTCGCCGAGGCGGTCGCGCAGGTGATCCAAGGCTGCCACGGCCAGCGCGGAGGTCGGCTCGACATAGACCCCCTGATGAGCCAGTTTCCTCTGCGCAGCCAGCGTTTCCCCGTCCCGCAGGGCTAACACCGTGCCATCGCTTTCCCGCACGGCGGCCAATATCGCTCGGCCCCAGGGCGGCGCGGCGATGCGCACGCCCTCCGCGATGGTTTCCTGCTCCTCAACCGGCTCCACGTCGGTCGCGCCGCGCTCCCAGGCGTGAGCCAGCGGCGCGCACGCCTGCGCCTGCACACCGAAGAGTCGCGGTAGTCTCCTGATAAACCCCGCCGCCAGCAACTCGCGAAAGCCGCGATGAAGCCCGAGCAGCAGCCCCCCGTGACCCAGTGGCACCACCACGCTTTCCGGTACGCGACCGTCTAACTGCTCCCACAGTTCAAAGGCGACTGTCTTCATCCCTTGCGGATAGAAGGGACTGTGAGCGTGACTGGCGTAGACAGCGCCCTTCTCGGCGGCCTGCCGCACGACACGAGCGGCCTCGCTGCGGGGCCCAGGCACCGGCACGACCTCCGCACCGTAGGCTGCGATCTGCACCTGCTTGATCGGTGAGGCGTGAGCAGGCACGTAGACGGTGGCGCGGAGACCTGCGCGGGCAGTGTAAGCCGCCAACGCAGCACCGGCGTTGCCCGAGGAATCCTCGACGACCCTCTGCACACCTGCCGCCTTCAGCGCTGTGACCAGCACGGTCGCGCCCCGGTCTTTGAAGGAACCGGTAGGGTTCAGGTACTCGGCTTTGAGGTAGACCGGCCGGCCTTCCCATTCGGCAGCGACTAGCGGAGTCCACCCCTCCCCCAGCGTCACCGGATTCGTGCCGTCCGGCAAGGGCAGCGCGGCCTGGTAGCGCCAGAGAGTATAGTCCATCTCGTCCACGCGGGTCGGATCGAAAGATGGCACACCCACGATCTCCAGCACACCGCCGCAGTCACAGCGCCAGCGAGTGGGGTCGAGGGACCAACTGCGCGCACAACGACTACATTGCAGCCTCACCCTGCTCCTCCAACAGCTCCACGACATGCTGGATGATACGCCGTGCCTGGCGCAGCGCTTTCTCTGCATCATCGGCATCGAAGGCTTCGGCCGGAATTCCGCCGGGTAGTCCATTCGGGTAGCGCGTGGGGATGTAGTGACGGTTGAGCCCTCCACCCACGCCAATCAACGTCTCGAAGCGATCTTCATACTCTGTGGCCTGGCGGGCCAAGTCCGCCACTGAGTATCCCCATACCTTCTCCACTCCCTGGGCGTACAAGTAGCCTTTCAGTGCCTTTTCGGCGGCCTGCTGAGCCAGAAAGCACGTCAGGTGGTAACGTCCTCCAGCCTGGTTGTAACAGGCATCGTCAATGTCCTGTCGTGCCTGTTGTAGCCAACGCTTGCCCTCTTCTCTTGGATCAGACCTCATAGAGCACCCTCCCTTCTCGTAACGCCTGCCGGATGAACGGCCGCTCGCGGAGCGCCTCGAATTCCTGAGGAGTATACGCCAAGAGATCAAGACCAACACGAGGCTGGATCCGCTCGTACAGTATCCCCAGCCGTTTGATGAACGGCAAGTCAGAATCCAGCACAACGATTAGATCCAGGTCGCTCCACACGCTGATCCTCTCGCGGGCGACAGAGCCAAACAGAATAATGCATTGTACTTCCATCTCGCGCAGAACCCGAACAATGCGCCCAAGTTCGCGCTCAAGCAGGGCCCGCCGTGCAGACCGTTGCTCTTGCCAGTAGTTTAGCACCCTCACTTCTCCTCCCGCAGCTCCCGGCTCAACCGTAACCGAAAACGCAACAGGTCTCGGAACGCCCTGGCGATCACCTTGAGATTGGCCCCGGTGGCTTCGCCCACCTCACGCGGCAAGTGGGTCACCGATACATCGGCGATGCGGTACCCACGCGCCTTCGCACCGGCCAGGAACTCGGTATCAATCATCGCGCCGTCGGAGATGAGCCTCACGTGCTCTAGAATCTCGCGCCGGAACAGTTTGAAGCCGCAGTCAATGTCACGGCACAAATGCCCGAACAGTAGCCGCATCAGCGTATTCCAGCCGAAAGCGAAAAGCTTGCGAACGAAATTATCCTGCCGCTCGGCCCGGTAGCCGGAGACAATGTCCGCCTTGTCGAGACGATCCAGCAGCAAGCTAATCTCGCGGAAATCAAACTGCTTGTCCGCGGGAAAGAAGGCGATCAATTCCCCGCTAGCAGCCGCGAACCCGGCCTTCAGCGCTCCCCCGTAGCCCCGGTTGGGGTAATGCTCCACTAACCGAAAACCAGGGATGCGCTGTATCAACTCACGGCCGATTTCCCCGGTGCGGTCGGTGCTGCCATCGTTGACCAGGATGATCTCGTACTCCATCCCCAACTGCCGGGCCACAGCAGAGACGTGCTCCACGGCCTTTTCAACGTTTGCCTCTTCGTTGTAGGCAGGAAGAACGATGGAAAGATCGGACATGCATCACTCCTCATCAAATGTGACCCAATGTTACACCAATCCGCGCAAATTAGCAATTAGCGGTCATCAGTCAGCCGTCAGTAGCTAGCCAATTGCCAAGCAGCATTGCTCAACCTTATACTTTGGGGTATAATCTGAACAAGATTCGCTATGACTACCGGAATCGCCCATTCGATCAGGGATAGCCTCGCCCGCACGCGCAACGCAGCCTTTAGCCGCATCGCGGGGCTGCTGGGGGCCAGCCAGGTGACAGATGCTACCTGGGATGAACTGGAGGAGTTGCTCATCCAGGCCGACGTGGGCGTGGAGACGACATTCTACCTGGTCGAACGGCTGCGCCAGCGCGCCCGTGACGAAGCGATCCTACAGGCCGACACACTCCAGACAGCCCTGCAGGAAGAACTGCGGGCGCTATTGGCTGACCCACGGCCACTCAACCTGGGAGGCCACCCGTTTGATGTGCTGCTCACCGTCGGCGTGAACGGCTCGGGCAAGACGACGAGCATCGCCAAACTGGCCTACCGCTACCGGCAACGAGGGCGTCGGGTGCTGCTGGCGGCGGCCGACACGTTCCGCGCCGCCGCGATGGATCAACTGGAGGTCTGGGCCCAGCGGGCTGGCGTGGACATCGTCACCGGCCCGGAGGGAGGTGATCCCGGCGCAGTCATATTTGACGCCTTGCAGGCCGCGCGGGCGCGTGGGATGGATATGGTGATCGCCGACACCGCCGGGCGGCTGCACACGCAGTACAACCTGATGGCCGAGTTGCGGAAGGTGCGCAAGGTAGCAGCGAAGAACGTCGCGGGCGCGCCCCACGAGACGCTGCTGGTCCTCGACGCCACCGCCGGGCAGAACGCCCTCTCGCAGGCGCACCACTTTCAGGAGACGGTGGAGGTGACCGGTGTCGTGCTCGCTAAACTGGATTCTACCGCCAGAGGAGGGATGGTCTTCGCCATCGCCCGCGAGTTGGGGCTGCCGGTGCGCTTCGTCGGCACAGGGGAGAAGATGGAGGACCTAGCCGCGTTTGACGCGGATGCGTTTGTGGAAGGATTGTTTGAGTAAGCCTTGCCGGGCGCTAAACCGCCGGGCTCAGAGCTAAACCCCGCTTCGCTGACGCTCAAAGTGTAACAACTCGGAAACCGGAGGTATACGTGGAAGAACTTGACAATCGCCTGACGACCCTGGAAGAGGAACTGGAACACATCCGGGGGCGTCTTTGACCTAGCTGCCAAGGAACAGGAGATCGCACAACTGGAGAAGCGCGTCAGCGGGCCCGACTTCTGGGACGATCCGGAAACAGCTCAAGCAGTGATGCGTCGCCTCTCCAGTTTACAGGAGGAAACCGAACGCTGGAACACACTGGCGCAGCGAGTGCAAGACGCACTGGAACTGGCCGCGCTGGATGACGAGGGCCTGTACGATGGGCTGACCGCCGAGACGGAGGCGCTGGAGCGGGAAATCGAACGGCTCGAGTTTCACCTGCTACTCTCCGGCCCCCACGACCGGGACGATGCCATCCTGGCCATCCACGCCGGCGCTGGCGGCACCGACGCTCAGGACTGGAGCGAGATGCTGTTGCGCATGTACCTGCGCTGGGCCGAGGCACGAGGATACGCAGCCGACGTGGTGGATCGGCTCCACGGTGAGGAGGCCGGCATCAAGCGAGCCACCGTCACCGTCTCCGGCCCTTACGCCTACGGCTACCTGCGTGCCGAGCGAGGCGTGCATCGGCTGGTGCGCCTTTCCCCCTTCGACGCGGCCCATCGCCGCCATACCTCCTTCGCGTTGGTCGAGGTGTGGCCCGACATCGGCGAGGACGTCTCGGTGACAATTGACCCCAGCGACTTGCAGATTAATACCTTCCGTGCCTCGTCGGCCGGCGGTCAGCACATGCAGAAAAACGAGACGGCGGTGCGCATCACCCACGGCCCCACCGGCATCGCCGTCTCCTGCCAGAACGAGCGCTCGCAGACTCAGAACCGGGAGGTGGCGATGCGCGTGCTTCGGGCGCGGCTGCTCCAACTGGAGGAGGAGAAACGGCGTGTGGAGATTGACAAGTTGAAGGGAGAACACGTGGACGCTGGCTGGGGCAACCAGGTTCGCTCCTACGTACTGCATCCCTATCAGATGGTCAAGGACCACCGCACCGACCACGAGACGGGCAACGTGCAGGCCGTGCTCGATGGGCGGCTGGATGAATTCATGGAGGCGTATCTACGCTCTACTATGGGAGCCGGAGAATCCGGCACCTAACCAGGAAGGAGAGGAAAATGAAGTCCAAAGAGAAGAAATCCAAAGGGCAGACCTCAACCTCCGTGAGGAAGCGGCCGGTGTCAAAATCCGGGAGACCATCGGCGGTCTCCCGCCCTACCACTACCGGGGTGAAGAGGAGCCGAGCAGTCAGCAGCACGACGGCGGCAGGGGCTTTGAGCGAAGAAACCCGCACCAAACTGGACGAGCTTCAAGACCAGTTAGGCGACCTGCAGGAGTCTCTGCTGCTGACCAGCGCGCACAACGATATGGCAGACCTTGAGACAATTCTGTCGCTGCTGCCGGCCGAGACCGAGGAACTGCGCACCCGGGGCTACGTCTTCCGCAGCTTCCTGGAAAACAAGGTCGACGTGCTGGCCGAGCAGTGGGAGGAGATGGACGACCGTGTGTCCCGCGAGGTGAGCCGGCGCACGCGGGAGCTGGAGCGGGAGGCCGACGTGGCTGCAAGCGCGATGCGTCAGGCGATGGGGGGCCGCGCCTCCCAGATGGCCCGCGCCGAGAGCGCGATCGAGACACTTGAGCGCAAGGTAAGTGCAGCGCAATCAGCGATCGAGGCCATGTACGAGCCGCTCCAGCGGAACGTGGACCAGACCAGGCTTCAGGTCGAGCAGATTCGCTGGCTGCTCGATCAGGTAGATGAGGCCGATTTCCAACTCCATCCGGCCGAAGATCCCGTGGCAGCCTGCCGGGCCCAGTACATGGAGACCAAGAAGGAGGGGCCGGAGGGCGTGCTCTACCTGACCGACGAGCGATTGATCTTTGAGCAGAAAGAGGAGGTCGCCACCAAAAAGGTGCTCTTCATCACCACCGAGAAAGAGAAAGTCCAACAACTCATCTTTGAAGTGCCCATCGGACAGATCGAGGAGATCAGAACCAGCCAGAAGGGATTCCTGGGGCACAAAGAGATGCTCGGCCTGCTATTTGCACCCGAGGCCGACCTGAGCGGTGCCACACTCCGCCTGAAAGACGCCGATAACGAGGAGTGGGCTGGGCTCATCGGCCGGGTCAAGTCGGGGGAGATCGCCAAGGAGCGCACGCGACCGAAGGATGAGGCAGCGGTGGAGGCCGCGCGTGCCGCGCCGACCAAGTGCCCCACCTGTGGTGCGACCCTCTCCGTCGAGATCGTGCGTGGCATGCGCGAAATCACCTGCGAGTACTGCGGTACAGTGATCCACCTGTAGGAGCGACCCTTACGGTTGCCCTACGGGCAACCAGTGCGGTTATCATAGGTAGGGGCGACCCTTGCGGTCGTCCTGCGGGCGACCCTTGCGGTCGTCCTGCGGGCGACCTTTGCAGTCGCCCACTGGGAGGTGACGATGGCAGAGGAACTCATCGGCACAGTGAGCCATTGGTTTGGCAAAATCGGCGTCGCCGGGATCGAACTGACAGGCAAGCTCGCCGTGGGCGACCGCATCCACATCCTGGGGCACACGACCGACTTCGAGCAGGAAGTCGCTTCAATGCAGATCATGCACCAGGACGTGAGCGAGGCTGGCCCCGGCGACGAGGTAGGGATCAAGACCCAGTTCCGAGTACGGACCGGCGACCGCGTCTACAAAGTAACGTGACCCTTGACTGATATCCTGAAGCAAGTCCAGCGTACAATCGAGACCTATGGCCTGCTCGCCCCTGGCGACGGGGTCGTCGTCGGCGTCTCCGGCGGGCCAGATTCGCTCTGCCTGCTCCACGTGCTGCTGCGCCTGCGGGAGGAGTACCCCCTGCGGCTGCACGTGGCCCACCTGAACCACGGCGCACGCGGGGCGGAGGCCGACGCTGACGCCGGGTTTGTGGAGAGGCTTGCCACGGAATGGAAGTTGCCGGTCACGGTCGAGAAGCAAGATGTGCCGGCGCTGGCCCGCACCCACCGGCTGGCCTTTGAGGAGACGGCCCGGCGTGTGCGCTACGCCTTCCTGACGCGAGTAGCTGGTGAGGTCGGCGCACGCAAGATCGCGGTGGGGCACAACGGGGACGACCAGGCCGAGACGGTGCTGATGCACTTCCTGCGTGGGGCCGGACTGGCGGGGTTGCGCGGCATGCTCCCTATCACACCCCTCACCGATTACCGCCTGCTCGAACCATTCATCCACCAACCAACCAGCCAACTAACCAACCAACCAACCATCATCATTCGCCCCCTCCTCGAAGTCTCCCGCGCCGCCATCGAAGCTTACTGCACTAGCCAGGGCCTGACGCCCCGCTTCGATCGCTCCAATCTGGACGCCACCTACTTCCGCAACCGTCTCCGCCACGAGTTACTGCCGCTACTGGAGAGCTACAACCCCAACTTCCGCATCCGCCTGTGCCACACTGCCGCCGTCGTCGCTGCCGACTACGAGCTGCTGACCCAACTGCGGGAACGGGCTTGGGCCGAAGTGGTGCAGGAAGAACAGGCAGCGGCCATCATCTTCGACCGGCTGGTCTGGCGGGCGCTGCCAGTGGCCCTGCAACGCGCCGTCTTGCGCCGGGCGGCCTACCACCTGCGGCGGAGCCTGCGCGACGTGGACTTTGTTCACGTGGAGCACGCCCGGCAGGTGGCGTTGAGGGGAGAGACCGGTGCCCAGGCCACACTGCCGATGGGGTTGGCGCTCACCGTGGGCTATGACACGCTGACCATGGGCGACGCGGGCGATGCCGGCCCTCCACCCGACGAGCCGCTGCTGTGGAGCGCCGAGCCGCTGCCGGTGCGAGTGCCTGGCACGACGCCTCTCCCTTCGGCGGAGTTTACCCTGAGCGCAGTCGAAGGGCCCGGGGCAGGTCCACCGTCGGAGTGGGTGCTACAGGCGGAGATACTGGAGAGGTGGGACGCGGCCCAAATCGCCGCCACTCCCGATCCGTGGACGGCATACTGCGACGCAGATGCACTGACCGGGCCTCTCGTGCTGCGGACCCGCCGCCGGGGCGACCGCTTCCGGCCCCAGGGGATGGGAGGGCACAGCGTCAAACTGAGCGCGTTTATGATCAACCTCAAGATTCCCCGCGCTTGGCGCGACCACGTGCCGCTGCTCGCGGCGGGCGACGAAATCGTGTGGGTGTGCGGCCGGCGCATCGAGGAGGGGGTCACCGTCGGGTCTCTGACCCAACGGGTAGCGCGGCTGTGGTTTGAGCGGGCGTCTTGGTGATGGCCGCAAGTCAGTGTAATACGGGGCAAATACGACGGATGGATAAGCGAGCGCGACGATCCCGCTCGAAAGCCCGCCTACATCAACGAGTATAAACGGAGATGACCGAGGGCACCGGGACGAGTGAGTCAATCTCCACGGCCGTCTCGTTCGCTTTCAGCCACAGCCCTGTGGAGAAACCCCCGTCCAGGTTGAGCGCCACGTCCAGGTCAAGGTCCGACTGCGCGAGGAAGCACGCCAGTTCGTGGAGACTGAGGTAGCCACGGGGTGCAGTGATGATGAGGATGCGCCCCTGGCAGTCCTGGGCCACGACGGTGCGACGGGCGGGGCGACCGTCGTCGGCTTCGGCAGGGAAGCCCATTACGCCGCCCGGCTTGACCAGCACCGGAAATGACTGTACTGCTTCTTGCAGGGGCTCGTCGGGGTCGTAGGGTTGGTCCGTGAGCCAGCGTACACTCACCTGCCCCTCGGCCGTGACGACCAACATACCCCCGAAGTCTCCGTAGGGTGTGCCCCAGACCCGCCCGTCGCTGATGAGCAGGCCCACGGTCTCGTTCTCGGGAGTGAAGTAGCCGCCGTTGACGACCAGCAACGGTTGGAGCCGCTCCGCCCAACCGCTTACCGGGCAAGGTGCGTTGGGGTCGTAATGGACGCGAAAGCGCACGGCGATGGGATCGAGCCGCACGATGGTCAGACGCTCGGCGGCCTCTCCGGTCTCCACGCGCACCTGGCGTAGCTCAATGCCCGCTTGCACAGGTTGCCAGCCGGTGTCGGCCGGTTCAGGGGTGGGGGTTGGCCACGGGGTCGGATAGGGCGTCGGGGTTGGCCACGGCGTGGGAGAGGGCAGTAGCGTCGGTGTTGGGGTAGGCGTGGGGGACGGTAGAAACACAGAACAACCTGATACCAGAAGCAGGGTCAGGCCAAGGAGTTGGTGGAGTGGTACGTTGGTAGACTGGTACATTGGTGGGTTGGTAGATTGGCACATTGGTAGATTGGGACGTCGTTGAATTCGTCCCAATCTACCAGTTCCGATCTGCCAATTTGCCGGATACTAGTTCCAGGGTATGTGATAGGTGTAGAAGAGCGGAAGAAGCGTGATGGCGAGGATGTTCTGCAACTTGATGAGGATATGCAACGACGGCCCGGCGGTGTCCTTGAGCGGGTCGCCGAGGGTGTCGCCGATGACCCCGGCCTTGTGGGGCTCCGACCCCTTGCCCCCGAAGTGGCCTTCCTCAATGTACTTCTTGGCGTTATCCCACGCGCCACCGGCGTTGAACATAAAGATCGCCAGCGTCGCGCCGATGACCTTCACCCCGATCAGGTAGAAAGTCAGAGCCCACGGCCCCATCAGGAAGCCCACCGCGATGGGGAAGGCTACCCCGGCCAGCGTTGGCGCGATCATCTCCCGCAGTGCGTCGCGCGTACCCAGGTCCACGCAGCGCGAATACTCGGGCGTGGTCTCGCCGGCCATAAGCCCAGGAATCTCACGGAACTGCCGCCGCACCTCGTCCACCATGCGGAAGGCCGTCCGCCCCACCGCCTTCATCGTCTGCGCGGTGAACAGGAAGGGAATGGTGGTGCCAATCATCAGCGCAGCGATGTTGAGCGGATGGGCCATGTTGAGACCGCGCACGATCTCCAGGACGACCCCCTCCGGGTCGGTGCCGCCGAAGGTGACGAAACTGACCAGACTGCCGCTGCCCGCCCCGACCAAGCGAGCGGCGCTGAGGAGGTAGGCGAAGAGAATGACGATGCTGGTCATCAGGGCACAGGACATGCTATACCCCTTGGTGGTGGCTTTGGTAATGTTGCCGGCTGCATCCAGCACGTCACCGGCCTGACGGACCTCTGCGCTTAACCCAGTCATCTCGGCGATGCCGCTGGAGTTGTCGGCGATGGGGCCGAAGGCATCGGCCGCCATGATGATGCCCGTCATCTCGGTGATACCCAGCGTGGCCGCCGTGATGCCCAGGACGCCGGGCAGGCCACCGTCCATAATGTAGAAAGCGATCACGTTCACTACGGCCACCAGGACCTTCAGAATGAACGCGCTCTCCATGCCCCAGGCGAAACCATAGATCAAGTTGATGGCCACGCCGCTCATGCCCCCCTTGGCGATCTGTTTGACCGGTTTCTGGGTGATGCCGGTGTAGAACTGCACCAGGCCTGAGACCGCGACGGCGGTGAGCAGGCCGAGGGTCAGACAGTAGAACAGGCGCACGTCGCGCATCACGAGGGCGCCCAGGACATAAAAAGAAGCGACAGAGAACAGGGCTGTCGTCAGGAATCCGATGTTCATCGAAAGGATGGGGTTGCGCTTCTCTGTGCCCCGCACGGCCAGCACGCCCAGCATCGCGCCGACGGCGCCAATGGCCTGGCTGAGCAGGGGGAAGAGCACCACTGGCCAGCCATAGGTGGGGATGAAGGTCAGGCCCACGATCATCGTGCCAATCAGATTGTCAGAGCCGGACTCGAAGAGGTCAGCCCCACGTCCTGCCACGTCTCCCACGTTGTCGCCCACCTGGTCAGCGATGACGGCGGCGTTGCGCGGGTCATCCTCCGGAATACCCTGCTCCACTTTACCCACCAGGTCGGCAGCGATGTCTGCCCCTTTGGTGAAGATGCCGCCGCCCAACTGGGCGAATAAGGCGGAGAAACTGGCCCCGAACCCGAAGCCGACCGACAGGTGTACGTTCTCCGGGTGGGCCCGTGACACGCCAAAGAGTAGAAACAGCAGAAAGATGCCCAGCAAGTTCAGCGCCACGATGGAGAGTCCCATCGCGCCCCCGCCCCGAAAGGCGATCATCAGCGCCCGCGCAGGCGATGAGCGCGCCGCAGCGGTGGTGCGCACGTTGGCCCGCATCGCTGCGTTCATCCCAATAAAGATGGCCAACATCGAGAAGCCCGCGCCGACGATAAAGCCCAGCGCGATTTGCCACTTCCCCTCCGGCATAGCGAAGAACAACAGCAGAGCCAGGATCGCCACGAAGGGAGCGATGGTGAGGAACTCCCGGCGGAGGAACGTATTCGCCCCAATCTGGATGAAGCCCGCGATTTCCTGCATACGCTCCGTACCGGCGTCCTGCTTTCGCAGCCACAAGTAGAGAATCGCGACCATGACCAGGGCAGAGATGCCGGCCAGAGGAACGGACATGTCAACGAGCAGTGTCAAGTTCATTGTGCCTCCTTTTGTCTGTGCAGTTAGGTAGTAACGTGAGTAGAAATTTTACCCAGGCAGCGGGAAAAGTCAAGTTTGATTTGTGTGAGAGCCTTGCGTAATCCGTTCAGGTACGTGAGGTTGGGCTTTTTCACCCCCTAACCCCTCCCTATCCCCTCGCATGCAGGGGGCGGGGAAGGGGGGTGAAGGCGGCGCAGCGAAGGAAAATGATCCGCGTGGCAGCGGTGAGGCCATTCTGTCTCCAGTGTGATACGCTCCCATGGTTCCAGTTCGACAGCCTGAATTCTCTGTGATATAATCATCTTGGATACAATAATCGGGGTGAGTAAAGTTTACTGTAACCTGCATGTACTTTTCTGTTTACTCATTCTACTCCCACGGAGGCAAAGCAATGGCGCAAATCTTCCTGGATACTGCGAGTGTTGGCGAAATCCGTGAGGCGGCCAGTTGGGGCGTGCTTGACGGTGTGACCACTAACCCCACGCTGATGATGCGCGCCGGCACCGCCGATCTCAAGGCCAATACGCTCAAGATCGTGGAGATCGTGCAGGGGCCGGTGAGCGCCGAGGTGCTCAGCACCGATGCCGCCGGGATGATCGAGGAGGCGCGGGAAATCCTCTCCTGGTCGGAGCACGTTTTCGTCAAGATTCCCACCACCGTCGAGGGGCTGAAGGCGATGAAGGAAATCTCTTCCTGGCCTAACGGGCGCATCAACGCCACGCTGATTTTCTCACCGAACCAGGCGTACCTGGTAGCCAGGGCAGGGGCCAGTTATGCCTCTATCTTCGTGGGGCGCATGGACGACGCCGGACTGGATGGGATGGAGGTGGTACGTCAGACGCGGGCCATCTTTGACAACTATGGCTTCGACTGCCAGGTGTTGGCGGCCAGTATCCGCCACCCGGCGCACGTGGTGGACGCACTTCTCGCCGGGGCTGACATTATCACTATACCGTTCGGTGTGTTGCAGAAGATGATCCGCAGCCCCTTCACCGACGTAGGGCTGGAGCGGTTCCTGGCGGATTGGGCGAAGGTGGCACGCTCGTGACGCCAGAGCCCCGGCTTCTAAGCCTGTTTTTCGCACCCCTGGAAATCGTAACAGTGATTGTACAGATCAT
>JBHIET010000051.1:0-23992 GCA_046760785.1 Anaerolineae bacterium | reverse complement strand
TACGCTGCTCAGGCTGAGTAGTGACGTCTTTTGGACAGATTATGAAAGGCTCTCAAGATATCGTTAATGGGCATCGCCCAGCACCTCGCCCACGCGGGTGATCTCCTCTTCCGTGTTGTAGCAGTGCGGCGAGACGCGGATATATTGTTCGCGCTTCGAAACCACGACCTTTGCGTCAGCCAGTTTCTGGATCGCTTCATCTACGTCGCCAGGGAGACCGAAGGAGACAATCGCCGACCGTCGTTTGGGTTCCAGGTTGCTTACGACTTCGTAGCCGCGTCGCTGAAGGTCTTCGATCAGCAGGTTGGTGAGATGCAGCGTCCAGCGCTCAATGGCCGGAATGCCAATCTCCATCAGGAAGCGCACTGCTGCCAGCAGCCCGATCTGCCCAACGATGTTTGGAGTACCGAGTTCAAAGCGGCTAGCGTCGGGCAGGAAGGTCAGGTTGTAGTCGCGCCAATCCTCCCACCCAGTGACGCTGAGGCAGCCGACGAAAGGAGGCACGAGTTCGTCCAGCAACTCCTGGCGGCAGTATATGAAGCCCTGGCCCGCCGGTCCCATCAGCCATTTGGGACCACCGCAGGAGAGAAAATCAACCTGGCAGGCTTGAACGTCCAGGGGGGCGGCCCCCAGCGATTGAATGCCATCCACGACGAAATAAGCCCCCTGTTCCCGGCACCACGCCCCCAGCGCCTGAAGGTCGCTCTTGAAGCCGGTGAGGAACTCGACGGAACTGACAGCTACGACACGGGTGTGCTCGTCGGCGCGTCTCTCCAGTACCTCGACCGTCAACCCGCCGCCATCGTGGGGAGCGCAGCGAGTCTTGATTCCCCGTCGTTGGAGGTTCATCCATGGATAGACGTTAGACGGAAACTCCATGTCACAGAATATGACGTTATCGCCAGGCTCTAACGGCAATGCATTGGCGATAACGTTGAGACCCTCGCTGGTGTTCTGCACGAAGGCGATCTCCTCCGGCGTGCCATTGATCAACCAGGCTAGCACGCCGCGCAGGTCGTCGGATACGTGCTCGTATCTGCGCTTGCGGCCGAATATCACACCTCGGTCAGCGATGAATTTAGACATAGCAGCGCGCACGGGGTTGGGCAGCGGGGCAACTGCCGCATGGTTAAGGTAGGTGCAGTGCTTGGTGACCGGGAATGCAGTTCGCAGGGCTTCCACGTCAGGATATGGGGACCGGTTGTCTTTTTGAGCCACTCTCTTCCTCCCACCTCCACGGATGCGTGTATATTATACTATTGGTCACCAGAAGCGGCAATAGGGCGCTGGTCCCACGACAATCGTAGTACCGGGTCGCCGGGAGATGGGTTACAGCCTGGTTACGGCCCTGTTACCAGGCAGGTTACTGGCGTATCTCTCGCTGTTCACTCCGGCCCCAGTTGCCCCATTTCACAAACCAAATTCAAACTAATTGCCCCCTTTTCCAAACCGAATTCACACCAGCGTGTGGTATGATACGAATGGTGGGAGTTCCCAAACACGAACATAACATCATAAGGGGATCATGTAAAGATCAGCGTCATGAAAGACCATTCTCGGCCCACTGCGGGCAAAGGGCGGGCGAATGGAGGAGCATTTGAACACTATCATGCTGGTGGAAGACAATCGGGAAATGGGGCGGCTGATGAGGTTTCTCTTCGAGTTGGAAGGATGTCACGTCATCGCGACTGACGCTTATGAGGAAGTCTTGCCACTCCTCCGCCAGGCCCTTCCAGACGCAGTGCTAATGGACGTGCATGTCCACGGCCAGGAGACCATTGATTTGATCCGTCAGGTGCGGCGGTCAGGCGAGAGAGTAGCCCAAATTCCTGTGGTGATGACCTCAGCGATGGACCGCCGCCGGGAGTGCCTGGAAGCTGGCGCCGACCAGTTCATCCTCAAGCCTTTTCTGCCCGACGAAGTGGTCCAAGCGGTCACAGGTCTGTCGAGACAGCAATTCACGCTCCAACCTGTTTGAACTCAAATTTGCCCCGTACACCCAATCCCGTCACCGAACCAAGCGGGCGTCGGCATCGCGCAACTACTGCTGGTAGGAGTCGTAAGAGAGCTGGTAAGATCCTGGTTTCTCAGCGTTACGTTGTCTCGGTTACCGGCAGCCTGATGGTAAAGACGGAGCCTTCTCCAGGTTCGCTCTCCACGGTGATCTCACCGCCGTGTAGATGAGTCAGGTCCTGGGCAATCGCCAGACCCAGGCCGGTTCCCTGCTGCTCCATCTGCCCTCTTCCAATCTGCCGGAACCGCTCGAAGAGGTGAGGGATTTTCTCGGCGGGAATGCCCACTCCCTCGTCCTTCACAGCCACTTCTACCCATTCGTCCGTGGCCTGGACGCTCACTGTCACCCGTTTTCCCTCGCCTCGGGAGAACTTGATGCCGTTATCTACCAGTCGGCGCAGTGCATCTGCGAAGAAAGGCTCACATAGTTGCACCGGGGGCAGGTTGGGAGCTACCTTTGCCTCCAGAGCCACACCGCACGCTGCGGCCTGGTCCTTGGATTGACGGACCGTGCGCTCCACGATCTCCCCCAGGTCGTGGTGTATCTGGGCCAGCAGGCGATACTCCTCCGCTGTCTGGCCGGTGTCTATGCGGATCAACAGCAGGAAGTTCTCCACCAGTCTGCTTAGCCGGTCGGAGCCTTGTTTGACCCCATGCAGGAGTTCCTGGAGGGCGCCGGAGGAGATGGAAGAGGCGTCTTCCAACGCCAGGTCTGTGTAGCCCTGAACATAGGTCAGGGGAGTGCGCAGTTCGTGCCCCAGGACGGTGATAATCTGCTGCTTGAGTTGGTCGAACTCCGCTGCCGTAGCCTCCCGAATGGCCTGGGCACGTCCCAGCCGGGCGCGGATTGCCACCACCAGTTCCTGGGGGTCGAAGGGCTTGGTGAGGTAATCCTCGGCTCCCAGTTCCTTTCCCTTCAGCACGTCTGCCCGCTCTGCTTTGGCGGTCAAGAAGATGAAGGGGATAGGCACCCATTCTGGTCGGGCGCGGATCTCCTTGTAGAGTGCAAGCCCGTCCATTCGGGGCATCATAATGTCTGCCACGATCAAGTCTGGACGGCTCTCCTCCATTCTCTGGAGCGCCTGTAGGCCATCGGTAGCTGTCAAGACAGCGTAACCCTCTTCTTCCAGGATGTCCTGGATAGCCGTCAGGAGGGACTCGTGGTCCTCCACAACCAAGATGCGCTGTCCACCCATGCTCCTTGCTCCTTCCTTGGGTTTCTGTCCTGACCGACGCTAGTCGGCCAGGGGCAGCCAGATGGTGAAGGTGGTGCCTTCTCCCACCTGGCTCTCCAGCGTCACCCTCCCTCCATGCAGTTCGACGATCTCCTTGACAATCGCCAGCCCCAGGCCGGTCCCAGGTAGCTGTATCAACCGCACTCCCTCTCCCCGGAAAAATCGCTCGAAGATGTGTGGCAACTCTTCCTCCGGGATGCCCATCCCGGTGTCCTCCACTGCTATCGTGGCCCAGGCGCGGCCTTCTGCCTCCTCATTGTCGGTGAAGATCACCACCTTTCCCCCCTCTGGCGTGTAATGGATCGCGTTCTCCACCAGGTTGTTCAATGCCTGCATCATCCACTCCGGGTCCACCAACGCTACTGGTCCCGGTTCCGCTGGCTGGTGCTCCAGCGTCAACCCTCGCTCTCGGGCCAATGTCTGGTGATTGACGATGGCTATCTCGGCCAGCTCGTCGAGGGAGGTCGGGCGGGGCTTCATCTCCAGCCGCCCGGCGTCAACGGTCGAAATCTGCAGGATGTTCTCCACCAGCCGCGCCTGACGATCCGCCTCCTGTGCTAGTGTGGCCGCGTATTCCTCCCATTTCTCTGGGTGCCGCTGCATCAGCTCTGTGTACAACTTGATCGTCGTGACCGGCGTGCGCAGTTCGTGGGAGACGTTGGAGACGAAGCGGGTCTTCATCCGGTCCAGTGCCTTGAGGTGGCTGACATCGTGGATGACCACGACTGCAGCCGCTTCCTCCGCTCCAGGCTCAGAGACCGGCGCGGCGCTCAGTTCCAGATCCAGTCCAGTCAGTTCCAGCACCGCCTTGGGCCCCTCCTCGGCTCGCTGTGCCAGGTCTCGTACCACCCCCCGCAGCCGAGTGGCATCCTTTGGAGGGAGAGTGCGGATGAGCCAGGCATCAGCGACAGGGTTGGCCTGGAGGATCCCTCCCTCCAGATCGGTGACGACGATACCGTCGGAGGCACTGCTCAGGATCGCCGCCAGCCGGGCATACTGAGCCTGGAGTTGAGCGGTCCGGTCCCGCACCCGTTCCTCCAACCCGTTGGCATAGTTGAGCTGTTTTCTGTACAAGCGGGCATTCTGGATGGCGGTGCCGACGTGGTCACTGAAGGCCTGCAGCCGCTGGGCGTCGGCGGGGCCGAACTGGCCTGGCCGGGTGCCGATCACGTTTAGAAAGCCCACGGTCGCACCGCCCACGCGGATGGGCGCGGCGACATAGGAACGCCGCCACTCCCGGCCCTGCGACCAGACCCAGTTGGGATCGGTGCTTGTGTCCGGCACGACGAGTGGTTCTCCCGTCCGCATCATTTTCACCAGGTTGGGATACTCGGCAATGGCGACGGAGGGACGGGGGATGCGATCCTCTATGTCTAGATGCTCGTACCCCCGCCCGCGGACCAGAGCGGCTTTGCCGTTCTCTATAAGCATGACGTTGAAGGCATCCCCCAGGACGACCCGCTCCACCTGCTCTAGGATGCGATCCAACACCTGGTCAAGATGCAGGGTGCTGTTGACGGCGGCTGCCGCCTCTCTCAGTGCCCTGGACAGCTCTCGCTGTTCCCGCTCCGCCTGGAAGAGGCGACTGTTCTCGATGGCGATAGCAGCCTGGGCTGCAAAGGTGGTCAGCAAGGATAGTTGACCGTGAAAAGCAGCGGGTTGCAGGCTGTGCAGGTATAGCACGCCCAGCAAGTTGCCCTTGACCATCATGGGCAGGCCTGCAACCGACTTGATGCCAGCCTCCACAACGAGCGGATTCGCGAAGTGCGGTGCTCCTTGGCCCAGATCGGGGCTTATCGCGCCGTCCTCACCGATTTCATCAATGATCGCCACTTGACCTGCATGGACGATCCAATTGGTGAGGCCCTCGTCTCGGATGCGGTACCCTATGGCTGGCACACCCGGCAAGTTTTCGACGCTCCGGCCTATGCTGCCTGCCTCATCCACCAGCGCCACGCTGGTGTAATCTGAGTTCACCGCCTCGCTGGCTAACGACACGACCTCTGCCAACACCTGGTCGAGTTCGAGAGAAGCAGTCACAGCTTGAGACGCTTGGCTCAGAGCGGTCAACTCTTCAACCTTCTTGCTCATCTCAGCCTGCCGGTCCATTTCCAACAGGTTCCGATGGTAGGCGGTCAACAAGATCAAGAGTGACACAGCAAGGATGGAGAGCAGGGGGCCGGTGGCGATAGCTGCAAATGTTACGTCGGGGAAAAACATCGGTAGAGTTAGCATACCTGCCGCGTTGATGGCAATGAGAACGATTGTTACCGGTAAAGGAAGTAGCATGCTGGCAAGCAATACAGGCACGACCAGGAAGATGAGTGGCTGGGTGTCCGTAGGGTCCCAATTGGGGTTCGCGCCCGCAAAAATCGCCAGTGTCCCACCGAAAACCGAGCCAGAAAGAACACCCATGCCAAGTACTGCGGCCAGGATGTAGTACCCAGCGCGGTTCAAACCGTATGCAATTGTGAAAAGAACGGCAAGTCCCGCCGCCAAATACAAGCCTGGGTTGTTCGAGGGGGGCACTGCAGGGTTAAGGAGCTCCGATGCGACAGACAACAGAATGACCAGCAGGACGAAGGCGATCAGTAACGACGCCAGCAACCGTGCCTGGCGCTGGTGCTCAGGCTCTTTGACAGACGCAGCAGGTCGCGTGAGCCAGCTCCAGATATCACCCAACAGCCTGGTGAGGGAGTGGGTGGTGCTTTTTGCCATCACTAGATTCCCCTGGACGATTCGCGTACTCCTTCGGCCTCGTTAACATTATATCAGGGCGGCCCCAGAAGGCAAGTGGATATCAAGCGGACAGATGTCAGCTTCCACGTTCCCCGCTCAGGAGACGCCCGCCTACCGACACTCGGCACAATGGAGCGGAGTTCTGTGGGGCGATAATTGTGGAGATGCTGGAAATGGGTTATAATCGGACTGTGCCGACCGCGCTGGCGGTACTGTTAGCGTTGCATCGTGGCACGAGACCATTGAGGTCTTCGAAGACCCCAGGGTTTGGTTGGGAGGAGGTGGCTCATGATGCGTTTCAGACAACGCCTGTTAGCTGCTGTGAAGGTCGCGATACTCATCGGCACGGCGGCCGTGGCCATGTCGGTGGTCGTATTGCCGCCCGCTTCCGCCTCGCCGCTGCACCAGTCCGGCACAGTGACGGTCGTGAGCGGCCCGCCGCCGCCAGGCCAGCCGGGCCATTCCGAGGCCACGCGGCTCCAGGATAATCTCCTGGACCCTGGCCTCTGGCGTTCACCCGATTTTGACGATAGCGGTTGGGACCCTTCCTATCCGGTTGTGCGTCAACCAGGATGGGGAACTCCTGTGGGAGACGACTTCATCTGGGGAGGTTCGCCGGGCGCCGGGCCTGACGGTGACGGCCGGTACAACATCCCTTCCAGCCCTGATCCACAGTTCCTCTTTTTGCGGAAGAACTTCTGCGTTCCCATCAACGCCTCCGCCGACTCGGTTGCGGTGATCAACCCCCTGCGCCTGCAAGTAGCTGCCACCCCTGGTGGCGCCTCCGTCTACTACAACAGCGCACCTATCGCCACGAACCTGCCCGGTCGTGAGGATGGCTTTGTCTACGACGTGAACCTGGATGCGACGCTGGTGGCCAACAGTCGTCGTGTGGGCCGCAACACGCTGGCAATGCGCGTGCGTGACGATGTGGACGACGCAAGTGCCGCGGTGGCTTACCGCCTTCAGTTCAACTACACCATTGATGGCAACGCCCTTACGTTGAACGCCAACCCGCCTTCCGGTTCTGCCGGCGCCGGCGTTCCCATCGCCTTCAGTCAAAGCAACACTGGGTTGAGCGGCGATACCCCCTACACTTTTGAATGGGACTTTGGAGACGGCACAGCCAGCACCGATTCAGGGCCTTCCAAAGTGTACGCAGCCCCTGGCACGTACACGGTTACCCTGACAATGAGCGATAGATTTGGATGCCCTTCTTCGCCTGTGAGCATGCAATACGTGGTGCTGGAACCGACACCTACACCGACCAACACCCCCACGCCGACGAGCACACCCACACCCACCGACACGCCTGCTTCTCCTCCACCTCCACCCCCGCCGCCCGCCGACACGCCTGTCCCTTCCCCAACGCCCGCACTCACGCCCACGCCCACCGTACCGCTGCTCTTGCCCGAAACCGGCGACGCAGACCGGCCAGCACGTGTCGGTTTTGCGCTACCCATCGCAGGTGGGGTCTTGTTGATCGTTGCCTATCTCCTGCTGCACCATCATCTTGCCTGGCACGATTGATGGTTGTCGGCAGCGATTTGTTTAGTACCGTTGTTACTGCCTTGACAATGTCACATTTGGCCAAAGGCTCTCAGCTCTTGTCCCCAAGGGCGTGTTCTGCGGGCAAATCTCGTTTGAGACGCCCCCGAGGCTTCGTCCTGAGGCTCAGCCCGAAGGGACGGGGGCTACGAGCACCGGCGAGCAAGTGCAGCCTGCTTTATGTTAATCTGACATTGTCAAGGTAGTCACCTACCGTTTCAATTCTGGCTTGTCCAGGTTAGGAGGCGCTCCCTATGAACACGAAAACGAGAAGAGCCTTGACACTCGTCCTTTCTTGCATTGGGGCTATGGCTGCCCTGACCCTGTTGCTGAGCACCGTTTCCTCGGCTAAAGACGCTCTTCCAGCAGATTCTCCCTCCGTCCCGCCAGCACCGCTCGCCCGCCCGCACAGCCCCAGCAGCGGCGTCTACACCATGTACGATACCCTGACCCCGTCCGACGTGCCGACGGTCACTTACGGATGGGTGGAAATCCACAACGACGCCGACTACGAGTGGGACCTGGGAGGCGACTTCATCGAAGACGGCGACATTTCATCTCCCTACCCCATAGGCTTTGTCTTCCCCTTCTACGCCGATTTCTACACCCACTTTCGCATCAGCGAGAATGGGTATATTTTCTTCGAGAAGCAGGGAGTCCAGGTCGCTAGCGGAAGTGGAGGCATGCCGGATCTGATCCCCAACAATAACCTGACCGGCACCGATGCCGTCAATAACTTCATCGCTCCCTTTGCCGACGACTTGTGGGGGTATCCCGGAATCTCGCACGTCTACCTCAGGAACGATTCCAACCCCCGGCGCACTATCATCGAGTTCGAGAACGTGGTTTGGTGCTGCGGGATGTATAACCCGCGCACCTTCCAGATCCTCCTCTACCCCGGCGGTGACATCAAGATGCAGTACTTCAAGATCACCAATTTCGCCGGTACGCTGGACGAAAACCTGAACAAATCCGTCATCGTCGGGCTGGAGAACCTGGATGGTTCAGCGGGCGACGTATATACCCAGGGCATGTTTATCCCCAGCGCCACCGGTTTCTGGCAGGATCAGATGGCGATTCGCTTTCAACCCAGTTTCACCGGCGTCCAGGCCGTCTTTTTGCCTCCCAGCCAGGCCATCTGGGACGACCCGGGCAACTCGATCACGACGACCTCCGCCCTATACCTGGGGGCCAGCGAGGATGTGACCAGGAGTTTTTTCCTGACCCACTCTCTGGCCGTCAGTTCCAGTGTCCCTATCACCACCTGGGCAAACGGCATCTCCTATCCGACCTTCGTCCCACCCCTTAGTGGTACCTACACCTCCACGCTCCAATTCGTCGTCCCTATCCCGGCCGCTGTGATGGACTTTAACGACGTGGCCACCGTGACCTTTACGGCCGAGTCCACCGATACCGTTCCCTACGTCACGGCTACGTTCGTCCTTAACTATGGTCCTGCCCACCGCGACTTGCAGATTCAAAAGGTGCTTGATCCCAACATCCCACCTGCTCAGGCAGGTGCTCTCCGTTACCGCCTGGTCATCACTAACACCGATTTTGCTGACAGCGACCGGGCGGCGATTGCCCACGGAGTAGTGGTGACGGATCTCCTGCCGACCGGCGTCACCTACGAGGACTGTGGCAGAACGTACTGGTGGAACTCGTGTGGTTCGGCGGTCACGACGGGCACGCTGGGTGCTCATACGGTCGTCACCCTGAACCTGGGTACGATGGGCATAGACGAGGTAGAGACGGTATGGTTGGAGTTGCGCAACGGCAACAGTTCAGGCTTGGTCGCCAACACGGCCCACGTGACGACGACGCAAAACGTCGAGCTGGGTGACGGGCCGAACAACCACAACAGTGAGTCTTTCACCGTCGCCGGTTCGGCGGTGTCCGAGCTGTATGTTGGCAAAGACTATCCGTACAACAACGACTACGTTGCCGCTGGCCAGGCCATCCCCTACAACATCTACTTTTACAACAACGGCCGCGAGGGGCACGCAGGGAACGCCCCTCTTTACGACGTAGTCATCACAGACCTGCTGCCCCAGAACACGACCTTCGACCATGCTACCTTGAATTACCACGGGCCGGATCTGTTGGGGACGGAAGGCGCTATCACACCCACCATCGGCGGGCCGATGAGCAGGACGCTGGTCTTTACCGCCCCTGTCGTGGACAACGGCTCGTGGAACTACGCTATCCTTCAATTGTGGGTCAACGTTCCGCAGACGCTTCCCATTGGCACGCTCCTGACCAATACTGTTGCGATCAGCGATGGGGTCTCTTCCGACAGTGACATCGAAGTGGTGGAGATTGCCAGTAATTACGTGGACCCCTTCGTGGACAAGGAGCCATCCAAGGATGAGGAGGGGAATGTCATCCCGCCCGAGCCGGGCAAGGATTACACGTATTGGATCCTCTACGGCAACCGCAGTATGATCACCCACGCCACCAACGTGGTTATCACCGAGACGCTGCCCCCTTCCGTCACGCTGCTCAGCGCCTCGTCAGGCCGCTATCTCACCGGGCCGGTGACCTCGACGCTGCCCAGCGGTGTCACCCAGATCACCTGGTACACCGACGGTGTGCCGGGTATTCCACCGGGCGGCATGGGGCGGGTCGCCGTCGTCGTCCACGTCGGCAGTGACGTGCCCTGGGGAGCCGAGCTGGCTAATCAGGTGGTGGTCTCCTACACCGGCGAGTTCAGCCCTTCCACCACGGTGGACGACACGGACATCGTGACCGTTGAGGTGATCTCTGAGATCTACGGCTCCCGAAAACTCGTGGATGATGCAACTCCCAACGCAGGGGACACCATCGAGTATACCATCGTGGTCAGCAATGCCAGCGTGACCGACACCGTCAGCTTTACCGTGTCCGACGTGTTGCCAGCCGAGCTAGCTTACGTCGGTCACGATCCGCCGTCCACCGGGAATGTCGTGGTTGACGATAACTCCATCCTGTGGACCGGGCAGATCATCACGGATAGCAAGGAGACGCTTGCCTTCCAGGCGACCATCACGGAGGCGGCCCATATCGGCCAATCCATCGAAAACACGGCCTATATCACGGGCGGTACGACCAGCATCAAGCGCAGCGCCGAAATCACCGTCGCTCAAGGCGTCTTCGGCAGTTCCAGCAAGACCGCCAGCGCCAGCGAGGTGCCCAGCGGTGACCCGCTTGTGTACACGATCACCGTTCGCAACAACGGCAGCATCGGCAGAGCGGTGACCGTGACCGACTCGTTGCCCCCGTCGGTGACGCTGGTCGGCGGCAGTTTCGACCCTACGGCGGGGGATGTCACCCTCAGTGGCGACAGCCGTGTCTTCACCTGGACGGTCAGCGTGGATCCAGGTAGCGAGCGGCTGGGCTTCCAGGTGACCGTCGCCGATGGCCTGAGCGACGGCGTCACGGTTGAGAACGTCGCCTACCTGGACGATGGCTATGCTCCTGACCCGATCCCGCTCTCGGTCTCCGTCACGATCAACAACACGCGCACCCTCTATCTGCCGCTCGTGTTCAGGAACTGGCCGTAGAAGCTATATGCTTGCCCATGCAAACGCCCCACCGATAGGATGGGGCGTTTGTGATTAGACAGTCATCAGATCGTCACCATCGGTTTGTACTCGCCGAACACCCCCCGCAGCACGTCGCAGATCTCTCCCAGGGTAGCATAAGCCTCCACGCACTTCAGAATGACCGGCATTAAATTGTCGTCGCCCTGGGCCGCCTCTTTCAGGCGGGCCAGGAGTGAGCCGACCCGCTCGCTATCTCTCCGCGCTCGTAGAGCAGCCAGCCGCGCCATCTGCCGCTCCCGCACCGCTGGATCCACCTTCAGGCGTCGCAGAGTAGCCCCTTCCTCGACGACGAACTGATTGACGCCTACCACGATCCTGTCTTGACTCTCTATCTCTTTCTGATACCGATAGGCGCTGTCTTGTATCTCCCGCTGGATGAACCCTTGTTCGATGGCCGGTAGCGCCCCGCCCATAGCATCAATTTTCTCAATGTATTCCTCACTCCGCCATTCGATCTCGTCGGTCAGATACTCGACGTAGTAGCTGCCCGCCAAGGGATCAATGGTGTCGGCCACGCCAGACTCGTAGGCGATGATCTGCTGAGTGCGCAGGGCGATCTGCACCGATTCCTCCGTCGGCAGGGAGAGGGCCTCATCGCGGGAGTTGGTGTGCAGCGATTGGGTACCGCCCAGCACGGCGGCCAGCGCCTGCAAGGTCACCCGCACGACGTTGTTGTCCGGCTGCTGGGCGGTGAGGGTGCAGCCGGCGGTCTGGGTATGGAAGCGCAATCTCCACGAGCGGGGGTTCTGCGCCCCGAATCGCTCCCGCATGATGCGCGCCCACAGCCGTCGCGCGGCCCGGAACTTGGCTATCTCTTCAAAGAGATCGTTGTGGGCATTGAAGAAGAAGGAGATTCTGGGAGCGAAGTCGTCCACGTCCAGCCCCACGTCTACGGCCGCTCGTACGTAAGCGATGGCATTTGCCAGCGTGAAGGCCACCTCCTGCACCGCCGTGGCACCGGCCTCCCGGATGTGGTAGCCGGAGACGCTGATCGTGTTCCACCTGGGAAGGTGTTCGCCGCAGTAGGCGAAGGTGTCGGTGATAAGGCGCATCGAGGGGCGGGGCGGGAAGATGTAGGTGCCCCGGGCGACGTACTCCTTCAGGATGTCGTTTTGGATGGTGCCCCGTAGCTTGTCCGGCGGTACGCCTTGCTTCTTCGCCGCCGCGATGTACATCGCCAGCAGAACTGAGGCTGGGGCGTTGATGGTCATCGAGGTGGAGACTCTGTCCAGCGGGATGCCCTCGAAGAGGGTTTCCATGTCCTCCAGCGAGGAAACGGCCACACCCACCTTGCCCACCTCTCCCTCGGCCATGGGATGGTCGGAGTCGTAGCCAACCTGGGTGGGGAGGTCGAAGGCCACCGAAAGCCCGGTCTGGCCCTGCGCCAGCAGGTACCTGTAACGGTGGTTCGATTCCTCCGCCGTGGCGTAGCCCGCGTACTGGCGCATCGTCCAGAAGCGGCCCCGGTACATCGTCGGCTGCACGCCCCGGGTGAAAGGGTACTCGCCCGGGAAGCCCAGGTCATCGAGATAGTCCACCTCCACGTCGGCGGGGGTGTACAGCCGCTCCGCCAGGATGCCGGAAGGGGTCTCGAACCGCTCGCACCGCTCAGGGAAGTGGCTCAGCGTCTTCCGCAGCGTGGTTTTTTCCCATTGTTGTTTGCGTTTGGTGATTTCGGACATATTTCCGATGCGGTATGATTTCTGACTACCTTGACAATGTCACATTTGGCCAAAGGCTCTCAGCCCTTGTCCCCAAGGGCGTGTTCTCCGGGCAAATCTCGTTTGAGGCGCCCCCGAGGCTTCGTCCTGAGGCTCAGCCCGAAGGGACGGGGGCTACGAGCACCAGCGAGCAAGTGCAGCCTGCTTTATGTTAATCTGACATTGTCAAACTACTCAATCTCCACCAGCACTGCCCCCATCTCTACATCGTCGCCGGGGGAGATGTGCACAGCTTTCACCTCGCCAGCCCTAGGGGCCTGCAGTTCGTTCTCCATTTTCATCGCTTCCAGCACACACACCACATCCCCTTCGGCCGCCTGGTCGCCCTCCTGGACCAGGACACGCACGATCTTGCCGGGCATGATGGCTGTCACCACTCCCTCGCCAGCCACGGTGGGGGCGGCGGCAGTCCTGGGGGCCTCCTTCTCCTCGCCGATCTTGCGCACCTGGAAGGGGCGGGCGATCCCGTCGAAGATAGCCTGCTGGCCCTCAAGTTCGACGGTGTGACTTGTGCCATCTACTTGTACCATTTTGTCGTCCACCGTCACGCTGAACGGTCGTCCGTTTACCAGCACCGTTTGGCCCTGGACCTCGGCCCGATAGGTGACGCCTTCCAGGGTTAGTTCGTATTGTTTGTTTGTCACGGCAGTAACCCTCCCCAGCGGTTCTGTGTTGGTCGCCAGGATATTTTCCAGGGGGATTCTAAATTGTAGGGCACGATTCTTTCGTACGCCTTTTCTTCCTCCTGCGCGGCGAGCAACGCGGCGATGGCCGCCGCGATCTCTTCCTGCGCCCCGCCTCCCTGCGCCCGCCGTTCCAGGAAGAGCCGGGCTACCTGAGGAAATAGAGCGTACGACAGCACATCTTCCTCGCTTTGCGCCAGGTCGCCGATCTCGGCCCGCGCCTGTTCCAGGCCAGGCGGGATCAGGTCGGCCGGACGGCAGTCAATGGGTTCCTCGTCGCCCAAGACCTTATTCTTGATCTCCGGGTCAATGGGCGCTGGCGGGCGGCCGTACATCCCCTTGACGTAGTTCTTGACCTCCTGGGGAATCGCCTTGTACCGCTCGCCCAGGATGACGTTGAGCGTGGCCTGGGTGCCGACGATCTGGCTGGAGGGGGTGACAAGCGGGGGGTAACCCAGCTCCGCCCGCACCCTGGGCACTTCCGCCAGCACTTCCTCGTAGCGGTCTTCGGCTCCCTGCTCGCGGAGTTGGGAGACCAGGTTGGAGAGCATGCCGCCGGGAATCTGATACTGCAGAACGCGCACGTCCGCGCTCTTCATCCCGCTCTCGAACTGGGCGTATTTCCTGCGTACCTCGGCGAAGTAGGCAGCGATCTCGGCCAGCAGGTTGAGGTCGAAGCCGGTGTCGCGCTCGGTGCCTTGGAGCGTCGCCACGATGGATTCGGTGGGCGGATGCGAGGTCATTCCCGAAAGGGCCGAGATAGCAGTGTCCACGATGTCCACGCCAGCCTCGGCGGCCTTCAACAGCGCTGCTGTCGCCATACCGCTGGTGGAATGGGAATGCAGGTGAAGGGGCAGCCCCACCTCGGCCTTGAGCCGCGTCACCAGTTCGTAGGCGATGTAGGGGGTGATGAGACCGGCCATGTCCTTGATGCATAAGGAGTCGGCGCCCATCTCGTTTAATTGCCGGCCCAGTGCCACGAAGTAGTCTATGCTGTATGGCGGGCCGATAGTGTAACACATACTGGCCTGGACGTGGGCTCCCTCCCGTTTGACCACCTCCATTGCCTTGCGCATGTTGCGCACATCGTTGAGCGCGTCAAAGATGCGGAAGACCTGAATGCCGTTGACATGGGCGCGGACGATGAACCGCTCCAGCACATCATCGGGGTAGTGCTTGTATCCGACGACGTTCTGCCCGCGCAGGAGCATCATAAAGCGGGTGTGGGGCATCTCCCGCTTGAGTAACCGGATACGCTCCCAGGGGTTTTCTCCCAGGAAGCGCATAGCCGAGTCGAAGGTCGCGCCGCCCCACATCTCGACCGCCCAGTAGCCCACCTGGTCAATTTCCTTGGCGATGGGCAGCATGTCGTCGGTACGCATGCGCGTGGCAAGGAGCGATTGGTGACCGTCGCGTAGCATCAGGTCACAGATTTTGAGTGGATTGGTCATATTGCCTCCATAAGGACACGGATTGGCAGGGTTTTTGGATTCGGATCATATTCGCAACACGATTGGTTTGAGACTGGTGTCGTAAAAGTTTGCCACAATTGCCAGAGGGATTTTTTAGACACGCATCCAGTTTTTGAGGTTGTTGATGCGGATGTCGTTGATGTCTCGGATGGCGACGGGAAAGACGAACACAGAGCCGCCGATGAGTTGATGGCCGAATTTGATCTCGCCAACGGGACGGTTGCAGTAGATGACCCGATACGCCTTTTGTGGGTGTACATCCAGTCCACGCAATCCGCGTTCTACTCCGCGAATAGATGCCGGGCCTTGAACATCAACACCAACGCTCCTTGCTCAGAGCGGGAGCGGTGTGTCTCGCCAGCCTTGACCACGAGGCTCTCCCCTTCCCGCACCAGGATACTCTGGCCATCGGGGTAGTCAATGTGGGCCTCTCCCTCCAGAACCAGGTACATCTCGTCCTTGGCGTGCTGGTGGAACTTGTACGTCCCCCAGAAACGGCTGAGGTAGGCGCAATAATCGTCCACCTGCCCGATCACGGTGTGGGTGAAGGGATCGGTGAGCCGGGAGGCGGCCTCGGCGATAGATTGTACTTCTTGTGGCATGATCGTCTCTTTCCTCGCATCACAATGGGATATTCCCATGCTTCTTCGGCGGGTTGGAGTCCCGCTTGTTCTGCAGCATCTTCAGCGCCTCGATGAGGCGCGGGCGGGTCTCGTGGGGCTCGATCACATCGTCAATGTATCCCCGGGCCGCGGCGACGTAAGGATTGGCGAACTGGTCGCGGTACTCCTGCACCAGCCGCGCCCGCTCCGCCTCCGGGTCCTCAACGGCGGCAATCTCTCTACGGAAGATGATGTTCACCGCCCCGTCCGGCCCCATCACCGCGATCTCCGCCGTGGGCCAGGCGTAGGAGATGTCACCCCGGATGTGCTTGGAACTCATCACGTCGTAGGCCCCACCGTAGGCTTTGCGGGTGACGATGGTGATCTTGGGCACCGTGGCCTCGCAGTAGGCATAGAGCAGCTTGGCTCCGTTGCGGATGATGCCCCCGTGCTCCTGCGCCACCCCTGGCAGGAACCCCGGCACATCTTCGAAGGTGACGATAGGGATGTTAAAGCAATCGCAGAAGCGCACGAAGCGGGCGGCCTTGATGGACGAGTTGATGTCCAGCACCCCGGCCATGACCATCGGTTGCTGGGCCACGATGCCCACACTGAAACCGCCCAGCCGGGCGAAGCCGACGATGATGTTCTGCGCCCAGTGGCGATGCACTTCCAGGAACGCTCCGCCGTCCACCACCCGGCGGATGATCTCCTTCATGTCGTAGGGTTTGTTTGGGCTGTCGGGCACGATGGAGTCCAGCGGTTCGTCCATTCGGTCGGGTGGATCGTCGGTAGGCACGAAGGGTGGGTCCTCCATGTTATTCTGGGGGATGTAGCTCAGCAGACTCTTGGTCAGTTGCAGGCAGTCCTCCTCGTCCTCGGCGGCGAAATGGGCTACCCCGCTCCTGGTGTTGTGGGTCATCGCGCCGCCCAGTTCCTCGGAGGTGACCTCCTCCCGTGTCACGGCTTTGATCACCTCCGGCCCGGTGATGTGCATGAAGCTGGTGCCTTTCACCATCAGCGTGAAATCGGTCATCGCCGGGGAATAGACCGCGCCTCCAGCGCACGGGCCCATGATGGCGCTGATCTGGGGGACCACCCCGCTGGCCAAGACGTTGCGCAGGAAAACGAAGGCGTAGGCTGCCAGGCTGACCACCCCCTCTTGGATGCGAGCCCCGCCCGAGTCGTTCAGCCCAATGACCGGGGCGCCGTTCTTCATTGCCAGGTCCATAATCTTGCATACCTTCTCGGCGTGCACCTCCCCCAACGAGCCGCCGAAGACAGTGAAGTCCTGGGAGAAGACGTACACCAGCCGGCCGTCAATCGTCCCCCAGCCGGTGACCACGCTGTCGGAGAGGTACTTTTGCTCCTCAATGCCGAAGCCGACTGTGCGGTGGGTGACGAACATGTCCAGCTCGCGGAAGGAGCCAGGGTCGAGCAATTTCTCGATCCGTTCCCGCGCGGTCAGTTTCCCTTTGGCATGCTGGCGCTCAATCCGTTTCTCGCCGCCGCCTAGCCTGGCTTTTTCTCTCAGTTCACGCAGTTGTTGCACCTTGGGGTCAACAGTCATAATTCCTCCTGGTAGATGGATAGGATGGGGATAAGATCAACTTGACCATACCCGCCGCAGTATAACGCAGATTCGCGGGGAAGTCAAAGCATTGTAGGCTGGTGATTACCCTGTCACTGTATAATGGACAAGACAGCGCCGATGAAGTAAGATGGACAGGGATGTCCCAATCGTCTGTCCGTCTCGAATCGCACAGTCGTGGTGCCACCGGGCCAGATTATGTCAATGACCCTGGTGTCGCCGCGCGCCTATCGGCCGAGACAGGGGTTGACAAAGCGTGTCCACGTGCCCGTTTGGCTCAGTCAGAGGTGTCCCTGTACCCCCCATATCTGGCGTCCAGAGGCCGGTCCAAACTGCCAAATCTGGGCCTCCAGTAACATGTGGATAATCACCCGTTTGGGCTCTTGACATTCTTGTGTATTATGGTATAATAGCATAAGAAACTTATGGATTTGAATGTAAGGGATAATCAGGGTGGCGGGCAAGATTGATCAGATGCGCAAGGGGACGACCACGGTAGCGATCCTCAAACTGCTGGTGGACGTGGGGGAGCCGCTGCACGGCTACGAGATCATCCGGCGGCTGGAGGCGCGCAGCCAGGGCTATTTCGAATTCAAGGAGGGGCTTATCTACCCCAGGCTGCACCGGATGGAGCGGGAGGGCTTGCTGGAGAGCCGGTGGCTGGGCGAGCCTGGCACCAGACGGCGCAAAGTCTACACCGTCACCGACAAAGGCCGCCACCAGTTGGAGGCGGAACTGAAAGAGTGGGAGGCTTTCCGCCAGGGGATGAGCTTGCTTCTTGGCCTGGATAGGGCGCGCTCGTAGAGCGCTAATCTGAGGGGAGGCACTGCCCATGACGGTTGACGACGTTCTGGCGCGCATCCGTGCCCACCTGAACCTGGAGGCAGAGACAGAGTACGAGCTTCTGGAGGAAATCCGCACCCACCTGGAGGATGCGGTGGCAGAGGCGCGGGCGCGAGGGCTGGATGAGGAAGCGGCGTTGGCCGAGGCTGCTGCCCGCTTCGGCGTGGAGGAGGTGGGGCGGGAGCTCCAGGCCACGCACGTTGGCTGGGGCACGGCGGATGGCGTGGTGGCGGCGGCGCTGCCGGTCATCTGCGCTCTGATCCTGCGCTGGCTGGTCTTCGCCCCCGATGGCACGGCCGTCGGTTGGCGGGAGGTGCTGGTGCAGCCGGCGTTCTGGGTCGTGTCGCTGGCGGCGCTGCTACTGCCCCTGCTGAAGTTCCCGCGCTGGCGCTACGCGCTGGCCTCGTGGGCTTTCTTCTGGGGCTTGACGACGATCTTCTTCGCTTGGCCTGCGTTGCGTTGGTAGGGATAGAAGCCGGGGTTGCTTTGAGGGTTCAGTGCTTCAGTGATCCCATAGGGTGAAAGGCGATGCTGCTGCATGCCGTGGTTGTTTCTCTGGTTGTTCTGGGCCTTTTTTATTACTGGTTTGCAATAGCGGACCGATACGCGATTTTCCTGTACAGACATCTGGGAGCTACTCCTTTCGACGAAGTGACAAGCGGTCGCTACTGGATGGCCGGGCTAGTTGCTTCTGGAATCGTGATGGTTATGTACACGGTGGCGAATTGGCTGCTTGGTCGGGTTGCGGCTTTGCGTCAGCGGGATTACCGTCCGCCGGCGTGGTGGCAGGTATGGGTGCTTTGTGCGCTACCGCTGGTCGTTGGCATACCTGCTATCACTATGACGGTTAACTGGCCGACTTTGCCACCTGCAAATGCCGCGGCATGCGTGATGGTAACGTTGGTCGGCCTGGCCTTCGCGCTGGCACCAGGCTCCCTAGCAGCGCGGCGCCCGGGTGATCTTGCCTGGCTCGTATTCGACGGGGCGGGGCTGATGCCGGTTTTGTTGAATCTGCACGTGATAGAAATGCCGCCCAGGGCCTCGGTGAGTACCGCCACGGCTTATGCGGTAGCAGTGGGGAGCATACTCGTGGGAGTGATCTGGTTGGGCATTGTGACCGGCCTGCGCGTGGCACGACGCAAGCGCTGGCCTGAAGCGAGCGCGCTATTCGTTTCCGGCCTTTGCTTGAGCTATCTGTTGATGCCCCTGGCACACCACATTTTCCTCACACCGACGAGCTACCGCTACATCAGCGCTTCATCCAACTTTTTCCCACATAGTGTTGGCGTTCAACTGCTGGTCTTCTTTGTAGCAGCTATGCCGGCGATCGGGATTACACGATTGCGGCGGGCGCTAAACCGATACCAAAAACCCCACATAGCTGGGGCCGGCTTGCCCTGAGCATAATCGAGAGAGAGCCGAAGGGTTAGCGCCCGGCCGAGCGCACAAGCAGCATCAACACCCAAGCGGGAACTATCTAGGAGGCACATCGAGTGAACAACTTAGCGATTATCGAGACGATACTGCGCAATCGGCGCCTATTCTTCACCGAGATCCGCGAAGGAGTGGAATTGGGCCGGAAGATGCGGGCGATGCTCGTTTCCAGCATCGCTTTCTTCGCGCTGTATGGGGCGGTGATGGGCTCGACCCACAGCCTGTGGCAGACACTCAGTTCGGCCGCCAAGTTGCCGTTGTTGTTCCTGGCTACTTTGGTCGTCTGTTCGCCGACGCTCTACTTCTTCAATCTCATCTTCGGCTCCAACCAGAGCCTGGCGCAGAACTTCACCCTCATCCTGACGGCGATCACGGTGACGGCGGTGCTGCTCCTCAGCTTCGCCCCCATCGTGCTCTTCTTCCTGCTCACGACCAGCCACTACCAGTTCTTCAAGCTGCTGAATGTAGGCATCTTCACTATTACCAGCGTCGTGGGGGTGATGTTCCTCAGCCAGGGGATGCGGATCGCGTCGGCCTCTAGCGAGGAGGGGGCCTTTGCCAGGTGGATTGTCATGTGGCTCTGGATTCTGATTTACGCTTTCGTCGGCAGCCAGATGGCCTGGACACTGCGCCCATTCATCGGCGCGCCGAGTATGGAGTTCGAGTTGTTCCGCCAACTGGGCGGCAACTTCTATGCCAATATCTTCGCCAGCATTGGCGAGATCTTGGGTTTCGTTACCGTGAGGTAGAATGACTATGAAAGCCCGTGTGGATCAGATCCTCGAGCTGCTGGTTGATGAGATAGAGGAGCGAATGCGGGCGCGAAGGCAGCCTTTGCCTCCTGCTGAGCCCTCCGTCGTCGAAGCACCCATCCCGCCCCCCGCCACTCCAGTGGAGCCAGTGAAACCAGCGGAAGCACCCACAGAGCCGCAGGTCGAGGCAGAGAAGTACCCGCTGGAACCGGAGCTGGAGCAAGCGCCGGGACTGCCGTCTGCGTCCCCAGGCCCTTCCCACGCTACCCGTATGATGGGTCGGCTGGCGCTGGGGGTGCTCGTCGCCATCGTGGTGATCAACATCCCTTTCAACCGGCACGGCACCACCTTGGCCACTGCCATGCCTGATAGCGCTGCCCTCGTGATCCGGGACGGGTTGGTGGTGAAGGAGGAGGACGAGGAGGAGATTTACGTCTACCAGGATGGCAAGTTCCGCTGGATCAGCAGCCTGGATGCCTTCGAGCACTTTGGCTTCACCTGGGGGGACGTGCACGTCGTCGAGGATGGCTTCCTGGATCGGTTCGAGAAGGGGTCGCCGCTGCACGTGTTGCTCAAGTGTCAGCGCAGCCCTCACATCTACCGCTTGGAGGGGGGCGAGAAGCGGTGGATTCGCGACATCGAGACCTTTGAGGCAGAGGGGCACGTGTGGGAGGACGTGCGTTTTGTTTCGTGTGACTACTTGCGTGACCTCCCCGACGGAGAGACGATCCCGCCCGGTTCTGGCCCCCCTCCGCAACCATAGATTTCCACCGTACCGTTCGACCACAAGCCCGGCACAGCGCCGGGCTTGTGCGTTTTGGTCAGGGTGAGTTAGCATTTGCGGATAGTCGTGGTATACTTGTGGCTCGATTTTCGGAGGAGGGTGAGGAAATTGTATCCAGTTCTGTTTCACATCGGCTCGTTTGCCGTGCGCTCGTACGACGTGATGGTTCTCCTGGGGATGATCGCCGGTCTTTCGCTTGGCTGCTACAGGGCCAGACGCGCCGGGTTGGATGGAGGAAAAGTCGTCGCCGGTGGGGTGGGGATCATCCTGGTCAGCCTGGCCGGTTCGCGGCTGGGTAACGTCATTATTGACCTGGGGCGCTACGTTTCTAACTGGCGCGCGATCTTCTCGTTGTACGGCACCGGCTTCCAGGGTGGGTTGCTGGCCGGCGTGCTCGCGACCCTCGCTCTGGCCCGCTACCTGCGCGTTTCCTTCTGGCGGCTGGCCGATCTCTTTGCCCCGGGCCTGGTGCTGGGCCAGGCCATCGGCCGGGTGGGGTGCTTTTTGAACGGGTGTTGCTACGGCCGGCCCACCGATTCCTTCCTGGGGGTCTATCTGCCGGGCTGGGGGGTGGGGTGGGCCTACCGTTACCCGACCCAGTTCATGCACACGACTGCCAATCTGCTCATCCTGGTGGTGTTGTTGAGGGTGGACAGGCGCAGGCCTTTCGAGGGTTTTACCTTCCTGCTGTACGCACTCTTGTACTCTACACAGCGGTTGCTGATTGATTTTCTGCGCGAGACCGGCCCGCTCATCGGCAGCCTGCGCGCCACCGAGGTGGTCAGTGTGGCGACGATCCTGGTTGCTGCCGTGGTGCTGGGGTGGAAATGGGCTTGTGCGCGGAGCAATCTATTCAAGTGCCGTAGTAACTAGCTTTGACAATGTTAGATTAATTAACATAACGATTCTCTAAATTGCTCCAAGCCCCCGTCTTGGGGGCGTGATACACGGGGCTTGCTTCGTCAATTCGCCCCCGGGGACGGGGGCTGAGAGCGTCGTGGTACATAACGATTCTCTAAATTGCTCCAAGCCCCCGTCTCGGGGGCGTCATACACGGGGCTTGCTTCGTCAATTCGCCCCCGGGGACGGGGGCTGAGAGCAGCGGCGAGCAAGTGCAGCCTGCCTTATGTTAATCTGACATTGTCAAGATAATTACGTGCCGTAAATCAATAGAGTGGAGTATGTCTGACCGTCGCCTGCGTATAGCAATGTTGAGCGTGCACACCTGCCCGCTGGCCACGCTGGGTGGCAAGGAGACGGGCGGGATGAACGTCTACGTGCGGGATCTGTCGCGCGAGCTGGCCCGCAGGGGGCACCACGTGGACGTCTACACCCGCTCGCAGGACCCCGCCATTCCGCGCGTCAGCAACGGGCTGGGCCATGGAGCGCGGGTGATTCACCTGCCTGCCGGCCCCGAGCATCCTTACGATAAACACCTGGTCTACGATCATCTGCCGGAGTTCGTGGAGGGGGTGCTGGCGCAGGCGGAGGCGGACTCTATCCGCTACGACGTGCTGCACAGCCACTACTGGCTCTCCGGCGCGGTGGCGCGGGAGTTGCGCCGGCGGTGGGGTACGCCCATCCTGCACATGTTCCACACGCTGGGCAGGATGAAGAACGCGGTGGCGCAGCGGCCCCAGGAGCGGGAGACGGCGCGCCGTATCGAGGTCGAGACGGAGATCGTCAACTTTGCCGATGCCTTGGTCGCCGCCACGCCGGTCGAGGAGGAGCAACTGGTGCGGCTCTACTCCGCCGACCCGGCCCGCATCCGCGTCATCTCGCCGGGGGTGGATACGGAGCTTTTCCATCCCATCCCCGTCGCATATGCCAAGGAGCGCATCGGGTTGTGCGAGGATTGCTGCATCATCCTCTTTGTCGGGCGCATCGAGCCGCTGAAGGGGATTGACAACCTGCTGCGGGCCATCGCCCTGCTCGTCGAAAAGAGGCCGGAGCTGCGCCGGCGGCTGGTCGTGCCCATCATCGGCGGCGATCCCGACCGCATCCGAGAGGACGACGAGATGGTGCGCTTGCAGGAACTGCGGGAGGAGTTGGACATCGGCGACGTGGTCACCTTCCTGGGGGCCAGGGATCAGGACATGTTGCAGTATTACTACTCGGCGGCGGAGGTGGTGGTGATGCCCTCCGATTACGAGAGCTTCGGCATGGTGGCGTTGGAGGCGATGGCGTGTGGCACGCCGGTGATCGCTTCCGACGTGGGCGGGCTGGCCTTCCTGGTGCAGCACGGGCGCACGGGCTACCGTGTGCCCGCCCGCGAGCCGGCGGCGCTGGCGGGTAAGATCGCGCGGCTGCTGACCGACGAGGGGCTGCGGCGGCGGGTCGGGCAGCGGGCCACCTGCTGGGCCGAATCCTACGCCTGGCCGCGCATCGCCGACCGGATCGAGGGGCTGTACGGGGAGCTTGTCCCTATCTCACCACAGAGACGCAGAGGACGCAGAGGATGAGCAAAAATAGCGCTCACCCGGACAAGCCAGAGCGAAAAAGGGATTTTCACCACGGAGACACAGGGGTGGTCCCCCCGTAGAGTGTTGGTCGCTCGGCTCCGCCCGGATGTGAACGTCCGGGCTGAGAGAGCAAAGCCCTAGGGGCTGAAATCCGGCCCCCGAAGGCAGTGCCCTGAGCCCGCCGAAGGGGGGCTTCGCTTTTTCAGCCGGGTGGGCCTGTCCTGAGCGCTGTCCTGATGGTTCGACAAGCTCACCACACCGGCTTGTCGAGGGACAAAGTCGAAGGATTAGCGCCCGGCAAGGTGGCTGGAAGAACACCAACACCCAAGCGGGGGACTATCGGCACAGAGGACACAGAGAAAAGCCATAAAAACTCTGTGCCCTGCTGCGCGCCTCGGTCGGAGACCTTCGGCGAACAGGGCGCCTCGGTCGGGAGACCTTCGGCGAACAGAGGCGGAGACCGTCGGCGAACAGGGGCGCCTCGGTCGGGAGACCTTCGGCGAACAGAGGCGGAGACCTTCGGCGAACA
>JBHIET010000050.1:0-24442 GCA_046760785.1 Anaerolineae bacterium | reverse complement strand
GAGACGATAGGGGTCGGCAGAGGAATGTCGGCCTGGGGATTGCGCCCAATGATGAGCGAGGTCTTCATCCCCAGAGCGGTGCCTCCGATGCGGATCGCCCCGGCGATGGGGGCTGGCGCTCCCGCTGCGCCGGCCGCGCGGAAGGTGAGGCCCACCGTGTTGCCTTGGGGATCGCCGATGCGCAGGATGTCGCCGTCCTGCAGGACCGCGCTCTGCACGCGCCGGCCGTTGACGTAGGTGCCGTTGGTACTGCCCAGGTCCATATAGTGCCACATCGTCCCTCGCTGCTCCAGCTTGCCGTGGTGACCGGAGACGTAGTCGAGCGCCAGGACGATGTCGTTATCCAGCTTGCGGCCAAGGGTGAAGGCCACCCGCTCTAGGGCCACTTCCCACTGGGGTTGGCCGGGCACGCGGATGACCAGGCGCGGTTGCTCTTGGGAAGCTTCTTCCGGGGGGGCCTTGGCTGGCGGGATTCCCGCCGGCGGGCGAGTGGGGGCCAGTTGGTGCCCGCAGGCCGAGCAGAAGCGAGCGTCAGGCTTCCTCAACTCATTACCGCAGAAACGACAGAAGCGGGGCATATCTATTTGCTCCATCGAAGGCTTCGGCCGCCGGACTGGTGGCCTATGTTTAGATGTGTTATTCCAGGTACCTCGTCAATCACAATCTCAACCCGTGATGCATAACAACTCTCAAACTCCACTCCTGGCGGTGTCGTAATCAGGTCTATGCGATTGGGTGGATACCCCAGTCAGACAATTTGCTCCGGCACCAGAAAATCAGAGGCCTGCAATCCCAGTGAACCGAATCCGAATTGCTCCAACGCCTTGACCATATTCGCCGCGTTTTCTGGCCTCATCTCGATCCACACGTCTATGCCTTTGGCGTAACACGGATAACCGTGCAACGCGACAGCATAGCCTCCGATAACCAGGTACCGAACGTGGTTATCGCTTAACGATTGCGCTTCTAGTGCCCTGGCGTGTGTTTCGTGGTCCAAGCCCTCACTCACAGCCGCCTACCGTTGCTCAACGGACATGTTATACGTATTGGCGCCGGCACCTGGTGGTGTGCCTGTGTTGACCAAGACGAAGTAGTCCTTGCTGGGATTGAGTGTGCAGTTTGCGTACTTGTCTTGGTCTCCTGGTATGCCAATCTGGCAGGCCAAGGGATAGCCGCTTGCGTCCTCGTAAATCAGAGCGTCCCAGTTAGTGCCAGACGGCAGGTCAGAGAGTCGCAACCGTACGTTCGCTACGCCGCTCAGATTCAGTGAATAGTAATCTCTCATATCCATTTGGCTGAACGAGCCACTGCAAGTAGCCCCCACCGTGGTAGACCCGCGTTGAGAAACCGAATCCGGCTCATAGGGCGTGCAGGTGGGCAGTGGCGGCGGTGGCGGCTGATCGCCGAAGTCGTTGAGTGTGGCAGGCAGATAGACATAGAATTCCTGCGGGCTTGGTGCTGGTTCGTAGCACACGGTCACCTGGACATCGTCCAACCAAATGAACTCATACGGAGCTGCTCTGTTGCTCTCTAGCCAAAGCAAGAGCCCAACGGGATAGCCAGATAGGGTCGCTATCACACTGGGATCGTTATCTACGTCAAAGTCCACGTAGTAGCCTCTCCAGGTACTATCGGATGGATCCTCGTCCATAAACCAATAGACCCCGTGGGAGGTCAGTTGACCCTCCTCATCCAACCTAATCAAGCCAGCGAAGGCAATGTCATCCCCATCATTAACCCCGTCCGTATTGGTGTACAACCTGTGATATGTGACTGTAATCGCGGTCATACTGTCAGGAGCCCAGAAGCCCTGTCCGAATTCGTCCAGGTCCAATGTGCTGCTGTACAGATCTGTATCAAACGGGTCCCCATGCTCGTCCACCCACATTGAATCGTCCACCATAGCTAGGGAATACTGTGCTGAATTGTAATACCCATCCCGGTTGTCATAGTATATAGTTTGTGACAGGATTGACCAGTACTCTATCGAGCCGGTTCCATCGCCGAACTCCACCACATCCATTTCAGGGTTCAAGAGCACATCCATACACGTCTCTGTTGATGGAGATTGGGGCGATGCGTTGCCAGTAGCTCTCACTCCTGAGTTTATCGCCTGGAAACGCACACCCGCCTGGCGCAGGGCCTCGACATGCTGTAGCGCCCGCTGAATGTAGGCATCATCCTGACCCCACTGTTCGGCGACCGGCTCTCCCGATGGCGTCTGTCCCGGCGTTCCCGCCACGGCCAGCAACGACGGGAGTTGACATACAAGAGGGGACTGGATATCCGCCTGCGGCACGGCGGGTGTGTTAGTTGGTTGTACCGCACCTGCACCGGACGAAGGCAATGCCCTGGCCTCTAGCGCGTTCCACACAAGGGCCAATCCGATCAAGAATATCCCAACGATGACAAATGATGTGATTTTCTTCATTTTGTGCCTCCTCATCGAAATCATACATATCAATAGAAACCTTTTCATAATTCAGGTAAAGTGGGAATCTAGACTTGCTTACCCCCCTTCCCCGCCCCCTGCTCCCTCCCCTTTCCCCCACATGCGGGGGGAAGGGGGAGTTCATCTACTCGTACTCGTACCTCGTGGCAACCTCCCGCCTATGGCGTGGGCGGGGTATTCGTTGGCGCAGGTCCCGGCCCTGGCCCCGGCTCTCCTGCTGTTACGTTTAGCTGTCGTATCGGGCTTGAGCATCGTACCGTATGCCTGTCCGGTGCCATCAGGAATACCTGCCAGGTATGTCCTCCCTCCTGGGCCTGCCAGGTTGCCTCCCATTGCTGCACACCGGAGTTGAACCGGGCTACCCCTGTTGATTGCCCGTCTACTCGTACCTCGTAGTACCCACCCTCTTCTGGCTCAGCACCGGCCCAGTAGAAATATGTCTCATGCCCAGTAGTGAATGACGCTCCATCTTCAGGCCCCACCAAGCCAATGCTGCAGCTCGGAGTTGGCGTATTCGCAGGTGTGGGTGTTCTTGCCGCTGGCCTGGGCGTGGGGGTGAGCGTCGGTCTCGGTGTTGGTGTCGGCGTGTCGGTGGATGTGGGAAGGGGAGAGTGTGTCGCCGTGGCTGTTGGTAAAGAAGTGGGCGAGGGAGAGGGTGAAGGCGTGGCTGTCTCCTTCACCTCCGTAGGAATGACAGGGAGCTCCGTTGTCACGGCTGTCGAGGTGGGCTTGGAAATACTGAATCCATTTGTCAGCCCTAGCACTACCGCTACCGTCCCCAGCGCCAATCCTATCACCACTATCACGGTCAGCCCGCCCAGCGCCCAGGCCCACCCAGGCACGCCACGGCCCGCCTTGACAGGAGGAGCCTTTCTGTCTAGCCTTAGCGTGCCCCCACGCCCTGTGGGGGCGGGGGCGATTTGCCCGGTCGCCGTTTCTCCGCGCCAGGTCGGGATGGGTAACTCCAACGCCTGCGCCATCTCCGCCGTGTTCTGCCAGCGCTGCGAACGGGCCAACTCCAGCGACTTCATCACCACCATTTCGGTCCGTTTGCTCACCGCTGGCATTATTTGCCGCAGTGGCAGGAACTGCTCCGGGTCTGCCATACGCAACGTCGCCGTTGGCGGAGCCTGGCCGGTGAGAGCGTGATAGATGGTCGCCCCAAGGCTATAGATGTCGCTCCGCACGTCGGTGTGCCCCATCTTGGTGTCATACTGCTCCGGCGGGGCATACTCTGGAGTGCCCATCCCTCGCATAGCCGTCTTTGTGCGCGGGTCGTGAGGATCCCATAGCTTCATCAGCCCGAAGTCCACCAGCACCGCCCGCCCGTCAGACCGGATGATCACATTATGCGGCTTCACGTCTCGATGGACCACCCCCTGAGCGTGGCAGTACGCCAGCGCATCCAGCAACTGGCCCGTCCACTCCAGTACCTGCGCCTCCGACAGCGGTCCCTCCCGCTTGATCCGGTCGACCAGGCTCTCCCCTTCGACGAAATCCATCACTAGGTAGGCGTTGCCTCTCTCCTGGAAGAAGTCGCCGACCCGCACCAGGTAGGGGTGATTGAGACGGGCCAAGATTTGCGCCTCCTGCTGGAACTGCTCCCGGAGTTGGGCCAGGATGTCGCAGTCCAGGCCGGGCTGAGGGGTCATTTCCTTGAGCGCCACGGACACGTTGAGCCGGGTGTCCCAGGCGCGGTAGACCGCTCCCATCCCACCCTGCCCCAGCAGAGAGACGATGCGGTAGCGGTCTTGCAGCATTTCATCTTTTGAGAGCGACATGCTTGTACCTCCAAGATAACGGTAAGCATCCAATACGTCAGGAGTCAATCAGTCATATACCCGACCATAGGTGAAGTGGCAGGTGTCACCTTGTTGTTATCTTCATATAAAGCGCAAGAGTGTTCTCTTCGTCAAAACGGACAGAGTGCGTCCCGCACAGGGCAAGGGCGCTGCTTCCCGCCCTATGCAGCACGCACCGCGTATTACGTCCTCACGCATTACGCAGAATAGAAGCTGAGTTTCACCCGCCCGAAGCGCACCTCGTCCCCGTTGTTGAGCGGATATGGCTGCTTCGGTGTCAACCTCTGCTGATTGACGTGGGTGTAGTTGGTGCTGTTCAGGTCCTCGATGAAGACTTGAGTGCCCTGGATGAAGATGCGAGCGTGTCGCCGGGAGACACCTCCCTCGTCCCCACCGTGGTCGGTCAGGTCAATGTCGGGGAAGACGCCGCTGACTGGATCCTCCCGCCCGATGATCAGCTCGGTTTTGCCCGGCGGGAACGGCAGGACGGCGTTAGTGGACTGCACGACCAAGCGGCCCTGGATGGCGGCCGGGGTTGGATAGGCCGGTGTGGGAGCAGCGGGCATCGGCGAAGTAGGTGTGGGCTGAGCCGGTGTAGGTGGTGGGGTCGACGCAGGCGCGGGTGGCGGGGGCTGCGGTGCGGCTGCACTCACCGGTGCGCCGCACATATCGCAGAAGCGACTGCCTGGCTCCAGTTGGGCGCCACAGTTGGCGCAGATCAACGCAGCGGCTGGCGCCGGAGCGGGGGCTGCCATTGGAGGGGGCGGGGTGGGAGCGGCAGCCGGTTGTGCCGGGGCAGGGGTTGCTTGCCCCAGTGCTGCACCGCAGTTGTCACAGAATGCCTCACCAGGCGTCACCTGTGCGCCGCAGATGGGGCAGGTCGTGGCCAATGCGGTAGGGGCAGGCTGCGGTGGGGCTGCAGCGGGCGGTACCGCTGCCGATGCTGCTCCTCCCAACTTCGCTCCGCAATCATCGCAAAAGGCAGCCCCGTCAGGCTGTTGCGAACCACAACTTGGACATACAGGCATAGCTTTCCTCCTTTTTCCCAATTTACCAACTACAAATCTTCCAGTTTCTGCGTTAACTTGCGCGTCTCGTAGCGCAGTTTCTTTGTGCCGCGGGCCGAGAGAGCCTCGCCACACTCCAGTCGGTCGGCCTCCTCCAGTGCGGTCTGGGCCAGTTCACCTTCGCCCAGCTCCAGCAGACGGGTGGCGGCAGCGCGAAGCTTCTGCGTCGCCCCAGCGATGTTGCCCACCGCCGCTTCGTCCAGCGCCCGCGTCTGCAATTTGTGCGCCGTAACCTTCTCGACGATGTTCATCACGTAGGGGTTGCTCTCCGTCGCCTGGGTCAGGTCAGCCGTGAAATCCAGGATGACGTCCGCCTTCGCTTTCTCACCCGTCAGACCGGTGGCAGCCACGTCGTAGCTCACCTCGGCCTGAGCGATACGATAGGTACCGGGCTGACGGGGTGGAACAAGCATCTCGACCAGCACGGTCTGCCCCTGGTCACGGTCCATATCGCCCAGCGTAACCTGCACGTCGCGGTCCGAAAGAGCACGATGGCTCAGCTTGGCAATTAAGGGCTGCACCCGCCAGACGGCACGCGGCATAGTGCCGGGTATCAGCCGTAGAATCATCTCCGCATTCTGCACGACGGTGGCTTGGGCTGCCCGCACGTGTTGTTCAAATGCTCTCACAATGATGTTGGCTTGGCCCTCGGGGATGAAGTCGGACGTGCCCTCGCTGGCCTGGGCGATATCGTCCAAGAGTTCCTCGTTCCACTCCTCTCCCAGCCCCAGCGCGATGATGGCGACGCCATGCTCTCCGGCCTCGGCGGCCAAGCGACGGCAGACGTCCTCATCGCCGAAGGTCTCCCCGTCGGTCAGCAGGAGCATGCGGCTGACCCGTTCTGACCCCAGCCCCTTTTGCAACTCCTCCACTCCTTTGCGCATACCGCGTGACATCTCGGTGCCGCCGCCATCACGGATGGAGTCAATTTGCTGCTTCAGGCTGGCCGGGTCGGTGACCAGTTGGCTGGGGGCCACCACCTCGACCTTGTCATCAAAGACGACGATGGAGGTCAGGTCCTGTGGCCCCATGCGGTCAATGGCGAGTTTAGCCGCCTCTTTAAGATTGGCCAGTTTGGCTCCACTCATTGAACCGCTGTGATCCAACACCAGGCTGAAGTTGAGCGGCATTTGGACATTGGCGACCACGCCGGCAGGCCTAGCCTCGATGAGCACGTACACCAACTGCTGGTCCCTGGTCGCGGGGAACGTGGTCTTATTGGTCTGGACAGTCAGTCGTACTTCTCCGGGCATACTGAACCTCCTTGAATGACGATTAGCACACCGAGAAAGTCATTTCCGCTTTTGAGCGATGGTCTACCAAGCGGATAGTCCCCCGCTTGGGTGTTGGTGTTCTTCCAGCCGCCTTGCCGGGCGCTAAACCGCCCGGCTGAAAGAGCGAAGCCCCCTTCGGGGGCTGGATTTCAGCCCCTAGGGCTTTGCTCTCTCAGCCCGGACGTTCACGTCCGGGCGGGGCCGAGCGACCAACACTCTACGGGGGGACCACCACCAAGCGTGCCGCCGTGAACAGGCTTCGTCGTGAGCGCGGCTCGACTGAGGCTTCGACGCTGAGCTCAGCCGAAGCGCTCGCCGAAGTCTCAGCCGAACGGCGGCGCTGGGCTGCAGACTGGCCCACCACCGACTCTTTCAGGCCGGTACACTGTCAGGGGCATCAGGCGGCCGGAAGCGACTTTTCGGAGATGAACAGTGTTTCAAGAGCATTCTAACTCCCCGTAATATTCAGTATATCACGGATGGCTAGGTGGTACAAGTACGTATTACGTGCGGACTGGAGCTCACCTGCCACACGAGGCCTGCAAAGCGGTGAGACCATTATGCCCCCAACGTGATACGCTCCCCAATCACAGATTGGCGCGGCAAGGGCAGTTGCGTTATAATTAAATTATGGCCCAGTCGCATCGCCTCCGTCTTTGGCTCGTCTTGGCCCTGGCCGTGGTACTCGTCACCGCCGCGGCCTTGTGGCTGCGCGGCGTGTTGACCGACAGCAGCAGCCATTCACCCCTGCCCGCCCCCTCAGCCTCAGGGGTATCACCGCTTCCCACTCCAGTCCCTTCGAGCAGTGCGGCAGCACCTCCGCCCTCCTGGACCAGCGCCGGGACAGCTCTGCTGTGGGTAGCGCTAGGTGCTGTGCTGGCCCTGAGCGTCGTCTTCGTCACCCTCCGCCGGCATCGCCACGACACGTGAGATGAGACACCCGAGTTCCCACTATCTCGCCGCAGTCGGCTTACTGGCACTGGCTGCCTTCGCCGTGCGGGCCGCGTCTCTCGACGCCCAGTCGCTCTGGCGGGACGAGGTGGATGCTCTCTGCTACGCCTTCGAGTTCCCCCACCTGATTGCCCGGACACTGGCACCGGAAGTGTCAGGAAGCCTCGACACTCCCTGTGCTTGTCCGCCTCTACCGCTGGCTGCGGCCAAACCGTCCGATGAATGTGTGCCACGCCGTCTGGCACAGACACTTGGGGGGATGCTCCGGCATAACGGGCCGCTCTATTTCTTCTTGCTGCGCGGCTGGGTCGCACTCGCCGGCACGAGCGAGTACGCCACGCGCTTCTTCTCACTCGTCTTCGGCGTTCTCTGTGTGCCACTGGTCTATGCACTGGGTTGCCGCCTGTTCAATCGGCCCGTAGGCCTCCTCGCCGCACTCCTGGTGACCACTTCCCCCTATCTGACCTGGTACGGCCAGGAGGTGAAGATGTATACGCTGGTGCCGGCCCTGGCTCTATTGGCGATCTACGGGCTGCGGCGTGCTGTCGAGGGTGACGCCCCAAACCTGCCAAACGGAAAGAGCTGGCATTGGTGGGCGGTGCAGGTCGTCGCCATCAGTCTGGCCTTCTATTCCCACATCCTGGCTGCCCTGCTCATTCCCATACAGATGCTGCTCTACTTCGCCTGGTGGCCCCAGGCACGCAGGCAATGGGTTGGCGCACTGGTCAGCTTGGCCTGCCTCACTCTGCCCTACCTGCCGCTGGTTATCTGGCAGGCTCCGCTGATACTTCAGGAGCGTGAGACGGGTTTCCATCCCTATGCGCTGGATGAGATGGTAGAGATCTTACTCAACGGCTGGAGCCTGGGCATCCTTAACCGGGACCTGGGTACAGCACTCTTGCACGCCCTAGCCAGGTTGGAACTGGGCATCCTCAGTTGGCTCCGGTCCTGGAGCGGGGTGCAAATGGACGCCCTGGTTAGATGGGGGCTACTTACCCTCGGATGGAATTGGCGCTTGGTCAGCATGCTGATGGGCACGCTCGCTGTGTGGGGACTCTTGAGCTCCCTCACTCCCCCCGCTCCCTCCCCTGCTAGGAGAGGGCTGGGGGAGGGTAGGGGCCGTCTCGCGCTAGTGTGCTGGCTCGTGACCCCACTGCTGGCCGTGTGGCTCATCTCGCTGAGGCAGCCACTCTTCACCGACCGCTACCTCATCTGGGCTGCGCCTGCCTTTTACCTGCTGGTCGCCTCAGGACTGATGTCCCTGCGGCACTTTGGGGATTGGAGCCGTTGGGCAGTGGTGCTCCTGGTGGGCATTATTCTCATCTCCAACGGGATCAACCTGCAGAAGCAGGCCACCGAGCCAATAAAGTCTGACCTTCGCGCTGCCGCCGCCTACGTGGCCGACCACCGCACGTCCGGCGAACTGATCCTGTTTCAGATTCCCCACGGCAGGTACACCTTCGATTATTACTTCCCCGAAGACGAGTATCCCTGGGCCGAGGGGCTCTACACCAACCATCGCGCCCCGGACGGTTCTTACCTGGTGAACGAACAGGGAGCTGCGTGGGACATGCAGGAGATGACAGCAGGATATAGCGCAGTCTGGCTGATCGCCACAGAGACGACAATGTGGGATGAGCGCGGGCTGGTGCAGGCGTGGTTGGAGGCCAATGCACAACGGACAGACGAAGCGCACTTTATGCGGGTGGATGTATATCAATACCTCCTGCCGCGTAGGAACGAGTAGATGGCCTGCTTCCTCACCTGCTCAGCCTAGATTTCGCACTCCGCTAGCAGCTAAATCAGGCCAGTCGTCCTGAGTGCCGCGAAGCGGCGTATCGAAGGGCGACGGGCCGCCAAATCGCCCTTTCGATACGGCCTTCGGCCTACCCTTCGTCTACGCTCAGGACGTAGCTCAGGATGCGATTTGGCCATGATCTGTACAATCACTGTTACGATTTCCAGGGGTGCGAAAAACAGGCTCAGGGCCGTTCTGCTTCGGGATCACGCCGGACAAGATGTATTGGCGGTGGATTCTGAAGGAGAAGGGATCTCCACCTCCTCCAACAGCGGGCTATTGGCCAGATCGTCCGGCGTGACCAGCACATCCTCGTGCCCGGGAATAAGATTCACCCCCGCGTAGAGAAAGCAATCATAGACCAGGCTCGAGCAAACGTGAGCTGGGTAAGTGAGCATCCCTGCAACAAAGCGGCGCTTGACCAGTTCCCAGGCAATCTTGACCAGCCACCAGTAGTTATAGGGCTTGCCCACATTACCCCAGGCATAGGCGACGATCTCGCGCATCGTCACCTCGGCCAAGCCATCCTTGACCTGGAAGGCCTGATACTCCTCGACGCCGGCGACGAAATCCTCCCAGGAACGCTCCCTGATGCCGCAGGCCGCGGATTCGATGATCCGTGCGCCGGCCAGCGCATCCCGCACGTAGCGCAGCGCGGCGTGGTTCCACTTCAGTCCGAACCAGCGGGCCAGCCTGCCCAATACCCCACCGTAGGTGACGACAACCTGCACTTTCATTGCTGACTATGTGCCATCTTCAGGGCCCTATGTTCACATCCAATGCTTCCACGACGTTCTGGATACGATTGATAATCGTGACCGAGTCGGAGCCAGCAAAGAGCAGCCCGACGACGCGATCACTCTCATCCAACACCGCAGATCCTGAATCGCCACCAGAACTCATAGGCCCCGCCATCAACTGGTCGGTGAAGGTAGCCATCTTCCCTAGGCCGTAGCCCACCTGCACGGTTGCATCCACCTGTGTGATCTCGCCGCTGGTCAAACCCGTGGTGCGCCCGCTCTTGCGAATCTTCAGGCTCAGGGTTCCTTCGCCAACTCCCTGCGGCACCCCGATCTCAAGAATCCGCTTCTCCACGAGGTCAGCGGAGATGGGTCTGGCAATGGCAGCGTCCACTCGATTCATCTCGGGATTCTCTCGGAAAGCCTGAAGGCGGTGCCGGGAGCCCACGAGCCTTGCCATCCAGTTAGAGATGGATGCCATCCCGGTGGCGATTGGGCAGGTTGGGATGTCAATTCCGAAATTGATGGGCACAAACGCTTCCAGGGTGGCAATCTGATCCCCGATGGTACCACCGTCGTGTGGGCCTGGCTGCAGGATCGCATCCCCAGGCTGGCCCTGATTTGAATTGGCCAGCACGTGGTTGTTGCTCAGGATATAGATCTGATCTCCTCTGCTCACCAGGCAGCCAAGGGTGCCCGCTGTAATATCAATGTGCCCGCAAGAGACGCCCCCTGGTGCTGGCCGCCACTTGGTAGTGCGGTCTTGCAGAGCTCGGATCACCCCTGTTTCTTGTACATCAGTCTTAATCCCCTCCAAGACCTGAGGGACAAGATCGCGGGGTGCCAGTTCTTCTTCGAGTACCTTCCTGGCAACCGAGACGATCACACACAGTTCGTCGGTTCTGGCTCCGCCAACTTCTTTGTAGCCAACACCACAGGCCACTACATTTCTCTTGCCCAGCAAGAAGCCAGTGTATTCCGCCTTGACGCGTCTAACTCCCTCCAGAGTCATCTGATCCCTCCTCGATTCAGTTTGCGCGAATGCCTGTATTGTACTCGCCACAACAGTAAGCACGTGCTGCCCACAGCACCTTGGGTGAGGCAGGCGCAGGGCACACCTTTATGCCTTGCGACAAGCGTGTTTCCCCACGCCCCCTCCCGGACCCGCCGTACCCCTTTCGAGGTACGAGTCTATCTCTCATTCCTTTCCAGCATTCCCAACTCAGAGCCCAAACTTTCCCGTGTCGATCCATTCATTCTTTAACAGACACCACCAATCGATCGCTAACCCTTCCAGCACATACCTATATGGCAACCATCCATACCCTTCATCGCCCCATCCCGTGCCCCAAGAGTTTCGTATGAGCAGCGCCCCAGTGGTCTCTACTTTTTCTCCGGGAGTCGCGTTTTCAATCCCGATCTCGTCGTCAAATCCCACTGCCACAACGGCATGGCCACCGATACGTCTCTCCCTACGACTTGGATACGGAATCTTTCCGTCGTCGCTGGCCTGCTCGATAGAGCTAAAGACAGTAAACCCAAACATCGAGGGCAGGCCGGCAGCCAAGAGTAACTTGATCCATCTCAAAAGCGACTTCTTAGACACGCCTGGGGGATCGAGTCGAAAGTATTGCAAAGCTTGGTAGTTTCGGGCAAAGGAGTAACAGAAGGCAGAAGGTTCCTTGTCAAAATCTGCTGTGACGTAGGGATAGTATTCTTCGGGAGGAACCCCAAAAAGCACCATGGCAGCCATCGTCGTGCGGAGAAACGCTCCAGTATCTCCTGTCAGACCAAGAAGGTTGCGAGTGGCCTTGTAGAGAAATAGCCTGGATGCATCTACGTGCCTGCCAAAGGCTCTCCGTTCGTAGTATTCGACGAGTCCAACACCAGCGTTTGCCGTACACGATCCGAGGGCAGCCTGGTTCTCAATGCGAGGGCACCATTCTCTCAAGTCCACGGAAGTCGATATACTCACCTTCGCAGGTTCCATAACCCCCACTTTTGCAAGCATGGCTTTCACAGAATCTTTCTGTTCCAGTCTTTTGAATCTGGGGGCAAGCTCTTCTCTCTCGACCGTGTAGTCCCGAAAATCAGGATAGTCTGGAAGCCACCCCATTCCTAGTTCGAAGCCAACTCTTTCCTTCACCTGAGTCATCTTAGATACCCTCCTTATTTGTATTCAAACCGCCAAGCAAGGTGTCGCTTGACGTGGTAGGTTGACGAAGTTCACATCAGCCACTTCGGTTCGAGTGACCACAAAGAGCGAAGCCGCCAACTTGACGATGCCTTTTGGTCCACACGCCCGTTTGTGTACAAATTGCTCCCTACTCACCTCCTTTCAAATCCAGACGGTCCAGCGGGCCCAGATGGCGCTCCCACTTCCCCGGCTATCGCGCCAGACTCTCTATCACGTGGGGCGTTCTTGTTGGTCAAGCAGGCATAGTATATTGTAACTTCGCGCAGAAGTCAAAACCTCACAAGTGCTGCAAGCTAATGCATGCTGCATGCCCTGGGCTGCTGGCCAGAGTTTTCAGGCATAGGCCACCTCTCAAATCAAAGCTTTCCCCACGTTGATTCGATGCCAAAGCGTTCATTCAGCGCACCTTCGTCTCCTCAGATAACAGAGTTTCTATTTTTTTTCATCTTGTTTTCACCTACCTTATACCACCGCTTGTTAGAATAACTTTTAACACTGCACCTGCATCAGACCAAGGAGGTTTTGACGTGGGTAGTCACAAACAGCAAGTGGTCAACCCCGACCATACCGACCACATCAAACAAGGCAAAGCCCTTGTTCGCGCTATCGAGGGCCTGGGCGCGATTGAGCCTACGAGTGGCCCCCTCGAGCGTGCGCTGGTGAGGCTGCTGTTGGCGATCTACGCGCGGCGTCTGCGGGCAATCGTGTTGACGTTGGTGCCTTCGGCCCAGTTGTAGTTCTCCAACGGCGTGTGGGCGTAGAAGCGTGCGCCGGCCGAGCTGCTCATCCCAGCGTACAAGCACAGTCTGCGGAAGCTGTGGGGCTTGCGCCCGCCTGGGTAGAAGAGATATGGGATGTCACACCAGCGCCAGCAGCCCCGCCAGCCCGACCAGCGCCACTGCCATACAGGTCTGGGGGATGCCGACCACCGGCACGAAGAACACCGCCCCCAGCAGTGCCCCCAGACAGCCCCCCACCAGGTCAGCCCCGTAGAGCAAGCCCACCACGCGACCGGTGCCCCTTCCCCCTGCCCACCCTCGTAGGGAGGGAGTGGAGGGTTGAACGAGCGCCACCGCCAGCGGGAAGGCCATCCCCGTGAGCCCGCCCGCCGCGAGTGCCAGCAAGGGGAACGCCAGCGCTGGTGCAGGGATGGGCAGCGAGATGATGAGCGGAAAGAGGCCGCTGTAGACGGCGACGGCCGCCTGCACTCCGATCAGCATCCACTTGATCCCCGCCTCTCCCCCCCTCACTGAGGGGGATGAAGGGGAGGGCAAAACACGATTGCTCGCCGCGCCCCCCAACGCCAGCCCGGCCATAAAAGCCGTCACAATCAGGCTGACCTGGGCGTAGAGGGTGCCACGTAGCACCTGGAAGGCGAAGAGAATCACCACCTCCAGCGTCATCTCCGCCAGGCCGATGGCGGCGATGGCGAACGGGATGGCCGCTCCTCGCCGCCAGCGCATCAGCAGCACGACCAGCACCAGCGGCACGGCCACCCACCATAGATTGACTAAACTGGCGTTCTCGAAGGGACCGCGCAGATCAGGATAGAACCGCGAGAGCCACAGCGCCAGGTCGTAGTAGTAACAGATGGGCGCCAGGTCCCGGTTCAGTCGCACACCCGCCATCGCTTCCAGTTCCCACCGCACCTCCGCGAAGCGGTCGGTGGTAAAGACGTACTCGATGTAACCGGGCGTCACCCAGCGGGTCTCGACGCTGCGTCCGGCCAGCCGTCCTGCCAGGGTGGCGGGGTCGGTCTCCAGGGGAGCGTCGGAGGCGAGGAAGAAGTTGTGCTCGCCGGGGAGCACCACGACCTGGGGGAAGACGGCCCGCAGCGTGTGGTAGACGCTGCCGTTGCGCCGCGCCAGCTCCGGGCTCCAATAGTTCTCGGCCGAGGGCAGCCCCAGCGCGAAGACGCCGCCGGGATTGAGCACCGCACGCACCTCCTCGAAGAACTCGCGGGTGTAGAACCGGTTGAGCGCGCCGGTGGCGGGCTCGGGCAGATCAAGGATAACGATGTCGAAGCTGCGCCGCGCCATCTTCACATACAGCCGCCCGTCAGTGAGGATCAGCGTGACGCGGGGGTCGTTCAGGACGGCGGCGTCCTCCGGCGGCAGGTGGGCCTGCGCGGCCTGGATCAGCAACGGGTCGAGCTCGACATAAGTGGCGCGAGCAACAGGGTGCTTGAGGATCTCGCGCAGGTCACCCCCGACCCCACCGCCGACCAGGAGCACATCACGAGGGTCAGGGTGCATCAGCAGCGGGAAGTGGGCCACCTCCTCGGGGAACGTCCCCTGCGTCTCGAAGGCCAGCAGGCCATTCTCGTAAAAGACGCGCTGCCCGTCGCGGGCCTGGACGGTGAGGCGACCGTAGGGGGAATCGGCGGTGAAGGCCAGGTGATATGCTGAGCCTGTCGAAGCGTCGGACCATTGCCAGTGGAGGGTGGCGGTGTGGAGATAGCGGCCGAGGGGGAGGGCAGTGAGGGCCAAGAAGAGAAAGCTGACCAGGGACAGTTTCAGGTTCCAGGTTACGGGTTTCAGGAGTCGGAGAGCGACGGTCAGGTTGACGGCGGAGACGAGGAAGGCGGTCTGGAAGGGATCGAGCCAGCGAATGAGCGCGAAGCTGAAGAGCGCCCCGCCGACGACGGCTCCGGCACTCTCCCACACGTAAGCCCGGCCTGCAGTAGAGCCTCGCTCGACGGTCAGCCGTGCCCCCAGCGTGAACAGGAAACCGGAAAGCAGGCACAGCGGGGCCAGGATGAAGATCACCGTCCCTACCATCGGCCCGAACTCGACGAAAGCCCCCGGCGTGACACCCAGCAGCGTCCGCGCGGCGCGCACGAGCGTAATCTGCGCCGGGAGCAGTAAGGCCGCCAGCACCAGCCCCGCCGCGAAGGTCCTCTGCCCCCCCTTTCCTCCCTCCCGCAGGCGGGGGGGACAGAGGGGGGGTAGCCGGGCCAGCCCCCACGAGCCAATTGCGACCCAGGCCAGCCAGGCAGCCAGCACCAGCCCAAAGAGCAGTTCGTTGCCGTAGAAAGTGGCGACCAGTTCGCGCATCAGCAGGATTTGCGCGATGGTCGAGGTGAAGCCGACGGCGGCCAAGGCCACTCTCATCGTTGCGTTTCCGCGATCTGGGCGGGGCGGCGCTCCGGTGTGAGGACGGAGCAGGAGGGGGCTACAAAAGTGAAGAGGTCGTCAAATGCTTGATTATCGTAACTCTGTCCTACTCAAACCCCGACCAATCCCACATCTTCTAGCGTGACACGGCGCAGCACCTGTGAACTGCCAAAGCGCCTCAACGCATCCAGAATTTCGATGCCAGCCAGTCGCCCCTCCGCATCGTAATCGGCTGCGATCCCTTCCGCTAGACGTTTAGTGGTCACGGTGGTATCCAAAAACTGAATATAGAGTGCATCCACCTCTGCATCATAGGTGATTGTCATCCCTCTCAGCCTCCCTCCACTAGAAGTAGTACGAGTATACAGTCACTACCACGATCCTATCCGCTTCTTCCACAAATATCGGGCGCACCTGCTTGGCTTCGTAGAACTTGCCATTCTCAACACCATTGTATCCGAAACAGGGCCAAAGGTCAACCAGCGGTCCGAACCACTCTTACCCCCGTGCTTTCCCCACACTGATGACGTATATCGCTGCCTCCTCTCTGCCATCCAGCCCCAGCAGGTCGTTAAGTTCGTCGTCGAGGAAGGCACCGACGGCGCAAGCCCCCAGCCCCATCGAGGTGGCCGCCAGGTAGAGGTTCTGCCCGATGTGCCCTGCCTCCAGCAGGACGTAGCGGTAGGCCCGCTCGCGGTATTTCCAGCGCGTGCGCTGAAAGATGGCCGAGAGGATAAAGCAGACGTTGGCCTGGGCCAGAAAATCCTGCCACAGCCCGGCCTGCATCGTAGCAGTGCGGAAGTCTCCCTGCCGGAGCAGTTCCAGCACATGCTCCTGCACGGCGTAATGGTAGAGCCCCGGCTCCAGCCCCGCGACGTCGTGCACCACGGCGTACAGTTCGATGGGATAGAGAGCACCGGCCGAGGGGGCGGCGCGGAAGCCCTGGCGGTGTTCGGTGATGCCTTGAGCAGCGTGGAGCAAGCGAGAGAGTTCCTCTGACAATAGCGGTTCGGCGGAGTAGTCGCGGATGGAGCGGCGCGTCTCGACCGCCTCCTCCAGGCTCAGTCCCCGAAAGCCTCGGGGGTCGGGGAGCGCGATCCGTTCGGCCTCGGCGTAGGTCTTGTAGCGGCCCGGCCTATCGCCCCAATCCAGCACCGCCCCCAGGACTTGCGAATAGCCCGGCTTGCTCCACCGGTGATACAGCGCACCGACGCCGGTGACCTCGTCGGGGAGTTCGACTGACTGCCGACCGGGAAAGATCCGCCCCAGCGTAAAGCCCCCCGCAGCCGCCAGTGCGGAGATGAGAAGCTGGCGCCGGTCCAGCAGCGGCGCACGTTTGGTCGGCAAGGCTGCCGCTTGCTCCCGGCGCTCCGGCCGTCCCAGCCGTCGCCTGAGATAGGCCGTGACCCGCGCCCAGTTGAGCACCAGGTGCAGCAGGATGAGGGCGGCGCAGACGTAGCCCGCGTAGCGGTGGAGGGCGAACTGGTGCAGGCCGAACAGGTCGGTTACCAGCCCGCTGAGCGCCACGTAGAGGCCGCTCAGCAGCATGGCAGCGATGACCGCGTAGTTCAGGTCTTTCCGGCTCATGTCAGCCTCCTCCTCCTGCACTCCTTATCCACACGCGCGCGTTCAGGAACTGTATCGCCACGTCTTCGTCCCCAAAACCACGCACCCACAGTCCCACGTCCCCCGCCAGCCAGGTATCGTCCTCGACGGTGACCGCGTACTCGTCGTTGACGTAGAAGCGGCAGGTTGCGCCCGCGCAGGCCACGCGCAGCCGGTTGGCCTGCCGACCCCGGCGCACGTGGGGGAACTGTTGCCAGTCCACCAGCGGGGTCTCCTCCTCCCCCGCCACCCGCAGGACTCCGTAGTACCCGTCGCTGCCGACGGCGAAGGTGTAGTAGTGGGCAGAATCCTGGGCGCGGTAGACCAGGCCGTAGCCATTGAAGCCAGGGCCGGAGAGCGGAGTTGCTTCTGCTTCCAAGATGAAATCGCTACTGGAGTAGCTCAGCAGCGACACTACGTCATCGTTTGAGGATGAACCCAGGCAAATCGGGAAGCCGGAGGCTTGCCAGTCTGGAGGGCGAGCAGGGCGGGGACTGTTCCAACCAAGAGCCAACGCAACGATCAACGCCAGCCCGCCTGCCAACGTCAATGCCATCAACCCGAACGCACCACGCCACAGCCGTTGTTCACCGTCCATCGTTCATTGGTGCTTCATCACCCGCCCCACCAGCGACTTGAGCTGCCAGTACCGCTTAGTCATAATCACCGTCTTGGTCGTCTCTCGCGCTACCCGTTCCGGGAGGGAGCCAAAGATGCGCTGCTCAAACAGCCGCCCGCCGGCTGTGCCGATCATCAGTAGGTTGCAGGTTTCGGCTTCCTGCAGGATGCCGGTTACCACGTCCGGTGCGCGCACCACCTTCTGGGCCAGCGGGTACTCGTAGTGACTGGCGACGTCGGCCAGCAGCCGGTTGGCCCAAGCCATCGCTACCGCGTCAGCGCTCTCCAGCAAAACGTGCAGCAACGTGACGGTCGTGTCCTCGCCGCTTTCGGCCTTGAACTGGCGGGCCTGGGAGATGGCCAGCTCGATAGCCAGTGCAGCGTGGGGACCACCGGCTGTGGGGACCAGGATGTGACGAGGCGGTTCTCGCTTGCGAAAACGGATCACTGCCAGATCACAGGGTGGGTTCTTGGCGACCAGGTCAATGACGCTGCCGAAGGCAGCCTCCGGCGTTTCGGTATGGCCGGGCCAACTCAGCAACATCAGGTCGGTTCCCCGCTCGCGAGCCGTCTCCAGGATGGCACTGGCGACGGTGCGTCCCAGCCGGATCATCGTGTGCACTGGCACGTCCCGCTGGTGCGCCTCTTCGATCACGGTCTCCAGGATGGGCTTGCCCTGGCGCAGGAAGAAGCGCCCATCGGCGATACCCAACTGGCGCGGCACACGCACCACGTGCAGGGCGAAGACCTCGCCCCCTCGATCCCTTGCCACTGCCGAGCCGAGGATCCCCAGCAACCGTGCCTGAGAGTGGTTGGCGACGGGGACGAGGACCGAGTACCCGGTCACGGCGACGATCTCCTCGTGGATGACGCGCACCGGCTCCGGCATCGCCTCGGCGCGGCGGGCGTAGACCACGAAGAAAACGATTCCTGCCCCGATCCAGATCAACGTGGCGTACCAGGCGATGGGGCTGAGGTTGAACAGGTAGACCGAAAGCAGCAGTTGCGACGCGATCCCCAGTAGTGGAGGTACAGGCATCAGGGTGACTTTGAAGGGGCGTTCCGCCTCGGGTCGCCGCAGGCGCAAGGTGATGAGGGAGACGTTAACCATTACAAAGAGCAGCATGAACATAATGTCGGCTGCGCTGGCCACGTCCTTGATGGGCAACAGCGCCGCCATCAGGATGACGAGCGCACCGGAGAAGAGGATGGCCCAGTGGGGGGTGTGGCGTTTCGGGTGGACCTGCCCGAAGACGTCCGGCAGGTCCCGATTGCGCCCCATAGCGAAGGAGACCCGGGATGAAGAGTATAGAGTCGCGTTGAGGGCCGAAAGGGTGGACATCAGACCGCCGATGAGCAGCACGACCGTGCCGAAAGGCATCAGCCGATCAGCGGCCTCCACCACCGCCTGTTCGGCGTGGGCGCCCAGGAATTGCCACGTGGGAGAACCGTCGGGCGTCTGCATCGCGCCCAGCAATGCGAAGGCGACGGCGAGGTAGATGGAGACCGCGATAGCGATGGACAGAAAGATAGCACGCGGGACGTTGCGATCGGGGCTCACCACCTCCTCGCCGGACTGGGCGACAATCTCGTACCCCTCAAAGGCAATGGCCGTCAGCCCCATCGCCACGAGCACGCCGCCGATGCCGTGGGGGAGGAAAGGGGTGAACCCGGAGACCCAGTCGGCCCGGCTGGTCAGCGTCTTCAGGCCAAAGAGAACCAGGGCGGTGAGGATAGCGATCTTGGTCAAAGTGAGCGTGTTGCCGACCTTGCCCGTCTCTGAAGCGCCTCGATAGTTGATGAAGGTGAAGAGAGCTGCGGCCGAGATGGCCAAGATGACCGCCAGGGTGTGCTCAGGCAGGCCGAAGGGTGACACGTGTATCATCTTCAGGAGCCGAGCGGCGAAGGAGCCAAAGCCCAGCGAGTAGAGGCTGCAAGCCATAGCCTGGGCAAACCAGGACATCCACCCGGCGAGGAAGCCCCAGCAGGAAGAGAGTCCATCCCGTGCCCACATATAGCTACCGCCTGCGCCAGGGAAGGCTGCCCCTAACTCGGCATAACTGGCGGCCGTGAGCAGGGTGATCAGGCCATTGAGGAAGAAGGCCAGCAGCAGGGCCGGTCCGGCGTGCCCTGCCGCGATACCGGTCAGCACGAAAATGCCCGCGCCGATCATCGCGCCGACGCCGATCATCGTGACGTCGAAGAGACCCAGGCCGCGGGTGAGGGTAACTGTGACGACGGAGTTGTCGGTAGCTCTGGAGTTGTTCATGGTGATTGCTTGCGGATTGCGGTTTAGAACTCCGTCGCTCCCGTAAAGTGGAACGCGGCCAGCTTGAGGGCCGGCGCACTGCGAATGCCCGGGTCGGACCACATGCGGCGCGCCTTCCGCCCCACCGCCTCCGTCCCCGCCAGCGCCTGGACGTAACTTTGGGTGAAGCGCAGGTTGCGCACCGGCGTGGTCAGTTCGCCGCGCTCGATGAGGAACGTGCCGTCGCGGGTCATCCCGGTCACCACCGCCTCGCGCGGATGGACGGTGCGGGTGTACCAGAAGCGGGTGACGTAAAGGCCCCGTTCCGTCCCGGCGATTGTTTCCTTCAGAGAGCTATCCCCAGTGCCCATGAAAGCGTGAAGAGGGATAGGGCCAAGCCGGGCGGCGTTGAGCCAGGGGTTGAACGGGTTGGCGGCCGGCAGCGCGTGGCCAGTTGAGTTTCTCCCGTCCTTAGCTGCCCGCGTCCGGTCGTAGACCACGTCCCCAACCACGCCACCACGCACGATGTTCACCCGCTGGCGAGGCATCCCCTCGAAGTCGAAGGGCAGGGGCCAGCCAGCCGGGTTCCGGCCATCATCCCATAAGGAGATAAGTGGCGACATCAACTGTTCCCCCTGCCGCCCGCTCATCCAACTCCTTCCCTCTTGAACGGCATTTGCGCCAGCGGCAACGGCCAGCGTCGCGAGCAGATCGTGGGTGGCGTATGGCTCCAGCACGACCGGGTATACACCCGGCTCTAGCGGCTGCGGGTTGCGGCTGCGCAGTGCTTTGTTGATAGCCTCCTCGCCCCGCGCGACGACGTCCACGTCCGCCACCTTCCACGAGGCGTCGGCACTGAAACCCGAACTGTCGTCGGTCATCATCACCGTCGTCACGTCGGCCTCCGTGGCCGGGTGATAGGCGAAGAGGCCGTGGCTGTTGGCAACAGCCCACTCGTGGACGGCGGTGCGAAAAGCCCCGGCAGCGATGCAGCCTGCCTTCTCCGCCTGCCGGCAGACCACGCTCACGTCCCGCGCCCGCTCGGCGGGGCCGCACCAGGCGGTACCCTCGTCGAAAGCAGTGGCCTCCGGCACGCCGACGGGGTCTGGCAAGCCGGGGAAGTCGGGATTCTCCACCTGAAGTTTAGCGACAGCGATGGCGGTCTCGACCGCTCGCTCTAGCCCGGCGTCGGTCAGGTCGTTCGTCACCCCTACGCCCACGCGCCGCCCCAGCGCAGCACGCACCACCACGTAGCGGTTGGTCTCGGCTACGTTCTGGTGGATGGTGTTGTTGGCGAAGCGGGTCAGTTGCGCCTCCAATCCCAGCAACACTACCTCGGTTTCGTCGGCTGAGGAGAGTGAAAGCACTCGTTTCAGCAGCGTCTCTGTTTGTGAACGCCCAATCATGTTTGATTTGCTCCTTTGATCACTGTTGACTTGTAGCCCCCGGCCAATCCAGCACGGCGTGGCGCTGCACTATGATGAGCGACCCGCCATCCTCAGGCTCCAACCCGAAGGCGCCCAGGTCCCACCAACACACCCGCCCGGTCAGCGTCTCGCCGGTGCGCAGCTCGAAACGGGCGGTCGTTTCGGATTCCATCGTATGGTGCAGGTAGGCACTGAGCGCCTTGCGATATCGCTCCCGATGCCACTGCAGCTTCTCAAGTGAAGCGCCGTAGTAGGCAGCGATCTTCGCCAACACCTCGTCATCCTCACCCACGCGGCGGTAGCGTTGCTCCATATAGCGCAGCGTGCCGGGCTTGAGACCAATTTCGCCCTCTATCTCCATCAGGTTGCCGCCGCCGTGGAACGCCCGCAGGTAGCGCAGTTCGTCGCCCAGGCTCATGCCGCACCCCCGGCCTTGCGGTAGTAGGCGATGGCGAGTTTATTGAGCGTGACCTCGTCCCCGCCAGGCTCACAGATGATGATTTGGTAGGGACTGAAGCCGACCACCGCCCCCTCGAAGGTCTGGCCGTCGAAGAGGGTGAAGTGGAGCAGCGCGTTGGCTTTTTGCTGCTCTTGGAGGTAGGCCATCTCGAAGCCGTCAACCCCTTCAGGCAGGTAGGCCCGTTTGCGGTCAATGGTTTTCTTCGGCGGTCGCTCCTCGGCAATGCGACGCATGTAACGGCCATTCCAGAAGCGGGCTTCCCTCTGTGTCAGCTCCTCCAACGGCTTGCCGATCTCCGTCTCCAGCGCGGCCCGGTCTACGTCGAAGCGGGCCGCCAGCGTCAGCAGGTGCGCGATCTGTGAGTCCCGCGCCGGCGGAGACTTGGGCCGAAGTCTCTTTTCCTCCGGCGGCTCCTTCGCCGGGCGTGGAGGTTTGGCGGGCCGCCCCTCGCCTGGTGGCGGGGTCGAGCGGGGGTTGATGTCCCACTCATCCACGTAGAGCGCCTTGGCCAACCGGGCCAGGTCTCTGGGGGGAATCTCCTGTTCTCCTTTCTCATACTGGATGAGTGTAGCGATGGAGATGCCAGACTTCGAGGCCAGTTGGTTGACACTCATCATCTTCTGTTTGCGGATCGTTCGCAAATCTTCGGACACTTCTCTCCTTTAACTTGTTATTGGTCATTTCATCACTCCCACCCGCACGTTGCGGAAGCGGGCCGGTGCTGCCCCGTGGCCAGTGTGGGCGATCTGACCGGGCTGCCCTTTGCCGCAGTTGGGCGTACCCCACACTCCCCAGTGGTCCTTGTTGCAGACTGCATCGCACGAGCCCCAGAACTGGGGTGTCATCCCCGTGTAGGTGCAGTTCTTCAGCATGCGGCCCAGCTTGCCCCCCTTGATCTCGTAGCCGATCTCGGTGCCGAACTGGAAGTTGAGCCGTTTGTCGTCAATGGACCAACTGCGGTTCATTTCCATGTAGATGCCGTCGTCTGTGTCGGCGATCAGATCGTCGAAGGTCCACTCGCCCGGCTCGATGGAGACGTTGGTCATACGGATGATGGGGATGCGATTCCATCCCGAAGCACGCATCGCGCCACCGGAGCGGACCTCGGCGGCGTCCCAGCCCTTAAGCCGCGCCAGTTGCGCTGCCGTCTCCCGCGAGGTCAGGTAGCCCACAAACAGCCCCTCCCGCACCAATGCGACCCGTTGTGCCGGCACTCCCTCGTCGTCCCAGCCGAAGGTGCCCAGGCCACCGGGGAGCGTAGCGTCGGCGGTGAGGTTGACCACGGGTGAGCCGTAGCGCAGGGTGTCGAGCTTATCGGGCGTGAGGAAACTGGTGCCGGCGTAGGCCGCCTCGGTGCCGAAGACGCGGTCCAACTCAGTCGGATGGCCACACGATTCGTGAATCTGCAGCGCCAACTGGGTGGGGCCGAGGATGAGCGTGGTCGCCGTGCTGGGGCAGGAGTCGGCGGTCAAGAGCGCCACCGCTTCGCTACCGACCCGCTCGGCGTGACCGGGGAAGTCCACCTGCTGGATGTATTCCCAGCCGACCGTGCGCTGGTCGCGCCCGAAGGAGTTGGGATAGGAGCGTTGCTGTACCTCCCCATCCCCCACGGCCAGCGCGACGATGCCCCCACCAGATTCGATGATCTCCTGCTCGGTGAACGCGCCCTCTGTGTTGGCGAACGTCTTGCGTTCCCGCTGGCAGGCCAGGGTGCCTTGGGCGACTTTGACCCCAGCCACCCGGTGCATGCCACGGTCGGCCTCCAGCAGCAGAGCAATTTTGTCCTCGACCGGCACGCTGAAGGGGTCAATCTGGACCGGGGTGCGGTAAGTGCCGGTGCTGGTCACAGGCGGGCCGATCTCCACCGGTTTCCGCCGGGCAAGTGCGCTGGCGCGGGCGATCTCCACCGCCAGCGCCGCCACCCGCTCCACCTCCTCCTTGCTGAGGACGGCGCTGGAGGCGAAGCCCCAGGCTCCCTCGGCGATGACGCGCACGCCGAAGCCGTGGTCCTCGACCTCGCTCAATGATTCAACCACGCCGTTCTTGACGCTGATGTTCTGCTCTCGACGCTCGACGATACGCACGTCGGCGTAGGTCGCGCCGCGCATCTGCGCCGTATCCAATGCCAGATCGGTTAGCTCTCTCAAGATGCACCTCCAGTAGTTTGAGGGGCGACGCACTTTGGAAGTGCGTTGCACCGTTACTGCTCATCCTCCCACAGTTTTGCATGGGTGTACTTGTTTACCGCATCTGTAGCGCACCGCAGAGACGCATGGGTTTTTATCGAGCTATTCGAGTCTGCAGAGCGATCAGTTGCAACCTGCGGGAGGGTATTATGCCACCAAGAGGCCAGTTTGTCCAGCGCCACCCGCTCACTCGTTATCGCCGGTCGTCATTATTATTTTCCTGGTACCCCGCCGTGAACAGGGCTGGGTGGGCCGCGCCGCCGTGAACAGGCGGGGCCGGAAGTGATCCAGCACCGGCTCTTCAGGCCGGTGCGGATATGTCGGCGCTTCAGCCGGTGCGCTCCGGCGCCGCCGTGAACAGGGCTGGGTGGGCCGCGCCGCCGTAAACAGGCGGCGCTGGACGCGATCCAGCACCGGCTCTTCAGGCGGATATGCCGGCTCTTCAGGCCGGTGCGGATATGCCGGCGCTTCAGCCGGTGCGCTCCGACGCCGCCGTGAACA
>JBHIET010000049.1:0-24700 GCA_046760785.1 Anaerolineae bacterium | reverse complement strand
CGGTTGGAAAAGTGCCCGTTTGGGTAACTCGCTGGCCGCCTACTCTACCGCGCGAAAACAGCATTGCTTTTGCATTTGTCGGTGGTCTCGCCCAATGAGGCATCTTTGCAAATTCGGCGCAGCGGATCAGCTTTGCCGTCAACTATGACCGAATTCCAGCCACGCATTGTCGTCTTCGCCTGTAACTGGTGTTCCTACGCCGGGGCGGATTTGGCCGGCGTCAGCCGCATGCAGTACCCCCCCACGACGCGGGTCATCCGGGTGATGTGTTCCGGGCGCGTGCAGCCCGGCTTCATCCTTGAATCGTTCCGCCTGGGGGCCGATGGGGTGCTCATCACCGGCTGCCATCCCGGCGACTGTCACTACATCTCTGGAAACGAGAACGCCGTTGCCACGGTGGATAAAACTGGGCGGCTGTTGAAGCTGCTGGGCATCGAGAGCGAGCGGCTGCGGCTGGAGTGGATCTCGGCCGCCGAGGGTGCCCGCTTCGCCCGCATCATGACCGAGTTCACCGAGCAGATTCAGGCTTTGGGGCCAAGTCCGCTGGGCACGGCGTGACAAGCATGCGCGTAGAGGTGGACCAGAGCGGCAAGTATGTTTGCCGCTGCTCTATTCTTGCTTCTGGAAGGTCACCTCGATGACATCGCGACAGTGATAATTGATGTCGAGTACGAAGGATATGTGGGGAAGAAATCGCAGGCTCATAAAATGGCCCTGGTGACATTCAGGAAAGCGCGCGAACCTGGAAAGAGAATAACTGCCGGGGAGTTGTTGAATTTGTGCTGAACAAAAAAGAAACCGGGAGGGCGTCTGTATCAGGACGCTCGCAGCCTGGCTACACCGTCCGGTCAAGGATAGGGATCACCAGGCCCCCCGATTTGATTGAATTTTACCACAGGATATTCACCCTGTCAACAGGAATCGTCTATGAGCTTTGAAGAAATCCTCCACCGCGCCAGAGCCACCTACTGCCTCGACTGCGGCAAATGCACCGGCAGTTGCCCCGTCTCGCGGGTGAACGTGACCTATTCGCCGCGCTCCACCATCGAGCGGGTGCTGGCCGGCCGCCCGCAGGATTTGATGGACAACCGTCACCTCTGGTCGTGCCTGACCTGCCGCATGTGCACCACCCGCTGCCCATCGGATGTGGACTATCCGGCCTTCGTCGTCGCCGCCCGCGTCGAGGCGCGTAAGGCGAACAAGGAAGGTACCTACGCCCACAACGCGGTGATGCAGCAACTGATGGGGATCATGACCGCGCCGGTGAAGCAGAACCGCACCGGTTGGCTGACAGACGATTTACGAACGGCGACCCAGGGAGGCGATTTCTATTTCGTCGGCTGCCTGCCCTATTTCGACGTCATCTTTGCCGATTTGGGCGTCGTCTCCACCGACGCGGCCCGCAACACGGTGCGGTTGCTGAACAAACTGGGCATCACGCCGACGGTCAGCGACGACGAGCGCTGCTGCGGGGCCGACCTGCTGCTCAACGGTGACGAGGAGGGCTTCCGCAAGCTGGCCGAACTCAACGTGCGTATCATCGCCGCGAGCGGGGCCAAGCGGGTGATCTTTGCTTGCCCGGAATGTTACAACAGTTTCCGCAGCAACTATCCCCGCTATGTCGGGCCGTTGCCTTTCGAGACAGTCCACCTCACCGAACTGCTGGCCGGGCACCTGAACGAGCTTGAGCTGGGAGCCTTGACCGAGACCGTCACCTACCACGACCCGTGCCGGTTGGGGCGCTACCAGGGTATCTATGAGGAGCCGCGGACGCTAATCAAAGCCACCGGCGCCGAGTTGGTAGAAATGCACAAGAACCGCGCCCAATCCCTCTGCTGCGGCTCCACCGGTTGGGTCAACTGCGGGCAGTGCGCCAAGGGGATTCAGATCACCCGGCTGCGCCAGGCCCAGAATACCGGCGCGGCGCGGATGATCACCGCCTGTCCCAAGTGCCGCATCCACCTCACCTGCGCGCTGCGAGACACGGGGGATGAGATCAACGTGACCCTGGAGGATTTGACGGGGCTGCTGGTGCGGGCGCTGGGGCCTGCTTGAGGAAAGACGCACAATGCCAGTTTGGGGAGGGATTGAAGGAGGCGGCACGAAATTCGTCTGCGCGGTAGGCAGCGGCCCCGACGACGTGCGGGCGGAGGTGCGCTTCCCCACCACCACGCCGGCAGAGACCATTGGCCGGGCGGTCGAGTTCTTCCGGCAACAGGAGCCTTTGGCGGCCATCGGCATTGCCTCTTTTGGCCCGCTGGACCCGAACCCGGATTCGCCCACTTTTGGCTACATCACCACCACCCCCAAACCCGGCTGGGCGCACACCGACTTTGCCGGGCCGATCCGCGAGGCGCTGGGCGTGGAGGTGGGCTTTGATACCGACGTGAACGCGGCGGCGCTGGGCGAACAGCACTGGGGCGTTGCCCAGGGCCTGGACACCTTCGTCTACCTGACCATCGGCACGTGGATCGGCGGGGGCGGGATGGTCGGCGGCGAATTGACGATTACATCACACCGCCGGAGCTGGGGAACCGAGCCGGGGTGATGGGAGCAATCGCACTGGCGCAGCGGGCAACGAAGACCGGATATATGGCCGTAGCTACCCAGACGCTGCTCCCAGCCCCCGTCGCGGGGGCGCCCCAGGCGGCAAATAAGCGGTCGGGATAAGAGGCTCTCGCTTGCGACGCCCTCGGGGACGAGGGCTGAGAGCCCTAAACATCCAATTCTGTGGCAGTACGGATAAGTAAAAACCGGGGCCGGCCTTGCGACCGTAGAACCAGTTCGGCTCCCGATGAGGTGTCGGGAGGTCCATTCAACAGGCAAATGGATAGAAAAAATGAGCTTATCATAGACGCCGGTACCTTCGACCCTCACTTCCGGGACGAGATCGGAGCCGAGCCGGGAGGGGAGCACATCCGGCGCTGTTTCTCCTGCTCCACCTGCACTGCCGGCTGCCCGGTCGCCGGCGTCACCGACAAATACAACCCGCGTCGCATCATCCACATGGCGCTGCTGGGCATGCGCGAGCAGGTGCTCACCAGCGAGTTCGTCTGGCTCTGCTCCGTCTGCTACACCTGCTATGAGCGCTGCCCGCAGGACGTGCGCATCCCGGAGCTGATGAACGCTGTCCGCAACATCGCCGTGCGGGAAGGGCACGTCCCCCAGACCTTCGAGACGCAATTGGAGAAGCTGCGGGAGCACGGCCGACTCTACGAAATCGAAGACTACGAAAACGAGCGCCGCGCGGAGTACGGCCTGCCCCCCATCCAGGAGCAGACAGGCGCGGCGGAGGTGGGCCAAATCCTGCGAGGCGACGAATCGGCGAGGCGGCGCAAGGCAGGCACAGGGGGAAAACCGTGATGTCCAGGTTCGCATTGTATTTGGGCTGTACCGTGCCGGTACGAGCGCTGAATTACGAAATAGCTGCCCGCAAGGTCGCCAAGAGGATGGGCATCGAACTGGTGGACGTGGACGGCTTTTCCTGTTGCGGGTTTCCGGCCAAACCGTTGGACTGGAAGGCGGGGTTGCTGATGTCGGCCCGCAACCTGGCCCTGGCCGAGGAACAGGGACTGGACGTGCTGACCCTCTGTAGCGCCTGCACCGGCACGCTGACCGAGGCCAATCACCGCCTCGAAAAAGACGGGGAACTACTCGCCTGGGCCAACGAGCATTTGGCCGACCTGGGGCGCACCTACAAAGGCACAGTGCGCGTGCGCCATTTCACCCGTGTTCTCTATGAAGAGATTGGCGTCGAACGGCTGCAGGAGGAGGTGACGGTCAGCCTGGCCGACTTTGGCTTTGCGCCGCACTACGGCTGCCACTATCTCAAACCCTCCCACCTGTTCGACGGGTTCGACGACCCGGAGAATCCCCAAAGCCTGGATCGCCTCATCGAGGCCACCGGCGCGCGGGTGGTGCGCTACGAGGATGAACCTCAATGTTGTGGCGGCGGTATTCTCGGTTTCGACAGTGATACCGCGTTGTTGATGACCAAGCAAAAGTTGGACCACGTCACCGCCGCCCAGGCGGACGCCATGGTGCTCATCTGCCCGTTCTGCGCCATCATGTACGAGGCGAATCAGCGCCGCGTGGAGAAACTCTACGAGGTGGAGTACAAGCTGCCGGTGCTCTACTATCCCCAGGTGCTCGGCCTGGCGATGGGGTTTTCACCGGAGGATGTGGGGATCAAGCTGAATCGGGTCAAGCCGCGCAAGTTGATGAAGCGAGTGAGCGAATGAGCGAGTCGGCGAGTGAGCGAATCGGGAGTGAGTTGGCAAATCGGTGATGGAGTCCGGGCTTGATTTTGAGGACATCGAGGCGGTGCTGTTCGACTTCGACGGCACGCTGGTACATTTGAACATTGACTTTGCCCGGATGCGGGCGGACGTAGAGGCTCTGTTGCCCCGGTACGGTCTCTCGGCGGACGGCAAGGCGTCCCGCTACACGCTGGAATTGATCGAGGAGTGTGTGCAGGCTCTCACCGCGCGAGACGGAGGAGAAGTGCTAGCGGAAGCGTTCCGGCGGGACGCCGAAGCCGCTATAGTCGCCATCGAGATGGAGGCAGCCGAGACCGCCGAGGTGCATCCCGGCGTGACCGGGTTGCTGGGAAAACTGCGCGCACGGGGGATCAAGATCGGCATCGTCACCCGCAACTGTCGGGCGGCGGTGGAGCACATCCTGAGTCGCAACAGGCTGCCTTACGACGCACTGCTGACCCGTGACGACGTTGCTGTGGTCAAGCCCGACCCGGCCCATTTGCTGGCCGCGCTGAGGTTGCTACAAGTCGAACCCCACCGGGCGCTGATGGTCGGCGACCACCCGATGGACATACGCGCCGGCCGGGCAGTGGGAGCGCGGACGGTGGCCGTCCTGACCGGCTACAGTCCGGCAGCCCGTTTCGCGCCGGAGCGTCCCGACCTGATTCTGGAACAGATTGGAGAGCTGGCGATGCATCTGGAGGGTTCTCACCACAGAGACACAGAGAGTACAGAGTTTGTTTAGTACCTTACCGACATGATTCTTGTACAGAGAGCAAGGAAATTCACCACAGAGACACGGAGTGCACAAAGTTTTTATGGCTTTTCTCTGTGTCCTCTGTGTCTCCGTGGTGAAAATCCCTTTTTGGCTCCGGCTTGTCCAGGTTAGGAAAATTCGATATCCAGACTTGCGTTTTTCAATGCCTCTGTGGTTTGATGGGAGATCAACAGTGTACTACGAAAAGGAATTGACAGGTCGAATCATTGGCGCAGCGATTGAGGTTCACCGTGCACTCGGCCCTGGCCTGTTGGAGTCTGCATACCAGGCATGTCTAGCCCAAGAGCTGTCTCTGCGAGGTCTTCCCTTTGAACGGGAGATGCCCCTGCCCATTGATTATAAAGGTCTACAACTGGACTGCGGATATCGTCTCGATTTCCTTGTGGCTGGCAAAGTTGTCGTAGAGTTGAAGGCAGTGGAGAGAATCCACCCCATACACGAGGCGCAGTTGTTGACCTACTTGAAGCTTACTGGCTGTCGAGTTGGTTTACTCATCAACTTTAACGTGCCAGTGCTAAAGAATGGCATCAAGCGGATGGTGCTGTAGATCAAACCACAGAGGCCCAGGAATTCTAAGCCTAGATTTCGCACTCCGCTAGCAGCTAAATCAGGCCAGTCGTCCTGAGTGCCGCGAAGCGGCGTATCGAAGGGCGACGGGCCGCTAAATCGCCCCTTCGATACGACCTTCGGCCTACTCAGGATGCGATTCAGCTATGATCTGTACAATCACTGTTACGATTTCCAGGGGTGCGAAAAACAGGCTAAGTTTCAAAATCCTCTGTGTATTCTGTGCCTCTGTGGTTCGTAATGTGAGGAGGTGATATTTTGCCCAACAATGACCTACGCATCGGCGTTTTCGTCTGCGACTGCGGCCTGAACATCGCCGGCAGCCTGGATACGGAAGCGGTGCGGGAATACGCCGAGACACTGCCCGATGTGGTCGTGGCTATCGGCAACCGCTACACCTGCGCCGACCCTGGCCAGCAGGAGATCAAGCGGGCGATTGTGGAACACAACCTCAACCGTGTGGTGGTGGCCTCATGCTCCCCCCGGCTGCACGAGCCGACCTTCCGCAACTGCGTCGGTGAAGCAGGGCTGAACCCCTACCTGTTCGAGATGGCCAACATCCGCGAGCACTGCTCCTGGGTGCATCTCCAGGACCGGGAGGCGGCCACGCGCAAAGCTCAAGACATCGTCAAGGCAGCAGTGGCCCGCGCCCGCTGGCTCTATGCCCAGGACGAGGAACATCTGCCCGTCACCGACGCGGCGTTGGTCATCGGCGGCGGCGTGGCCGGAATCCAGGCCGCGCTCGACCTGGCCGATGCCGGGCACAAGGTCTACCTGGTGGAGAAGGAACCATCCATCGGCGGGATTATGGCCCGGCTGGACAAAACCTACCCCACGATGGACTGTAGTATATGAATCCTCGGCCCCAAGATGATGGATGTCGGTCGGCATCCCAACATCACCCTGATGGCCTACAGCGAGGTCGAGGACATCTCCGGCTACGTGGGCAACTTCAAAGTGCGGGTGCGCAAGAAGGCCCGTTACGTGGACGAGAACGAGTGCACCGCTTGCGGCGACTGCGTCCCCGTCTGCCCCATCGTCAAACCGGACGAGTTCCAGGCCGGTCTCTCGACCCGCAGGGCGATCTACATCCCTTTCCCCCAGGCCGTCCCCTCGGCCTACATCGTCAACGCCGACGAGTGTATGGGCCACAATCCCATCGCCTGCGGCAAGTGCCTGGAGGCGTGCGACAAGAAATGCATCAACTTCGACATGCAAGACGAGATCGTCGAACTGGATGTGGGCGCGATCATCGTCGCCACCGGCATGGAAGTCTACGACCCCACCCCGCTGGACGAGTACGGCTACACCAGCTACGAAAACGTCATCACCAGCCTCGAGTTCGAGCGGCTGATTTCGGCCGGCGGTCCGACGGAAGGGCACTTTGTGCGCCCATCGGATCGGACGCAACCCAGGCGCATCGGCTTCGTGCAGTGCGTAGGCTCCCGCATTGCGCTTTCAGAGCTGAACCCCGACGGACAGCGGGGCAATCCCTATTGCTCCAACATCTGTTGTATGAACACCGTCAAAGACAGCCTCTTGCTCAAGGACCACTACCCCGATACGGACATCTCCGTCTTTTACATAGACATCCGTGCCTTCGGCAAGGGGTTCGAGGACCTGTACATGCGCTCCAAGGGAGAAGGCGTGCGCTACGTCCGCGGACTGCCGGGCGAGGTGGAGGAGGACCCCGCGACCGGGAATCTCAAGGTCTACGTGGAAAACACCACCGACGGCAGACTGGAGGAGCACGAGTTCGACCTGCTGGTGCTCTCGGTGGGGACCGTCCCCCGCAAGGAGACCGATTTGGTGCGCCAGCTTTTGACCCTTTCTCGCACGGGCGACGGCTTCCTGATGGAAGCGCACCCCAAGCTCAAGCCGGTGGATAGCCCGACCAAGGGAGTCTACATCGCCGGGTGCGCCGAAGCGCCCAAGGACGTCAAGGACTCGGTGACGCAGGCCAGCGCAGCCGCCGCCCGGGCCGAGATTCTGCTCAACGCGCCCCAGATCGAAGTGGAGGCGATCACCGCCGTAGTAGACCCGGACCTGTGTAAGAAATGCGGCCGCTGCGCGAGCGTGTGTCCCTTCTCCGCCATTCTCTGGGAGAAGAAGCAGGTAGCGCAGGTCGTCAGCGCGGCCTGCGCCGGGTGCGGCACCTGCGCCGCCGAGTGCCCCTTCGACGCCATCACTATGCGTCACTTTACCGACCAGCAGATCTATGCCATGATCGACGCCATCCTAGAGGAGGATCCGCTGGATAAAATTCTCACCTTTGCCTGTAACTGGTGCTCCTACGCCGGGGCCGACACCGCCGGCACGTCGCGCCTTCAGTATCCCCCCAACGCCCGTCTCATCCGCACCATGTGCTCCGGCCGGGTCAACCCCGATTTCGTGTGGTACGCCTTTCGCAAGGGTGCACCTCTGGTACTGGTCTCCGGCTGCCACTACGCCGATTGTCACTATATCAACGCCAACCGGAACACCGTGCGCCGCGTGGACGCGCTGTGGGAGGGGCTGGAGAAACACGGCCTCCGCCCGGAGCGGCTGCAACTCGATTGGTGCAGCGCGGCCGAGGGGCAAAAGTGGGCCAGGATTATGGGGGAGATCGAGGAGCTGCGCGCCGCTGTGACTGCGGAGGAGGTGGAGGAGACGAAAGAGGCGCTTCAAGACAAGAAAACGCCCCTCACCAGCAAGGTGTGGAAGCTGAAGGAGCCGACCCCGGCTAAAATGGTCTGCTACCGTTGCGGCAACGAGTGGGAGGTTACGTTCGATCTCTCCGCCGGAGAGGAGCGCATGTGCCCGGCCTGCCACAGCAACAGCGTGCGGGTGGTGTTGGACGGGAAGGGATAACTGGCAAAAACTGGGCTTTGTAGGATAATGACGGCATATCTGAAGGAGGTCAAATAAACGAGTGAGTGCGGGGGATGCAGAAGTTACAGAAGAGAAAGCGCCTAAACCCAAGCCTAAACCGAGACAGAGGCTGCCGCGTGGCCGCGTGACCGTCTTTCCGAACTGGTGTAAGGGATGTGGGCTGTGCGTCGAGTTCTGCCCGGCCAAGGTGCTGGAGCAAGGGGACGACGGCCGGGTCATCGTAGCCCATCCGGAAAAGTGCACTGCCTGTCGTTGGTGCGAGTTGCACTGCCCGGACTTCGCCATCTTCGTGGCGGACATCGAGCCAGAGAAAGAGGAGACAGAATGACAGCGAAACCAACTGCAAAGAGACTTCCCTCTGCATCAGGGGGGCTGGAGCGAGTACTTATGCAGGGTGACGAAGCCTGCGCTGAGGGAGCCATCGCGGCCGGCTGCCGCTTCTTTGCCGGCTACCCCATCACGCCGGCCACCGAGATCGCCGAGGTGCTATCCCGGCGGCTGCCCCAGGTGGGCGGCAAGTTCATCCAGATGGAGGACGAGATCGGCTCCATCGCTGCGGTCATCGGCGCGTCGGTGGGCGGAGCCAAGGCGATGACCGCCACCTCCGGCCCCGGCTTTAGCCTGATGCAGGAGAACATCGGTTACGCCGCGATGGCCGAAATCCCCTGCGTCATCGTGAACGTGCAGCGACTGGGGCCCTCCACCGGTCGCCCCACCAGCCCCTCACAGGGAGACGTGATGCAGGCCCGTTGGGGCACCCACGGCGATCACCCCATCATCGCCCTATCGCCATCATCCGTCCGCGAGACGTTCGACCTGACGGTCAAGGCGTTCTATTTCTCCGAAAAATACTGCACGCCGGTGATCCTGCTGATGGATGAGGTGATAGGTCACATGCGAGAGCGTGTTGTCTCACCCGAGCCAGATGCCATCGAGCAGGTGGAGAGGTTGGGCACGACGGTGCCACCGGAGTGGTACAAGCCCTACGAGAACTTTCCCAGCGACGTGCCGCCATTGGTGCCCTTCGGCGAAGGCTACCGTTACCACGTCACCGGCCTGCACCACGACGAGCGGGGGTATCCGACCGCCCGGCTGGACGAGATCCATCCCTGGCTGGAACGCATCTTCCGCAAGATAGATCGCAGCCTTTCTGACATCCTGCTCTACGACGAAGATGGCATCGAGGATGCCGAGGTGATAGTCGTCGCCTACGGAGCAACGGCCCGTTCCGCCCGTCACGCCATCGAGATAGCACGAGAGCGCGGGCGCAAGGTCGGCCTCCTCAAACTCAAGACCTTATGGCCTTTCGCCGAGGAAGTCGTGGAGCACGCTGCCGCTCAGGCCCGTTACGTCGTAGTCCCAGAGATGAATCTGGGGCAATTGGTGCTGGAGGTAGAGCGAGTGCTTGGACGAGACAAAGTGCGCCGGGTCAACCGGGCGGATGGCGAGATGATCAAGCCGGCGGAGATACTGACCGCCATCGAGGAATGGGAATGGGCGAGATGAAGCAACCACACGAATCGAGAGTACACAAGCGCTACCTGCGTCACCACAAGAAATTTCCTAACGTCTGGTGCGCTGGCTGCGGCATCGGCATCGTCCTGGGAGCCATCATCCGGGCGGTGGACAAGCTGCAACTGGACAAGGACGACGTAGCGATGATCTCCGGCATCGGCTGCACAGGGCGAATGTCGGTCTACGTGGACTTCAACACGATGCACACCACACACGGCCGGGCGCTGGCCTTCGCCACCGGGCTGAAGATGGTACGCCCGGAGATGAAGGTGATCGTGGTGATGGGCGACGGCGACGCGCTGGCCATCGGTGGCAACCACTTCATTCACGCCGCCCGGCGGAACATCGGGCTGACCGCCATCGTGGTCAACAACTCCGTCTATGGGATGACCGGCGGCCAATACTCACCCACGACACCCACCGGCGTGTACGCAACGACTGCTCCATACGGTCACATTGAACAACCCTTCCCCATCGCCGAGTTGGCGGTAGCAGCCCGGGCCGCCTTCGTCGCCCGCAGCACCGTCTACCACGTGCAGGAGCTAGAGAAGTATATCGCCCAGGCTATCGCCAAAGATGGGTTCTCGGTGGTCGAGGCGATGAGTTACTGCCACACGACATTGGGCCGGCTGAATCGCTGGGGCACTGCCCCCGATATGATGCGTCGTCTCAAAGAGCAGGGCATTACACTCAAGCGTGCCAGGAAGATGAGCGAGGAAGAAAAGCAAGGTAAGATCATACGCGGCGTGTTTGTAGATCGAGACATCCCAGAGTACACAAGGCTCTATGATCAGATCATCGAGCGAGCACAGGCGGAGGTGGCCTGATGACGAAACGGTACGAGGTACGACTGGCCGGTACCGGCGGGCAGGGCGTCATTCTGGCGGGTATCCTACTGGCCGAGGCAGCGATCCGGGATGGCAAGAACACGGTCCAGACCCAGTCGTATGGGCCGGAGGCACGGGGGGGAGCCAGCCGGGCAGAGGTGGTAATCTCCGATGGGGAGATTTACTACCCCAAGGTGCTCCAGCCCGACGTCACGCTTTGCATGAGCCAGGAGGCATGTGACAAATACGGCAGGCAGATGCGCAGAAACGGGTTACTGATTTTGGATGCTTGTCACGTCAGCCGTGCTCCAACGACGGAGGCAGTACGTGTGCCGATGACGACGATTGCGCGGGAGACGATTGGGCGTGAAATCGCCGCCAACGTAGTCGGCCTGGGAGTATTAGCTGGGTTGACCAAGATCGTATCCCGTGAGGCATTGGAGGCGGCGATACGAGATCGTGCTCCGCGAGGGACGGAGGAGATCAACCTGAAAGCGTTGGCAGCAGGCTTTGAGGCAGCCGGGAATGTTCGGGGAAGCGAGACCCGCGACTGAGACAGCGCACCGGCCTGCAGCGAGCGTAGCTCAAGAGGCGTTTGCACTATGATGACAACGAGTGTTTTGCTACTCAACGGTTCATACGAGCCGCTTCGGATCGTCTCGCCCCGAAAGGCGATTGGCTTGCTGATGCGAGGCGTGGCCGAGGGGATGGATGGCATCGTCCTGACCCGCGACAGGTATACCTGCGTGTACTGTGGCGCTCGCGTCGGGGATTGGCGTCATGGTCGAGTTCTCGCCCGTGCCGATTTCAGCGTGGACCACCTGATTCCCCGCAGCCAGGGCGGGGGCAACGCCTGGGGCAACACAGCCTGCGCCTGCCGCTGGTGCAACCATCGCAAGGCCGACCGCGCGCCCCACGAGGCAGGGATGCGCCTCCGATGGGAGCCTAAGCCTAGATTTCGCACTCCGCTAGCAGCTAAATCAGGCCAGTCGTCCTGAGTGCCGCGAAGCGGCGTATCGAAGGGGCGATTCAGCTATGATCTGTACAATCACTGTTACGATTTCCAGGGGTGCGAAAAACAGCCTAAGACACCTCGCACCAACTACTTGGTCGTCACCGGGGAGGTGCCGGAGGAGTGGAGAGTCTATCTGCGGGTGTAGCCGCAAGACCAACCTCAAAGCTCCTCGGTTGCCTGATGCGCCGGGAAGTTTCTTGTTTGCGTTGGGCAGGCCGTCCACGACGGCACGTACATATGGCTCGGAGATGACACCCTTCTGCCCCTGCTCCCCACGTTTGATAACCAGCCTGTGCTGAGCTTGTCGAAGCATCGCCCGCAGTGAGGCAGCGCTCTCCCCCATCCACCGCCCGGCTGAGCTCGCGTCAAAGCCTGGAGACCAGGAGTTGATGTTTTCGCCGATTCGGTGTATCATCTCACCTGGATGGACACACAGTTGCAAGGTTTTGGCGATCAATGACCGCCTGACCTCGCCGTTCATCCCCCGTACTGGAGGCTATCAACCAAATCCGACAACTCGGCAAGCCATCACTTGCCTCAAAGCCGGATTGAAGTCTGCGGCTCAAGGGCGCTTCGCGCCGCTCGCCCGCCTGCGCAGGCGATGGCCCAACTGTCCGCGCAGGCGGACAGCCAGCGCTGCAGGCGCTCCACAGGCGCGATTTCAATCGCCAGCCATAGGTGGTAAACAAGTACATTTGCGCTTCTCGCATCCCGATGTTTGTCCCGTGCTGGACAGGATTATATCAGGCGAGTTAGAGCATGCTTTGCGTCCCAAAGGATACAAGTCATTCTCTGGCGACTGCTAAGTCTTCACAAAGCAAGATGAACTCGACCAACCCTGCTACCCCTCAGATTGAGCCCATCGTCGGCACACTACGTGTCGCCGGTGGCGTGCGTCTGGACGCCACGCCCTGTACTGCCAGCCTGACTCCCCCGCCACGAGCGGCCCGGGGTAGGGAAGGGGAACGTCTCTTCATCCTGCTGGACCTGACCGGTCCGGCATCGCCACACCTCTACCGGGAACTGCGCGAGGTGGTGGCCCAGACATATTGGTCTACCACAGGCAGTATCACGGCTGCGCTGCGCCAGGCAGCGGCTGCCGCCAGTCGTTATCTGTTCCGCTCCAACTTGCGCTCCGATCCCTCCGACCGGTGCCACGGCAGCCTCGCCTGCGCCGTTCTGCACGGCGATGACTTGTTTATCCTCCAGGCTGGCCCCGCTCAGCCGTGCGTCCTTGGCGAAGATCACCTCGCACGCTTCCGCGATGAAGAGCTGCCACACCTGGGGATGGGGCCGTTAACCCACGTACGTCTCTACCACACCTTCGTCGCGATTGGCGACACGTTGCTGCTGGCCTCGCCCACCTTGATTCAGGAGACCGCTGACGCCGGCCTTGCCCATGTGCTGCGCCGTGTCGAGGTAGAGGAGGCGCTGGCGGGGTTAGAGCAAATCGGGGCCGGGGCCGACTTCGCCGCGCTGGTCGTGCGCTGGGCCCCGCCGGGCGTGCCGCCCTCGGCTCGTAAGGCTTCTCAACCCTCTCCTGCCCCCGGACGCAAACCGTCTGTGCCCAGGCCGCGGCGCCCTGAGCCTCGTCCTGAGCCCAGTCGAAGGGCTGTCGAAGAGAAACTCCGCACACACCCAAAGCCAGTCCGCAGACCGGGGCCTGGCCTGGGTGAGCGAACAGGGCGTGGCATCCGTCGTGCAGGCCGCGGGATTGCTGCCGCTGGCCTGTGGCTGGTCGGCGGTGTGATCAGGCTATTCCGGCGTATGCTCCCCGGCCCCGAGCGGGAGGCCCGTCGCCGGGCACGCCCCCCCCGTCCGATCCCCAGGGAAAACCGCGCCCTGATGATGGCTATTGCTATCGGCATCCCGGTTCTGCTGGCCATCCTCGTGGCGCTGGCCTATGGGTCGTTTGGAAGGGAGGCGCGCTTCCGGCGCCTCATCAACCAGGCTGAGCAAGAGATCACATTGGCCCAGAGCGCTGAGGGGAGAGCGGAGGAGACCCGTCCCCACTGGGAGGCCGCGCTGGACTACGCAAGCGAGGCCGCCGAGTGGCGGCCCGACGACCCTGCGGCCGCCGCGCTGAAGGCCCAGGCCCAGGCCGCCCTCGACTTCCTCGACGCCGTCATGCGCCTGACGCCCGTCCAACTGTGGGACTTCGGACCGGGCCCCGTCCCGCGTCAACTGGTCGTCCACGGGCAGATGATCTTCGTACTTGACCCGGCAGATGGATGGGTGATTCAACTGACCCTCAACCCGACCGGAGGCGGCGTGATCGAGCAAGAGATTCCCCCCCCCCTCATCCACACCGGGCAGCAGATCGGAGAGGGAGAGGTGGGCAGGTTGGTGGACTTTGCCTGGGTAGAGCCAGGGGGAGAGCGGCAGACGAGCGGCCTCGTTGTCCTCGAAGCAGGCGGCGCGCTGGTGAGTTACGACCCGGCCTGGGGGGGCGAAGGGCAAGACGCCCAGCTGACGCGCTCCCTTCTGGGCACGCCGCCGACCGGGACCCCCAAGGCTGTTGGCTCCTTCGAGGGCCGCTTCTACGTTCTGGACGTTGACACTGACCAGATATGGCGTTACGAACCTCGAGGCGACACCTATCCTGAGCAGCCTGACCGCTACTTCGTTACCCCTCCACCCAAGCCACTGGCGACCTCGGCGGATATGGCGATAGACGGCAACATCTACATTCTCTACGCTGATGGGACGATCCTAAAATTCCTGCGCCGCCAACTCCAAACCTTCGACGTGCGCGGGCTGCCCAGTGAAATCAGCCAAGCGGTCGCGTTGGCAGTGGATCCGGACAGTAATAGCGGTGTGGTCTACGTGGCCGATCAGGGCAACAGCCGGGTGATCGCGCTGGAGCCTGATGGAGCCTTCCGCGCACAGTTTCGCGCCGACCGCATCTTCGATGAGTTGGAAGCGCTGGCGGTTGACGAAATAACAGGGCAGCTATACGTGATTGATGGGGGGCGACTCTACACGGCATCGCTACCCTAATTACGGCAATTGTGTTATAATCACCCCACAATCTGAAAGGTTTGATCATTCTAGCACCGCTGCAAACGGGCGGTGCTCTTGTTGGGAGGGTGACAGTGCGACGCAGTGCAAGGGGGGTACGCAATCCCAGTAGTATGATTCACAAGCTGTTCAGAGCGGGCCTCGTCCTGCTCCTTCTCATAGTTTCCGGTGTGGCGGGGCTGTTTGTCTTCGACCGGGTGCGGCGGTTCATTGCCGCTTCCGATATGTTGCCCGATTTCACCATAGAGCACAATGATAATGGCAATGACGAAGTGGTCTATGAGCAGGGACAGCCGCTGCCACGCTGGAAGGGCACCGAGCGGGTCAACATCCTGGTGATGGGGATTGATCAGCGCGAGCATGAACAGGGTCCCTGGCGCACCGACACGATGGTGGTGTTGACGATTGACCCAGTCACGATGAGCGGTGGGATGCTTTCCATCCCGCGCGACCTGTGGGTGCCGATCCCGGGTTACGAGGAGGGACGCATCAACACCGCTCACTACCTCGGCGATCTCTTCGACTACCCCGGCGGCGGCCCGGCGCTCGCGGCTGAAACCGTGCAGTACAACTTCGGTGTCCCCATTCACTACTACGCGCGCGTCAACTTCACCGCCTTCGAACAGATAATAGACCTCATCGGTGGGATTGACGTCTACGTGGAAGAGGAGATCGTGGACCCCGCTTATCCTGACGAGGGGGTTGGCTACGATCCCCTGTACATTCCGGCCGGCTGGCAGCATTTCGACGGCGAGATGGCACTCAAGTACGCCCGCACCCGTCACACTGAGGGCGGCGACTTCGACCGCGCCAAGCGCCAGCAACAGGTCCTCCTGGCAGTGTTTGAGCAAGTCACGCGGCTCGACATGCTTCCACAGCTAGCGTCTCAGGCGCACGAACTGTGGAAGACGCTGCAAGGCTCGGTGGTGACCAACCCCGACTTGACGCTGGATAAGATCATCGCGCTGGCGCAACTGGCGAGCGAGGTAGACCCCGAAAACATCCGTTACGCCGTGATTGACGAGAACTACACGCAGTTCCGAATCACACCCAAGGATGAAATGGTGCTCATCCCCCTACGAGACCGTATCCGAGGGCTGCGAGACTACATCTTCACCACCGAGGCCCCTCTGCCCCAGCAGGCAGAAGACCCGGCGGCGCGGCTGGCGGCTGAGGCAGCCACCATCGAAGTGCTGAACGGGACGGCGACGGAAGGGCTGGCTGGCCGCACGGCCGAATATCTCCACCAGCAGGGCGTACAGGTGACGCGCGTTGACAACGCCGACCGTTCTGACTATACCGACTCGCTGGTCATCGTCTACACCGGCAAAACCTACACGGCCGAGTACCTCGCTCATATCCTGGGCCTCCCGCCCACGGCGGTGGTGCACGGGAGCAATCCTAACGCCGAGTATGACATATCGTTTATCCTGGGGGCCGACTACCAACCGCCAGAGGGGTTACCGGAGCAGTAAACGGTGAGACCCACAGGTTTCCTTAAACCCTTCGGGTCCTGAGCTGCTCCAGCTCGGCCACCAGAGAGTCCAACACGACTCGCTTCCGCGCCAGGTCCTCCTCCACATCCGCTGCCATCTCGGCCAACAGGTCCCGCCCTTGCCGCTGGGCGAGCTTCACCTCCAGGCTCAGCTCTATCATCTGACTGTTCGTCAGTTCCCGGAGCTCCTGCTCCACCTCCCAGAGCCGTCGCTGGATCTGCTGCAACTTGTCGCGCAGGGCAGCCAAACGCTGCTCGTCTGTGCCCGCTTCGACCAATGGGAGGCGGTCGGGCGTTTCGGCCAGGGCCTGGAGCTCCACCAGGCTCCGCGCACCGTAGGCAGCGTTGACCGCCGTCATCATCTCCGTGCGCCAGGCCTGCTCCACCGGATCCTGAACCAGGTCGGGGTGGAAACGACGGCACAACTGGCGGTACAGCGTCTTGATCTGAGCCTCGGTCGCTTCATCCACCGGCTCGGCGGGCGGTGGAGGCGGCGGCTTTCTCGGCTGCTGCCATATGCGCCTGTACTGCTCCTCCACGGGGACGTAACCTGCGGGGATTCCCGACTGGGATGGGCTGCCTGCCCCCCACTGGCGGTACTGGCTGATCCTTTGCCGGCAGCGTTTGATCTCCGCCTCGACCTCTTCCAGTTCCGCCGCTTTGCGGCCGACCCGGGTGTCGTATTCCAACTGGAAGGCGAATGATTCCGCGCGCAGGTCCACCAGCTCGGCCTCCCGCTCGATCAGTTCGGCCTCCGCCGCTCCGACCTGCTGCCGCAGATGAGCCAGTTGCTCTTCTGTCGTATTATGGTCGCTACGTCGCCACCACCTCGTTCTGCCCATCGCACACGCTCCAATCCACAGACATTTGTAGCCCGGAATCTTTCCTTTCAGCAATCCGTTACACTCCCAGCCGTATCACGCTGGGGACAGAATGGCCTTACCGCTGCCACGCGGAGCATTTTCCGCCGCTGCGCCGCCCGGAGGGGTCGGCGTGGAGAGCGGTGACACGCCGGGAGTGGGCAGGGGCGAAGGGCTGCGGCTCTCGGTCAGTGTGCCGCGCAGCCACAGCGCCACGGTGACGACGAGCACCACGACCAGCGCCAGGATGAACCACAGACGGAACCGGTGCGACCGGGACATACCCCACCACCTCCCAGCCGTGGCGGGCCAGCGTGATGCCGTTGGTGCCGGTGCCGCAGCCCAGATCCAGCGCCCGGCCGGGGGGAAAGTCGCCGCTCGCGATCAGCTCCACCACCTCCGGCGGCGTCACGCCCGTGTCCCAGGGACTGCGGCCCAGCAGGTATTGCAGGTCAAAGAGCCAGCTCTCGATCTTTCCAAGCCCCAACGGTGACCTCCGATCTTGCGGTATTATAGCACACCGCTGCCCGACGACAACGACGCCAAGCGGTGGTTGACTTCAGCTCTCTGGCGCTATATAATCCTTGTTGGGCGGCGCAAGATTGACATAGTTCGCGCTGGCCTGGCATGATTTTGACGCGGCTGACGCAATGCCTTTCGGGTTGGTGCAGGTCTGGCTAGTGTAGTTGGTTCTGTAATGGAGTAGGTTTTGCATGGGCCGGTCCGGCGGGTTATGCGTGTGCCGTTATGCCGCGCCTCGACAGGTGGTCCGGTATTCCAAGATTGCCAAAGAGAATCAGGAAATCGTGGAAAGGGCGACTACAACCGGTTTGATGGCGGCGTACATCGAGACAGATTTAGCCAGATAAAAGACTACTACCGCTCGAAACCGTACAATGCGATGAAATCGCCTGGCGTGCGGGGGATGAGACCGCTCGTGATCCTTAACGGCCAAGAGAAGAAAGGAGGGACAACATGCGTATTCTAATCCGTGTCTTGCTGGTGTTGCTGGCCATCCTGCTGGTGGTGGGGCTGGCCGGATGTGGCTATGGCCTCCTCGCCGTGCGCCGTCCCTGGCCCAAGGTGGACGGGACGGTCCGGGGGGTGGATGGATTGCAGGCAGAGGTCACCGTCATCCGCGATAGCTGGGGCATCCCCCACATCTACGCCTCCAACTCCCACGACCTGTTCTTCACCCAGGGATACGTCCATGCCCAGGACCGCTTCTGGCAGATGGAGTTCTGGCGGCGGATCGGCTCCGGGCGGCTGTCGGAGATTCTGGGCGACTCTGCCCTGGAGAATGATCGCTTCATCCGCACGCTCGGCTGGCACCGCACCGCCGCCGAGGAACTGAAGCACTTGAATGCGGAAGACCTGGCAATGCTGGAAGCTTACGCCGAGGGAGTCAATGCCTACATCTCCACCCACCGGAAGCGCCTGGGAATGGAGTTTACTATGCTGGGTCTCACCGGCGTCAAGTTTGAGCCGGAACCCTGGACTTCCCTCAACACCCTCACCTGGGCCAAGGTGATGGCCTGGGACCTGGGAGGCAATATGGACGCCGAACTCCTGCGCGCCCACATCGCCGCCCGGTTGGGTACCGCCGCCATGGAAGAGCTGATGCCGCCCTACCCGGACGACCACCCGGTCATCGTCCCACATCCGTTGGCGGAGGCGACGTTGGAGGCACTGCCTGAGGCTGCCTTCGACTCATATGCCTTCGGGACAGGGGATGACCCTTCGGCCTCACTCAGGGCAGGCCTCGGCAGCAACAACTGGGTCATCAGCGGGGAGTGCACCGAAACGGGGATGCCCCTCCTGGCTAACGACCCCCACCTGGGCATCCAGATGCCCTCCATCTGGTACGAGATCGGGCTGCACTGCGAGCCAGTGGGGCCTGATTGTCCCTACAACATTGATGGTGCTTCTTTCGCCAGTGTCCCCGGCGTCATCATCGGCCACAATGACCACATCGCCTGGGGAGTAACTAACCTGGGGCCGGATGTGCAAGACCTGTTCATCGAGAAGGTCAACCCGGAGAATCCCAACCAGTACGAATACGGGGGGGAGTGGGTTGATATGGACATCGTCCGCGAGGAGATCACCGTCGCCGGGGAGGAGGAGCCGGTTGTGGTATTCGCGCGCATCACCCGCCACGGCCCCATCATCAACGACGTGGTCGGCGGCACTGGAGAGGACTGGGCCTTCGGCTGGCAACCACTGGCCTTCTCCTGGACCGCGCTCCAGCCAGGCACGATAGTACACAGTGTCCTTCTCCTCGACCAGGCCAGCAACTGGGAGGAGTTCCGGGAGGCGCTGAGTTACTGGGACGTGCCCAGCCAAAACTTCGTCTACGCCGACGTGGAAGGGAACATTGGTTACCAGGCCCCGGGCCGCATCCCCATCCGCGCTTCCGGCGACGGTTCAATGCCCGTGCCCGGCTGGACTGATGAGTACGAGTGGGAAGGCTATATCCCCTTCGACGAGTTGCCTCGCGCCTTCAACCCGGAGGAGGGGTACATCGTCACCGCCAACAACGCCGTGGTGGGGCCGGATTACCCTCACTTTATCTCGATGGACTGGGACCCCGGCTACCGGGCGCGGCGGATCGTGGAGCTCATCGAGGCCGACGACTCCATCTCGCTGGCCGACATACAGACCATGCAAGGAAACAGCAGCCCTATCTGGGCGGAGGACGTCCTGCCCCACCTGTTGGTGCTCCCAGCCAAGGTTTCAGGCTCCACCGCTGTGGACGAGCGCAGGCTGGCGGAGGCGCTGGAGATGTTGCGGGCCTGGAATAGGCGGGCGGATCGGGACAGCGCCGGGGCTGCCCTCTTCGAGGCTTTCCGCATGCACCTGATAGACCTGACCTTCGGCGACGAACTGGGGGAGCAACTCCTGGGCAAGGCCCGGAGCAATGTGAGCGTCGCGCTGGTGGACCTCTTGGAGGATGACGCCTCCCTCTGGTTCGACGACGTGGCCACGCCGAAAGTGGAGACTCGGGACGAGGTCTTGCTGCTGGCACTGGAAAAGGCGGTAGAGGAACTGACTGAGACGCTGGGACGCAATATGGACAACTGGCGCTGGGGCGATCTCCACACCGCCACTTTTGAGAATCAGAGCCTGGGTCAGTCCGGCATCAGCCTCATCGAGGCAATCTTTAACCGGGGGCCGTTCCCGGTGGATGGCACCATCGCCACGGTCAACAACACCGGCTACAGCCTGGACGACCCATACGACGTGAGTGTCGTCCCCTCCTACCGCCAGATCGTGGACCTGGGCAATCTGAGCCGCTCGGTCTCGATGCACACCACGGGCCAGTCCGGCCATCCCTACCACCCTCACTACGACGACATGATTGATCCCTGGCGGAACATCGAGTACCACCCGATGCTGTGGGAGCGGGCGGACGTGGAGGCGGACGCGGAAGGGGTGTTGGTGTTGAAGCCGTAGCAGAGCGGAGAATGGAGAGCAGAGATTGGAGAGAGAAGTGCTATTCGAAGACCTGAACTGGATGGACGTCGAGCGATACCTGGAGCGAGACGACCGGGTTGTGGTGGTCACCGGGGCGTGTGAGCAGCACGGCTATCTGAGCCTGCTCGCCGATGTCCGCGTCCCGCTGGCAGTGGCGCAGGAAGCCTGCCGTCGAGAAGGGGTGCTCGTCGCGCCACCGCTTCCCTATGGCATCTCCCCCTACTTCACCGCATACCCCGGCACGCTGAGCCTCTCGACCGAGACCTTCGTGGCAGTGGTGCGGGAACTGATCGAGGGGCTGCTGGCGCAGGGGTTCCGTCGAGTACTGGTGAGCAACGGCCACGGCGGCAACACTGGCCTGCTGTACCCCCTGCTGGTAGAACTGGGCAACGCCCACCCCGATGACCGTCTGGCTCTCTTCCACTGGTGGCGCCACCCGGCGGTGGATGCCGTGGCCCAGGAGGCCGGGCTGCCGCAGCATCACGCCAACTGGTCGGAGAACTTCCCTTTCACCCGCGTGGGACCCGTACCGGAAGGGGAGAAGGAGTCGGTGGAGATCCCCGGCACTGCTCCCGCCGCCGACTTCCGGGCCGCCCTGGGCGATGGCTCCTTCGGCGGGCCGTACTTGACGAGATCACACACAAGGAGCCCACGTGCTAACCAACAGCACCGAGATCGAAAAACGCCTGTGGGATGCCGCCGATGAGCTACGGGCTAATTCCAAGCTCAAGGCGTCCGAGTACTCCGTCCCTGTCCTGGGGCTCATCTTCCTGCGCTATCCCGATCATAAATTCGCCCACGCCGAGCAGGCGATCCAGGCGGAACGGGCCGCCCATGCCGGAGGTCGCCGCCAGCGGCCTATCACCAAGGACGACCACTACGCCCGGAAGGACGTCCTCCCCAAGACCTACAGCCGCCTGGCCAATTCCACCCTCATCTCCCCGACGGCGTCTACCGCGACGTGCCGGGGCTATGCAAGGTGGCGACACTGGAGGAGATCGAGGCCCAGGGCTGGAGCCTCAACCCCGGCCGCTACGTGGGCGTGGCCGAGCGGGAGGAGGAGGATTTTGACTTCGCCGGGCGGCTCACCGAGCTGCACGAGGAGCTGGAAGTGCTCAATGCCGAGGCGCATGAGTTGGAGGAGTGCGTCGCGGAGAATGTAGCGCAGTTGTTGGACAGATTGCAGTAATTGGAGTAGGGAAGAGTGCCCGATTACGACTACACGGAGAAACAGGGACAGTACCTGGCTTTTATCTACAACTATACCGTCATCCACGGCCAGCCCCCATCGGAATTGGATATGCAACGCTTCTTTCGAGTCAGTGCGCCTACCGTCCACCAAATGGTGCTGAGGCTGGAAGAGCGTGGACTCATCACAAGGGAACTGGGGAAGAGCCGCACGATCAGGGTATTGGTATCGGCTGACCAACTTCCATATCTCAAGGAGCGGTCTCCCCAGGACCGCAGGAGACAGACTATGCCTTCGAAAGTACAGATTTACCAAATCAAAGTCACGCTGGACGAAAGCAAGCCACCCATCTGGCGGCGCATCCAGGTGCCCGGTGACACCACCTTGGAGAAACTGCACTACATCATCCAGGTCGCGATGGAATGAGATGCTCTCGCCAGAACCGCCCTCGGGGACGAGGGCTGAGAGCTTAAACATCCAATGGGTGTAGCCTGAGCGGTAACCTATGCTCCCAGCCCCCGTCTCGGGGGCGGCTGGTGCGGCAAATAGCTGCTCAAAATGAGATGCTCTCACCAGAACCGCCCTTGGGGACGAGGGCTGAGAGCTTAAACATCCAATGGGTGGTAGCCTGAGTGGTAACGACGGCAGAAAGATGGAAAAGAGTCCCCCTGTCCGATTCAAGCGGAGTGGTCGGCTATCATGGCATTGAGGCCACTGGTCGCTCACCAGGCGGCGGGGCCTTTTAATGACGTCAGTGAGTGTTCGGTGGGTCAGTGATTCGGTGATCAGCGAGCGAGAGAACGGTATGTCCAGACGGAAGCGAAGACGAAAGCCACGCCAGCGGTCGGCCTTGCCTGCTTCAGAGTACCGGCGGGCGGTTTGCCAGGCCGACGAAGTTCTCTCCAGGAACGACGTCGAGATCCGGCCCAATAACTGGCAGGAACTCGCCCTGGACTGGTTCACGCCGGATGAGCCGGAACGGGGCGAGTTGGCCCGCTACATCGGTGCGCACGAGGATCACTTGGGCGTCCCCTGGGCGCGTGAACTTTTGCGGCTGGAGGTAGACTGCTGGGCGTGATGCTGGGATACAATGCCAACGTAGTTTTGCACTGGGGTCCACCCGCAGGAGAAACCCAAGATATGGTCGAGGCCCTGGCCAGCGCTGCCTGTCTTTAGGGCTGGCGGTGTGGGTCTTCCGCCGTCGCGACGTGAGCTATGGAACGTAGTGATGGGAGGGAGAATGGATGCCCTGAACGCGCTGGCGCGGTTGACCGGGGTCGAGATGCTCAAATTCTGGCGCAAGCCGGCTGCCCGACTGGTGCTGGGGCTGATGCTCCTGGGTCCCGCTGCAGGAGAAGGGCTTCTGGCGCTGGTAGACCGGGAGGATGCGGCGGTTTTCCCACAGGTCACCACGTTGCTGTTCGCCGGTGAGACCCTGCTGTTTATCTCACTGATGATGGTGGTGGTGGCGGTGCTGGCGCTGGGCAACGACTACGAACTGGGGACGGTGCGGTCCATCCTCACACGGGGTGTAGATCGCTACCAATTCGTGCTCTCCAAGGTCATCGCCACCGTGGTCACGACGCTGGTCAATGGATTCGCTTACATGACCAGCGGCTTGCTGGCGACTTGCCTCGCCCACGTGACTTTCAGCAGCGTGCCGCTCGTGGAGGCGGCTGGTCACGATCTCCTGTGGCGGGCACTGGGGGCGGTATTGGTAGTCGGCTTGACCGGCTTCGTCTCAGCGGGGGTCGTGATGTTGGCGCTGGTACTAGGCCGAAGCTCGTGGATCGGGATACTGGCCGGGCTGGGCTCCTTCCTGGGAGACTTCTGCGTGGGGGCATTAGGGCTGACAATGGGCGACACGGATGCATACCGCTATACCGTTACCTACCATGCCCTCAGCCTGTTGGAGCGGTGCTTCGCTTCCGACCCGCACCTACGTATGTCCTCCGCCGACTGGCTCTCACCGGGTCGTCTGCCTGATCCAGGTCGAGCGGTGGCCGTCCTGCTCTTCTACGCCTGTGCCTTCACCTCGGCTGCCATTCTCCTCTTCCGCCGTCAGGACCTAACGGTGAAGACGTAGGGGCAAATTATGCATTGCGTAATCCAATATCGAGTATCCAGTATCAAGTACAAGGAGGTGTGTGAGTGAACAAACAGATCGTTGCCACAGACCAGGCTCCCGCTGCCGTCGGGCCGTACTCGCAGGCAGTGTGCGCTGGCGGGTTCGTCTTCACGGCCGGGCAGATCGGCCTCGACCCGGCCACCGGCAAATTGGTGGGGGAGGACGCCGCCAGCCAGACCCAGCGGGCGCTGCAGAACATCGAGACTATCCTGAAGGCGGCCGGTTCCTGTATGCGCCACGCCGTCAAGACTACCGTCTACCTGGCGGACATGGCCGACTTTGGAGCGATGAACAGGGTCTACGCTGAGTTCTTTCCGGAGGAGCCACCCGCTCGCGCGACGCTTCAGGCGGCTGCACTGCCGCTGGCGGCACGGGTCGAGATCGAGGTGGTCGCCGAGGCGTGCGACTGTGAGTAATGAGTGCCGCTGCCATTGCTCCTGACTCGTGGCAGGGGAACGGAGGAGCATAGGAGACAAGGGAACAGCTCCTAACTCCTCCCCATAGGGCGTGGGGAAGGGGGGTGAAGGCAGCGCAGCGGCGGAAAATGCTCCGCGTGGCAGCGGTGAGGCCATTCTGTCCCCAGTGTGACACGCTCCCAAACGGCTGAGTAGCGCGGCCGCAGGGTTTGTGCTATAATATTCTCAGTTCAGAGACCCTTTCATAATCTGTCCAAAAGACGTCACTACTCAGCCTGAGCAGCG
>JBHIET010000048.1:0-24753 GCA_046760785.1 Anaerolineae bacterium | reverse complement strand
TTTTCATTTGAGGGAACGAGCTGCTTTCGGTGATATTTTACGTGAGGGAATACGGTGACTTGCGGATAAGGGCGATACGTGGTAGAATCCCACGGCAGAGCTTCACAGATCGAGGCGACGTAGCCAAGTGGTAAGGCAGGGGTCTGCAAAACCCTTATTCGCCGGTTCAATTCCGGCCGTCGCCTCCTCAATACATCGTCTGATACCACGGGCAGTGTTGCAGGCTGCCCGTAGCACATGCGGGGCGGTGGCGAAACGGTAGACGCCGGGGACTTAAAATCCTCTGTCCGCAAGGACGTGTGGGTTCGAATCCCACCCGCCCTATTGTCGGGCGCACTTGAAGTCTGCGAAATGGGCGGTGATGCTTTCCCCTGATTGTCACGTGCGCTCAGTAGACCTCGATTTCCCCTTGGAGGCAAGATAGCGTGAGAATTATTCTGACCCGTGACGTGCCCAATCTGGGGCAGGCTGGCGATGTTAAGCACGTTGCAGCCGGTTACGCCCGCAACTACCTGATACCCAAAGGGCTGGCAATAAAGGCCACCTCTGGGGCCTTGAAGGAGTTCGAGCACCGTCGAGCCGCTGGGGCCCGCCGGGAGGAGCGACTGGCGGCGCGCGCCGAGGCGCTTGCCGGGCGTATCAGTGATCTCATCCTTACCTTTGAGGCCAGGGCTGGTGAGAAGGGCCGCCTCTACGGTTCCATCACCACTGCCGACATCGCCCAAGCACTCGAACGCGAGACTGGGGAGAAGTTCGACCGGCGCAAGCACATCCTCTCCGAGCCAATCCGGCAGGTGGGTGAACACGTTGTCTCTGTGCGTCTGGCGGCAGACGTGGTGGCTGAGGTCAAGGTCGTGGTGAGGCCAGAGGGTGGAGAACTCGCCGAAGCAGCCCCAGCCGAATCCCTTGAGGAACCGGCGTCGGAAGATGATCGCATAGAGGAACAGTAGCCGCCTGTCTCTGGAGGATCAGCGATGGAAACGGTAGGGGCATGGCTACGCAGGGCACGTGAGACCAGAGGGAGCACACTAAAGGAGGCTGAGGCCGCCACCCGCATTCGGGCCCGCTTTCTGGAGGCGCTGGAGGCCGGGGATTTCGCTCTCTTCCCCGGTGGAGATGTGCAGATACGCGGTTTTCTGCGCATCTATGCCCGCTACCTCGATCTTCCCCAGGACGAGGTGCTGGCCCGCTACAAATCGGAGATACTTGGTGTCCAGGCCGCTCTGCCGGGCGTGTCTGTCGAGACACAGTCTGCCTCCCCGGCCCACCCGGACGCTGGGCCAGCAGCGCTTGAGCCTCCCGGCGTGCCCATCCCCACGCCGCGGCCCCGCTGGGTGCGTCTGGAAACAGTGATGGTCGCGACCATTGTGCTCATTGCCCTGCTGGTGGCTGTGGCAGGGGTGGGAACTATTATGAGCCGCAACAGCGGCGAGCAAGCAGTCACTGCCCCCACCGCGACCGCGCCTGCGGAAGTCGTGCTGCCGCCCACGGCGACGCTGGCATCCCCCATCGTCACCCCCACCTTTCCGGCCAATCCTGAGGGAGGTGTGGCGTTGACGCTGCAGGCCACCGAGCACGTTTGGGTGCGCGTGTCCACCGACGGCTCGGTGGTTTTCGAGGGCATGCTGGCCTCACAACAGATCGAGACCTGGTCGGGTCAGAATATGATCATCGTGGATACCGGCAATGGAGCCGGGCTGCTCGTCACGGTCAACGGGCAGCCGCAAGGGGCGATGTGTGGGCGAGCCCAGCTCTGTAGCCGCGCCTGGGGACCGAGCGGCGAGACCGCTGTTCCATCGCCAGCCGCCGTGCCGGCACCGTAGTAGGGGCGAACCCTTGCGGTCGCCCTGGCGGGCTGCTCTTTTCGCCTCGATTGTTATGAGTGAGTTGCGACGTTTCCACCTCATCTCCTCCGGTTGCCCCAAGAACCTGGTGGACAGTGCGGGGATAACGACGCTGCTACAGCGTGCTGGCTATGCTGCCGTCCCTACCCCTGAAGAGGCTGACCTGCTCATCGTCAACACCTGTGGGTTCATCGCGCCGGCACGAGAGGAGTCGCTCGACGTGTTGCGGGAACTGGTGGAGACCAGGCAGCCCGGCCAACGGATCGTTGCCGCAGGGTGCTACTCGCAGCGTTGCCCTCACGAACTGGCCGAGGCCGTGCCCGGCATTGATGGCCTTATCGGCACGCGCCGCTGGACGGACATCGTGAGCCTCGTCGAGCGGTTGGAGACCTCCCCCACGCCTCTCCCTCCCCTTGTGGGGGAGCCTGCCCTGACCGGAGTCGCAGGGGGCCGGGGCGGGGCCATGCCGGATGTGCCCCGCGTGGCAGTGCAGGGGGCCAGCGCCTACCTCAAGCTCGCCGACGGCTGCCGCCGTTCCTGTGCCTTCTGCGCCATCCCGCTTATCAAGGGGCCTGGTGTGAGCCGCCCGCCCCAGGCCATCCTGGCCGATGCTGGGTGGCTGGCCGACCAGGGAGTGCAGGAGATTGTCCTCATCGCGCAGGACACCACCGACTACGGGCATGACCTGGGGATGCGGGAGGGGTTAGCGGACTTGCTGGAGCGGGTGGTCGCGGCGGTGCCGCAGGTGAGGTGGATACGTCTGATGTATGCCTACCCCGGCAGGGTCACGGAGCGGCTGATTGAGACGCTGGCCCGCCATCCACAAATCCTGCCTTACCTCGACATCCCCCTCCAGCACGCCCATCCTGACGTGCTGCGCCGCATGCGCCGCCCGGCCGACGTCGAGGGGGTGCGCCGCACCGTGGAGCGGCTGCGGGCGGCGATGCCCCAGATCGCCATCCGCACCACCTTCCTGGTGGGTTTCCCCGGCGAGACCGAGGCGGAGTTCCAGACGCTGCTGGACTTCGTGGCCAAGATGGAGTTCGACCGCGTGGGAGTCTTCGTCTACTCCCACGAGGGGGGCACGTCGGCTGCCAGATTGGATGACGATGTGCCTCCGGAAGTGAAGGAGCGGCGGCGCGAGCGACTGATGGAGATCCAACAACCCATCTCCCTGGCGAAGAACCAGGCGCTGGTGGGGCGGACGCTGGACGTGCTGATCGAGGGGCAGGGGGACGGAGTGAGCGTGGGGCGCTCATACCGCGACGCTCCCGAGATTGACGGCCTGGTGCTGGTGCGGGCGGACCTGCCGGTCGGGGAGATCGTTCCCGTGCGCATCACCGCCGCGCTGGAATACGATCTCGTCGGCTCCCCTGTGACCCCCTGCGCACCCCAGAGGTAAAGGCTGCTGCACACTCAAGCCATCAAAGCTCAGCTCAGTTTGCCAATCCACCAGCCCACCAATCTACCAACTACCAATCTACCAACCCCTGTGGTATAATGCACGCCGATGGCCCAGTTCGTCCACCTCCACGTGCATAGCGAGTATTCGCTCCTCGATGGTCTCAGCAGTTGCCAGGAACTGGCCGAGCGCGCCGCCGAACTTGGCATGCCGGCGTTGGCCCTCGCCGACCACGGCGCGATGTACGGCGTGATCCAGTTCTACAAGGCGTGCAACAAGGCCGGCATCAAGCCGATCGTCGGTATGGAGGCTTACGTAGCCCCTCGAGGTCGCCGCGACCGGGACGCGAGCTTCGACCGGAAGTCCCATCACCTTCTGCTCCTGGCCCAGAATGACACTGGCTACCGCAACCTGATGCAGTTGGCGACCATCGCCCAACTAGAAGGCTTTTACTACAAGCCGCGCATTGATAAAGAGGTACTGGCCGAGCACGCCGATGGGCTTATTGTCCTCTCTGGCTGTGGCTCCTCCGAGGTCTCCCGTCTGATCCAGAACGGCCGACTCGACGAGGTGCGCCATGCCATCGCCTGGTACCGCGACGTCTTTCCGGGCCGGTACTACCTGGAACTCCAGGAGCACGGCATCCCTGAAATGGTGCAGGTCAACCGCCAACTGATCGGTTTCGCCCGCGAGTTTGACCTGCCATTGGTCGCCACCAACGACGTGCACTACACCCGCCGTGAGGAGGCTCCTATTCACGACGTGCTGCTGTGCATCCAGACCGGCAAGACCATCAACGAGCCGGCTCGGCTGCGCATGGATGGCGATAGCTATTACCTCAAGAACGCCGAGGAGATGGCGGCGCTCTTCCCCGAAGTGCCCCAGGCGCTGACGAACACACTGCGCATCGCGGAGATGTGCGACCTGGAACTGGAGTTCGGCCGCTATCGCCTGCCTAACTTCCAGGTGCCAGAAGGATACGACGCCCAGTCTTACCTGCGCCACCTGTGCGAGGAGGGATTACAGCAGCGATACGCGGTCATCACCCCGCCGATTGGCGAGCGGCTCGACTACGAACTGGACATCATCCATCGCATGGGCTTTGACACCTACTTCCTCATTGTCTGGGACCTGTGCCGCTTTGCCCGGGAACAAGACATCTGGTGGAACGTGCGCGGGTCGGGCGCCAGTTCCATCGTCGCTTACAGCCTGGGTATTACAAATTTGGAGCCACTGCAGCACGGCCTGATTTTCGAGCGCTTCCTCAACCTGGGCCGCGTGACCATGCCTGATATTGACCTGGACTATCCTGACGATCAGCGAGACCAACTGATCCGCTACACCATCGAGAAGTATGGGCAGGAGCAGGTGGCCCAGATCATCACCTTCGGTACGATGGGGGCCAAGGCGGCCATCCGCGACGTGGGACGGGCACTCGACTATCCGCTGCCGGAGGTGGACCGCATTGCCCGCCTGGTGCCATTCGGCCCCAAAGTCAAATTGGATCGTGCGTTACAGGAAGTGCCTGAACTGAGGGAGCAATACGAGACGCAGGAGCACGTCCGGCGGCTGATAGATACCGCCCGGGGCGTGGAGGGAAACGTGCGCCACGCCAGCACCCACGCCGCTGGCGTCATCGTCTCCGATGTGCCGTTGATCGAGTATACCCCGCTGAACCGGCCCACCCGCAGCGGCGAAACTGGCGAGATCGGCGTTGTCACCCAGTACGCGATGGAGGAACTGGAGGAACTGGGACTGCTCAAGATTGACTTCCTGGGCCTCTCCACCCTCACCATCATGCGCCGCGCTTGCGAACTGATCCGCCAGCGACACGGCGTGAATCTGAACCTGGACAACACTCCTACCGACGATCAGTGTATCTACGACCTGCTCTCGCGAGGAGATGTGATGGGCGTTTTCCAGGTGGAGGGACAAGGTATGCGGCGTGTGCTGATGAAGATGCAACCCACTCAGTTCGATCACATCATTGCCACTATCAGCCTCTTCCGCCCCGGCCCGATGGAGCACATTGATGATTACATTGACCGTATGCATGGCCGCAAGCCGATCGAGTACCGTCATCCCAGCCTGGAGCCGATTCTAAGAGAGACCTACGCCACGATCGTCTACCAGGAGCAGATTATACGCATTCTGACAGATGTCGCTGGCTATTCTGCACTCGACGCTGACCTGGTCAGGCGCGCGGTAGGCAAGAAGAAGCGGGCTGAGTTGCTCAAACACCGGGCCTCTTTCGTCAAGGGAGCGGTGGAGCACGGCGGCCTGCCCCCTGGGACGGCTGAGGCGATCTTCGACGACATTGAATTCTTTGCACGATACGGCTTCAACAAGGCGCACGGGGCCGACTACGCCGTCCTCACCTGCCAGACCGCCTACCTCAAGGCCAAGTATCCGGTTGAATACATGGCCGCGCTACTCAGCGTCGAGCGGAACAACACCGAGAAGGTCGGCCTCCTTATCGCCGAGTGTCGCCGTATGGGAATAGAGGTGCTCCCCCCCGACGTCAACTGCTCCAGCTTGGATTTCACCATCGAGGAACGGACCGATGGGCTGCCAGCGATCCGCTTTGGAATGGGAGCCATCAAAAATGTCGGCGAAGGACCGCTTGAGACAATCCTGACCGCCCGCCAGGCAGGCGGTCCCTTCCGCGACCTGGACGATTTCTGCCGCCGCGTGGATCTGCGGCGCGTCAACCGGCGGGCGCTGGAAAGCTTGATCAAGGTGGGGGCATTGCGGCCCTTCGGCACGCGCTCGCAGCTTCTCCCTATCGCGGACCGCATCGTCGGGCTGAGCGCCAACCTGCACCACGCCCGGGACGTGGGGCAGATAAGCCTGTTTGGCGAGGCCACCGGCGTGCGCCTGGCAGCCGAGGAGTCACTGCTGCCTCCGCTCTCCAGGACTCCCGAAGTGCCGCAGAAGGAGATCCTGGCCTGGGAAAAGGAATTGGTCGGCGTGTACATCTCCGAGCACCCGTTGACGCAGGCCCTGGTTGGACTGCAAGACGTCGTAACCGCTTATGCCAGCACGTTGAGCGCAGACATGAACGGACAGCAGGTGGTCGTCGTCGGGATGGTACAGCGGGTTCGTCGCCACACGACGAAGAAGGGAGACGAGATGGCTTTTGTGACCCTGGAGGATTTGCAGGGCACCTGTGACGTCGTCGTCTTCCCTCGAGTGTGGAGCAGGACGAAACCTCTCTGGCAGCCGGAGCGCATCCTGGTAGTGGGTGGCAAAGTGGACCTCGGGCGACGGGACACGCCGAGCCTACTGTGCGGCTGGGTCAAAACCTCTGACGAGGCGACTGTTCCCTCCAAGCGGGATCATCCGCAGGTGGCCGTGCCGCCACTGCCCCCGTCTCCCCCGATGCACACTATCCGCGTAACGCTGACTCGCAGTGGGGAGCAAGCGCAGGACGTGCAGACGCTACGCCGGGTTCACAGCCTGCTGGTGGGGAACCCTGGCCAGGACCGCTTTATCATTCACCTGGTCGGCGGCGCGGGCAAGCCAGTCGAGTTGGCGTTCCCAAACGACACAACGCGCTACTGCCCAGAACTGGCGCGGGAACTGGCCGCTATCGTCGGGGCGGAGGCGGTGCAGGTGGAGGCGGGACGGTAAAGGGGCCGGTGCGTGTGCAGGCCGCTCTGAAAGCAGCTGCTCTGGACATCAGCATCGTAGAGTTGCAGCGGGGAGCCGGTGCTGGTACTGGTGGCAGGTGACCGGCGTGACGGAGATTTCGTCTATGGAGGGAAAGAAGAAATGAGAATTGGCGTTTTGACGGGAGGGGGCGACGTTCCCGGACTGAATCCTTGCATCAAGGCACTGGTTTACCGCGCCATTGATGAGAGCCACGAAGTTATCGGCATCCGTCGGGGCTGGCGCGGCCTTCTCTTCTACAACCCCGACGATCCTGCCACGCACGAGGAGTGCATCTTGCCGCTCAATAAACTCATGGTGCGCAGCATAGATCGCTTCGGCGGCACCTTTCTGCACACCTCGCGCACCAATCCCGGCCGCGCGCGCCCCTCGCAAGTGCCGGATTTTCTGCGTCCCGAAGGGGAATTGGATAATGACCAGACGCTTGACTTCACGGGTCACGTGTTGAGAGCGCTGGAGCATCTCAAGATTGACGTATTGATTCCCATTGGAGGGGAGGATACGCTGGGGTATGCAGCCCGCATCCACCGTGAGGGGTTTCCCATCATCAGCATCCCCAAGACGATGGACAACGACGTCTTCGGCACCGATTTCTGCATTGGCTTCTCCACCGCCGTCACACGGAGCGTGGAGTATATCCACCAATTGCGCTCCACGGCCGGTTCCCACGAGCGCATCGGCGTAGTCGAGTTGTTTGGGCGGCATTCCGGTGAGACCTCGCTGATCTCGGCCTACCTGTCAGGCGTGGATCGGGCCGTCATCTCTGAGGTCCCCTTCGACGTCGAGAAGCTGGCCGACCTGTTAATCCAGGACAGGCAAACCAACCCCAGCCATTATGCCATGATGACCGTTTCGGAGGGTGCCCACGAGGTCGGTAAGGAAGTCATTCGGACCGGTGTGGCCGACCCGTACGGCCACAAGAAACTGGGCGGCATCGGTGCGGTCACGGCGGAGAAGCTGGAGCGGATCACAGGCGTGAGAACGTTGTGCCAGGAATTGGCCTACTTGATGCGCTCAGGTGCGCCGGACGCGCTGGACATCATGGTAGCCGTCAACTATGCCAACACGGCGTTAGACCTGCTCGCCATCGGCAAGCTCGGGCGCATGGTGGCGCTGCGGGACGGACGCTATACCGACGTCTCGGCCGAATCACCCACGCTGGGGGTCAAGCACGTGGACGTGCGGGCGCTCTACGACGTGGATAACTACCGGCCCAAGGTGTGGCACGCGCTCAGTAAGCCGATGTTCCTGTACTAGATGCTGGTGGCCGGGGGGGGGTGAGATGAAGCGCATTGGTGTGCTGACGAGTGGGGGGGATAACCCTGGCCTCAACCCCTGCATCCGCGCTGTCGTGCGCATGGGAATCCATATGGGGTTGGGGGTGATGGGCATCCGTCGCGGCTACGCCGGCCTGATAGACGGCGAAATGGACGAGATGGACGCCCGCTCGGTGGGCGGCATCATCGGGCGTGGGGGCACAATCCTGGGCACCGCTCGCTGTCCCGAGTTCTATAAATCCAAGGGACGGCGAGAGGCACTGCGCAGCCTCAACCGCTTTAGGATAGATGGGCTGGTGGTCATCGGCGGCAACGGCTCCATGAGCGGTGCACTGGAGCTGTGGCGTATGGGCTTCCCGACCATTGGCATTCCCAGCACCATTGACAACGACGTCAATGGCACCGATATTTCCATCGGCGTGGACACGGCGCTGAACACCATCCTGGATGCCATAGACAAGATCAAGGATACGGCTTCCTCCCACAATCGAGCCTTTCTCATCGAGACGATGGGACGCGACTCAGGCTACCTGGCGCTGGTGAGCGGCATCGCCGGTGGGGCAGAACTGGTGCTCATCCCGGAGGTAGAGACGACGTTTGAGGAGATCTGCCAGACGATCGAAGACGCCTACATTCGGGGCAAAACACACTGCATCATCGTCACTGCCGAGGGATGGAAGCCAGGGACGCAGGCTTTGGCCAGGCAACTGCGCGAGCGGCAGGAGGAGTTGGGCTTTTCGGTGCGGGTCACGCAACTGGGGCACGTCCAGCGGGGTGGGTCCGCCAGCGCCTTCGACCGACTGCTGGCTGCCCGGCTGGGGGCGGCCGCGGTACGCGAGTTGCTCGCTGGGAATGGCGGCAATATGATTGGATGGGTCAAGAGCACCATCACACTGACGCCCCTGGAGGAGGCGGTCGCCTTCGAGAAACAGATCAGCCGGGAGTTGTGCCAGTTGGCCGAGATTATGGAGAAGTAGCGGGGGAACAGAGGGACATATCGTGCTGTTTCAGTCCTCTCCGCTGTTTTCCTCGCCATAGGGCGGGCACTCCTCGCGCACGAGCGCCGGCTCGGGAGACGGCGTCCGCTGGGTGGCTGGCGTCTCTTGGACGAGCATCTCTCGCACCAGGGCCTCAATCCGGTCGGCCAACTCCTGGACGGCGTGCGGCAGTTGGGTGTTTCCGCAACCCGGCGTGCGGCAGACGTAGTGCGGAACGTCGTGCAGGATCACCCTTCCACCGGCCAGAGGCAAATCTGTCCGCCGGGTATCCATTCCGCCGCCGCAGCGCTCGCAACGGTCCTCGCGCTCGCTCCACTCGAAGGTAAACCACTCCGTCTCCTGGGCCATCATATCAGCGGTATCGGTTTTATCCCAATACTCTGCTTCTTCGATGATCGCCTGCCGGATAGCCTCTCTATCCACTCGCTGTTCACTCATTTCCATCCTCGCTTCCGCCTATACTGCTGCAACTCTCTCTTGCTCATATCTCTCGCGCTCACCACATAAAACGTACCAGCAGCTTCGCAATCCAGTACGATGAACAGGTAACGTCCGGCTGCAGTTTGCCCGAAGGCGTGGTAGCGCCGAAGGCCATAGCGGGTCGTCCTGGCGCGTCGCACCAAGGGCCTACCAAAGCACACATCATCAACCTCGTCCGGCTCCACACCGTGAGAGGCGATGTGCTCGACGTTCCACTCGTCCCACACCAATTCGTCAATGCGCACGGAGACGCCTCTACACAATCATCGGCTCTCGATACAGGCCGAAGACCTCCCGGAAAACGTCCATAATCTCCTGCAATGTAGCGTAGACGCGCACAGCATCCAGGATGTAGGGCATGGTGTTCTCGGTGCCCTGGGCGGCGATGCGCAGCCGGTCGAGTGCCTGCCCCACGGCCCCGTTGTCTCGCTCCGCCCGTACCTTTTCCAGCCGGGCACACTGACGCTCGTACCCCTGCGGATCCATCTTCAGCAGCGGCACGCGCAGCGGCTCATCCGCCGTGAATTTGTTCACCCCCACGACTATGCGCCGCCGCTCGTCAATCTCGCGCTGGTAGCGGTAGGCGGCGTCGGCGATCTCCTGCTGGAAGAAGCCAGCCTCGATGGCCGGAATGACCCCGCCCAGCGCCTCGACTTGCTCGAAGTAGTCGTAGGCCCGCCGCTCTATCCGGTCGGTGAGCGCTTCGACGACGTAGGCCCCACCCAGGGGATCCACGGTGTTGGTGACGCCGCTCTCGTGGGCGATGATCTGCTGGGTGCGCAGCGCGATAGTGGCGGCGTGTTCGCTGGGGAGGGCCAGTGCCTCATCTAGGCTGTTGGTGTGCAGGGATTGGGTGCCGCCCAGCACCGCCGCTAACGCCTGAATCGCCACCCGTACGACGTTGATCTCCGGCTGCTGTGCGGTGAGTGAGCAACCGGCGGTCTGGGTGTGAAAGCGCAGCCACCACGAGCGGGGGTTCTTCGCGCTGAAGGTATCGCGCATCTCCCGCGCCCAGATGCGGCGGGCTGCACGGAACTTAGCGATCTCCTCCAGGAAGTCGTTGTGGCAGTTGAAGAAGAAGGAGAGGCGTGGCGCGAAGGTGTCAATATCCAGCCCCCGTGCACACGCCCAACGGACGTACTCCAGCCCGTCACCCAGAGTGAAGGCCAACTCCTGCGCCGCTGTCGAGCCGGCCTCGCGGATGTGGTAGCCGGAGATGGAGATGGTGTTCCATCTGGGCAGGTGCTGCGTGCCGAACTCGATGGTGTCGGTCACCAGCCGCATGGAAGGCTCGGGCGGGAAGATGTACTCCTTTTGAGCGATGTATTCCTTAAGGATGTCGTTCTGGATGGTGCCGCCGAGTTGGTGCATTGGCACGCCCTGCTTCTCGGCGGTGGCGATGTACATGGCCCATAATATCGCCGCCGGACTGTTGATGGTCATCGAGGTGGTCACTTTGTCCAGGGAGATGCCATCGAAGAGCGTTTCCATGTCGCGCAGGGAGGAGATAGCGACGCCGCATTTGCCGAATTCTCCCTCTGCTTCCGGTGCGTCGGTGTCGTACCCCATCAGCGTGGGCATGTCGAAGGCGACGGAGAGGCCGGTCTGCCCCTGCTCCAGCAGGTATTTGAAGCGGGCATTGGTCTCCTCGGCAGTGCCGAACCCGCTGAACTGCCGCATCGTCCACAACCGGCCCCGGTGCATCGTGGGGTGGACGCCCCGGGTGAAGGGGTACTCGCCGGGGAAGCCCAATTTCTCCGTATAGTTTACGTCCACGTCCAGTGGGGTGTACAGCCGCTCGACCGGTTCACCGGAGGTGGTGATGAATTCCTCGTACCGCTCAGGATGCCGGTCGAGGGTGTTGTTGAGCGTCGTTTGCTCCCAGTGCTGCCGGGCCTGTTGGATAGCTTGAAGGTCTTCAGTCATCGTTCATCTCCCAAGAGGTAAGAATATACCACCACGATTATACTCTGCTTTGGCGGGAAGCGGAAATCTTTACTCTCATTGCCCCGATTGCCGTCTCACCACTGCTTGTCCTTCCGGCTCCAGCACCCACTGGGCAAATTCGCGAGCCTCGCCCCTCGGTTCGGCGATGGTCGCCAGGTAGAGCGAGCGTGAGAGGGGGTAACTCCCGTCGGAGATAGTGCCGGCTGTCGGCGAGATCCCCTCCACCGGCAGCACCCGCACGCCGTCGGCAGCGGCCTCTCCCAGTCGCAGTGTGGAGACATAGCCGATAGCGCCTGGAGTGCGCGCCACGTGCTCGACGACGGCCTCGCCAGAGGGCATCACTACAGCGGTGCGCGTGGTGTCGTAGTTGCCCAGCACTATGCTTTCAAAGGCGGCGCGAGTGCCGGAACCCTCCTCGCGGCTGACGACGGTGAGCGCAGTCCCCTCCCACTCCTGTACCCGGCCACGGAAGATTTCCTCTAGTTGTGCCAGCCCGGTTTCCGCAAACGGTGTGGACGGGTGGGCGATAACGGCGACGCCGTCGCGGGCGACGGGGTGCGACCACAGTTCCTCCTCGACCCACGAAAGCAGGGCCAGGTCCGCCTCGCCCGTCAGTAGCGTTTGCCCGGCGGTGGCAGAGTTAAAGACGCCGACGATCTCGACCGTGACCCAGGGGTGGGTCTCCTCGTAGGCGACGGCCAGTGTTTCGGCCAGCGGCCCGCAGGAATCGGCAGCCACTATGCGGAGAGTGACAGGCGCACGGGTGACGGTGAGGGGTTGGGGGGTGCAGGCGGTCAGGAGGAGCAGCGAAACAGACAGCACGAGCCTTGTGCGTGCGATCATTAGTCCTCGGGCCGAATGACGACCATCAGATAATCCACGGCGGCCCAGGCGCTCAGAAAAGCGGATAGTGGGATAGTCGTGGGGCCAGTAGAAAGCGCTGGGTCATGGGCGCTCAAGCTCCCCGCGCTTATGTCGGTTACTACCAATGCATGGATTGCTTCGGTATCCCAATGGGGGAGATGGGGTGTCCAGACGTGTACAATGCAGGGACACCCGGCTTGCACCTGCTTGCGCAAATAGGCCTGCGAACCAGTCTGAACGTCAGCGGTGAAACCAAGCACAGGTAAGCGCAACATCAGATTAACAGGGCTTGTACCACCAGGACGGGTCTTCAACAAGGCACGCAATTCTGCCTCAGTGTGTTCGGCACCGAAAAATGCCAGCACCATGCGGGTGCAGGCAGCCAGGCAACTGTAGTCCAACTCCTGTTCAAAGTGTGGCACGTTCATAGAGTGCCTCGGCGCGAGCTAACAGATCCTCGTTAGTCTGACCGTCGGCCACCACTACTTCGCCTGTCCCGGCATCTATCAGCAGATGTCCCACAATGCCGAGAACGCCTCTACGGGAAGGGGCATATTGCACCGGCACGCGCCAGGACAATTTCGGTCCTACAACCAGTTCAGGTTGCCCGGCACAGAGTTGGTCGCCTGCCCGCGTGACCAAAAAGTGGTTGGCTTTCTGCCTGGCCGCAAAGGCGGGGATGTTGACATCTGTGCTGACCTCGATTTTCACCGTCACCCGGCTTGTGGTCGGAAAATCCAATCCTACTACTGTTGCTTGTTTCATCATTGTTTCACCTCTGTATCTCATTATACCGCACTTGGGAGGGCAAACAAGTTACGTCGCCTACCCTCCTCTTGCCAGGGCGACGAGCAGGCAGGCGCTGCCCAAGACGGCGCAGTAAACAGCGAAGGGGTAGAGGGGGCGACGTTGCAGGTAGCGCATCAGGAAGTGGATGCAGCCGAAGCCGACGCCGCCGGCTGTCACGAACCCAACGATGAGCGCCGGGGCCTGTGCCGCCAGGTCGCCCGTCTGGGCCAGGTCAACCACCTGGAGCAGCCCCGCGCCGAGGATGATGGGGGTCGCCAGGAGGAAGCTGAAGCGGGCGGCTGGTTCCCGCCGTAGCCCCCGCGCCAGCCCAGCCGCGATGGTCGCGCCGGAGCGGGAGATGCCGGGGAGGATCGCCAGCGCCTGGGCCAGTCCCACCAACAGCGCGTCGAGCCAGGTCAGTTGGCCGAGGTCGCGCTCGCGGCGGCCCAGCCACTCGGTAGCGGCCAGGAGCGCCGCCGTGACCAGCAGAAAGCCGGCCGCCGCGACGGGGCGTCCGAACATCCCCTCGAAGAAATCATTCAACAGATAACCGAGCAGAGCGGCAGGGACAGTTCCCAAGACGATGAACCAGGCCAGCTGGGCCTGGGGATCCGCCAGCGAACGGGTCACCAGAGAGCGAAAGGCCGCCTCGACGAGTGAGACCCAATCGCGCCAAAAGTAGACCACGACGGCCAGCGCCGTGCCCCAGTGAACCACGGCGTCGAAGGCCAGACCGGGCGCGGGCCAGCCGAAGAGCCAGGGCACGAGCACCAGGTGGCCGGAGCTGCTCACCGGGAGAAACTCGGTCGCGCCCTGCAGGACGCCCAGGAGGAAAGCGATGGCGGTTTGGGTCATAGGATGCGCGGCTTACACTGTCGCCCGCGCCACAGCCCGCCGGGCAGCCGCCTTCTCCCACACTACCAGCAGCGGCACGGCGATGAAGATGGCCGAATAGGTCTCGCTGACCATGCCAACCAGCATGGTGGCGATGAACGGCTTGATGGTCGTCCCGCCGAACAGGATGATGGCGATCATCACGAACATGGCATTGAGCTGCGTCGCCAGCGAGCGGTGGATGGTCTCCAGGATGGAGCGGTTGACCACCTTCTCGAAGGGCTCCGTCTTGTGCCTGGGGATGTTCTCGCGGATGCGGTCGAAGACGACGATCACGTCCTGTACCGAAAAGCCGATCACGGTCAGGATAGCGGTGAGGAACAGGGCGTCCATTTCCCAGCCGACGAGGATGCCCATCAGCGCGTAGAAGCCGAAGGAGATGAGCAGGTTGTGGGCCATCCCTGCAATGGTGCACACGCCGTAGCGGGAGGCGTTGGGCACGCGCCGGAAGGAGTACCACATGAAAACCACGATGATCAGCGAAGCAACCAGAATCGCAAAGCCTGCGGCGCGGGCGACCTCACTGCCCACCGCCGGCTCGACGGTGTCAAAATTGAGCGCGTCGTGATCAATTGCCCCGACCCGTGCTTCGAGCTCGCCCAGGAGGCTGCCCACTTCGTTGGCCGTGACCTCGCGTGTGCGTATCTGCCAGGTGAAGTCTTCGGGTGCTCCTCGTGGCTGTATGATGGCGCTCTCCAGTCCGAGGTCGGCAAAGACCATTCGGAGGTCGTCTTCCGCGACGAGGTGGTTGAACTTGAGCACGAAGATGCTTCCGCCGGTGAAGTCAATGCCGAGCCGCAGCGGCTGGCCGAACTGAATGGCCGAGGCGACCATCGCAGCGATGCTCAATGTAACCAGGATAGCTGAAAAGAGAAAGTACCAGCGACGTTTTTCCACGATGTTGAACATTGTCATACCCCCAGTAGCCACTCGCGCTCGGCAAGCCACTTGCTGGCCGAAGCGGCGACCTGGCGCACGAAGGTGCGTGTGGCGAACACAGCCGTGAAGACGTTGACGATTGTACCGATGGCCAGCGTGATGGCGAAGCCCTTGACGATGCTGGCTCCGAAGTTGGTGCCGAAGAGGAAGAGGATGGCGCAGACGATGAGCGTCGAAAGCTGCCCGTCGCGGATAGAGGGCCAGGCGCGACTGAAGCCAATCTCGATGGCGCTCATCAGTCGCCGCCCGCGCCGCAGTTCCTCCTTCATGCGCTCGAAGATGAGGATGTTGGCATCCACCGCCATCCCGGCTGAGAGGATGAATCCGGCGATGCCAGGCAGCGTGAGCGTGATCGGCATCAGCTTGTAGAGCGCGAAGTTGATCAGCACGTAGATGATGAGCGCGAGGTCGGCCAGGCCACCCGGCAGCCGGTAGTAGATCAGCATGAAGAGCAGCACGATGGCCAGCCCAATCACCCCGGCGCGGACGGATTTCTCCACCGATTCAGCACCCAGCGTTGCCCCGATGCGGTTGAAGCTCTCCACGCGTAGTGGGATGGGCAGTGCGCCGTAGCGCAGTTGGATCGCCAGTTGGCGAGCCGAGTCGTACGTGAAAGCACCGGAGATAGAGGCCCGGCCGCTGGGGATGGCCTCTCTGATCGTCGGACAAGAGATAACGGTCTTATCCAGCACGATGCAGAGGTATTGTCCTACGTGAGAGGTGGTGTAGTCGGCAAATATCTGAGCGGCGTCAGGGTTGAACTCAAGCGGAATGATGTACTCACCCTGCTGCGTGCGGTCGAGGCCCACGTTCTTCAAGCCAGCGCCGGTGAGAATGGTCTCGTATATCACCGGGCTGGACGACGGCGGTGGTGTTGGTGTGGGCTGAGTGGGCGTTATGGGACTCTCGGCGGTAGGGCTGAGTGCAGTCGTGTGGGTGATTGGTGAGTCGGTGGCCGTGACGGTGATATTTTCTATTACGTCGCCGATGGCGATGGACTGGACAACGTCCATCCCTGCGGTCACTTGGCCAAAGACGGTGTATGCGCCATCCAGTTGGGGAGCTGGGGCCAGGGTGATGTAAAACTGGCTGCCACTGGATGCGCGGGTGGGGTTCACCTCGTCTCCCCGCCGGGCCATAGCGATAGCCCCCTCGACGTGGGGCAACTCGATCTCCGCAGGTATGGTGTAGCCAGGTCCGCCAGTGCCCGTACCCAACGGGTCGCCTCCCTGGATGACGAAGCCGGGTTCTACGCGGTGGAAGGTCAGGTTGTCGTAGAAGCCCTGCTCGGCCAGGAAGACGAAGTTGTTGACGGTGAGCGGGGCGGCACTGGCGTCGAGCTGGACAACGATGTTCCCTTTGGCCGTCGAGATGGTGGCGACGTAGGTCTTGCTGACGTCAATCCGCATCTCCGGCGGTTCGTTGTACATATCGTTACGGTCCGCAGGATTCTCCGGCATGGGGGGCACTTCCCCCTCTGCGGGTGCCGCGGGCATAGGAGCCACTATCTCCGATTCCGCCGTCGGGCTAAGTTCTGAGCCTGTCGAAGAGCTGATGTAGGCAGTGGGAGTCATTGGTGTTTCCGGCGACGTGGTTTGAGGTCCGCCCATGGTCGTCGTGATGACTGTTCCGGGCCGCAAGGGGCCGTACCCGACGTCAACGAACTCCAGCAGTGCGGTGCCCTTGATCGTCTCCACCGCCTGTTCAGGGTTCTCGATGCCGGGTAGCTCGACGATGATACGGCGCTCGCCTTGCGCCTGCACGACCGGCTCGGTCAGTCCCAGGCTGTTGACGCGGTTCTCGACGATGCGGCGGGCGGTTTCCATCGAGGCCGCGTCGAGCTCCTGTCCCTCGGGCACGTCGGCGGCCAGCAAGACCTGGAGACCGCCTTGCAGGTCCAGCCCCAGTCGCAGCGCAAGGTCCCGCTGGGCTGTCGGCCGCCAGAAGATCAGGCTCTTCACCCATTCCGGGTGCTCGATGTTCAGATCCACAAACAGGGTCACCAATGCGATGAGTATAATGGCGGCGAGTTGCCAGGTCTCCGATTTTTTCATCGTGTTCCTTTCGGCGGAGTGGTGTCGTGAACGTGGGAGATTATAACCGGGTGGGACAGTTGTGTCAATCTGGCATGGCCTGCCTTACTATACAACCTATCAAGGTGGAAGGGTGCGCGCATGATGGCAGCCGCCCGACGTTGCGAGAAATGCCTCTTTCAGTTACAATCGGCCTGGGTTAATCTCCCTGGAAGTATCGGTGCTTCGACCGGCCCCCGCGCGACGCTGAACCGCCGCGCTCATAGCCAAACCCCGCTCTGCGGGCTTCTGGTGCCCCCGGAGGGGGGTTGAGCTTTCAACCGGACGGCTTCAGCGTCCGGCGGCGGAGCAGTCCAAGCACCACCAACACTCATTAGGGGACACTATCCAGCCCGGGCTAACATATATGAAGATGAACAATGAGGGGAGAGACTAAACCCCAACTACGGCTCAGGACGTGGCTTCTGCCAGCCCTGGTTGGCCTTCTGGTGGCACTGCAGTTGGTAGCACCCTACCGTGGCTGGCGAATTCTGCTGGTAGGACTGGGTGGCGCGTGGCTGCTCAGCTACCTGTGGGCACGGTCGCTGGCGCGCGGGCTGCGACTCACCCGCGAGATGCGCTTTGGGTGGGCGCAGGTGGGTGACCAGATGGTGGAGCGCTTCACCCTCGCCAACGATGGCTGGGCGTCTGCCCTGTGGGTTGAGTTGGTGGATCACTCCACCTTGCCCGGCTACCGGGCCAGCCGGGGATCTAGCGTGGGCGGCGGGCGCTCGGTGCGGTGGCATACGAGGGCGGCTTGCACCCGCCGGGGCCTTTTCATCCTCGGCCCAACCAGCCTGCGGGCCGGCGACCCCTTCGGGCTGTACACGGTCACCCTGCATTATCCCGCCTCTCTCCCCCTGATGGTCCTGCCGCCCATCGTCCCCCTGCCAACCATCGAGGTGGCGGCAGGTGGACGGAGCGGTGCGGGACGTCCCCGTGCCAACGCCTACGAGCGCACGGTCAGCGCTGCTGGCGTGCGGGAGTATTTCCCCGGCGATAGCCTGCGCTGGATTCACTGGCCCACCTCCGCCCGCCGTGATTCCCTCTTCGTGCGCCTTTTCGATGGCGCTCCGGCCAGCGACTGGTGGATTCTCCTGGACATGAACCAGCGGGTTCAGGTAGGCGAGGGTCAAGATGGCACTGAGGAACACGGTGTGATCCTGGCTGCGTCGCTGGCCGACCGAGGGCTGCGGTCGGGGCGGACGGTGGGGTTGGTGGCACACGGCGAGCGATTGGTATGGTTCCCACCGCGAAAGGGAGAGGGCCAGCGTTGGGAGATCCTGCGCGCACTGGCGCTGGTTTCTCTCGGATCGCGCCCCTTGGCCGAGTTACTGACGCGGGTGGGGCCTGTGCTCGGACAGTATGCTAGCCTCGTTATCGTCACGCCTGCCACGGATGTCGCCTGGATCGAAGCGCTCGTGCCTCTCTTGCGGCGCGGAGCAATTCCTACCATATTGCTGCTCGACCCCATCTCCTTTGGCGGGACCGGCGACCAGGGCAAGATACAGACGTCGCTCACCGACCTGGGAGTGGTGTACTACATCATCACCCGCGACCTGCTCGACCAGCCCCAAGCCCGCCCCGATCGGCAGGAGCGGTGGGAGAGACTGATTTCAGGAACTGGGCGGTCAGTATCGGTGCGCCAGCTCCCTGATGCGGCATGGAGGGTGTTATCTTTAGATGAGCAGTGACGTAACACGGTCCCCCGGATGGATCATCCGCGAGAACAGGTGTCGAGCATTGTTTCTCCTGGCCTTACTCCTGGTGGCGCTGGACAGTGTGGCGCGCGGGCTGGCCTACGTCGTCCGTGACCTGGGTGCCGGGCTGCTGTTGACTGTGGCTGCGATAGGCTTGCTGACCGGGTGGGTGATGGCCACTTTGCGGCTGCGGGGTTGGCTGGCGGGAATCTTGGCCTCTCTCTCCGGCGTCGCGGTGGTCCTTCTGCGCGTCGGACGACTGGGAGGAGAACTGGTGGCGGTGTTGCGGGCGCTGTTTTCCCTGTACTGGGAGACCTGGCGTTGGCTGCTGGGCGGTCCACCCCCAGATTGGATACCGGCTCTGCTGGCCCTGACGGAACTAGGGACCGGCGTAGGTGCGCTCTTGGCTCGCTGGGGCGACTGGGTACTGACAGTGGCTGCCGGTGATCCTGCCTTCGACCCGGTGGCAACGGCGCTGGTATGGAGCCTGGCCATGTGGGTGGTTTCCGCCTGGGCTGGCTGGAAGGTACGTCATCACCAACCGCTGCCTGGCTTGGCGCCGGCCGTCGCGTTGCTGGTTGTTACACTCTATTACGCAGGGGCGAAGCCCCTCGTGTTGCTGCAACTGCTGGGTGCCATGTTGTTGTTGATGGCGCTGAGTCGGCACGATGCCCGCGAGCGCCGTTGGCAGGTGGCCAGAATTGACTTCTCCCACGACATCTGGAAAGATCTGGCAGTAAGGGCGGCTCTCCTGTCGCTGGCCCTGGTGACGGCGGCTGCTCTGGCGCCATCGCTCTCGGTGCGCGAGATCGTCGAATTTGCGCGAGGGTTCGGTGATGAGCGGACGGACAAAGCCGAGATGCTCGCTGAGTCGCTGGGAGTGGAGCAGCAGCCTGAGCCAGTGCAGGCGACTGTCTTCGACGAGGTGCGTGCTGCAGGCCTGCCGCGCCGTCACCTGCTTGGCGCTGAGCCGGAGCTGCTGGAGCGAGTGGTGATGGTTGTCAGCACCGGTGACCTGCCGCCTGGTACACCGGAGGCTGCCCTGAGTCAGCTCCCGCGTTATTACTGGCGGGGTCTCACCTACGATATCTATGTCCAGAGTGGCTGGCTCACCGGGGGGACGGAGACGGTGGAATATCGGGCAGGCGAACCGGTTATTACGGAGACCTCGACCGCCCAGCGAACAGTACGTCAGGAAGTACAGGTCGTCGGCGATTTGGGAAATCTGCTCCACATAGCCGGGACGCTGGTTGCGGCTGACCAGGATTATCGCGTCGCCTGGCGTTCCCCCGGCGATGCTTTCGCTGCGACAACTGAAGCCACTACGTATCGCGCCGACTCGCTGGTACCCATTGTCAGTGAGGAGCAGTTGCGCTCCGCAGGGAGCGATTATCCAGTGTGGGTGCGGGATCGCTACCTGGCCTTGCCTGATACGGTCCCTGCACGGGTGCTCTCGCTGGCGCGCGACCTGACGGCGACTGAGCCCACGCCCTACGATCGAGCTCGCGCCATCGAGACCTATCTGCGGGCTTTTCCCTATACACTTGACGTGTCTGTACCCCCGCATGACCGGGATGTAGTTGACTACTTTCTCTTCGATTTGCGAAGGGGGTATTGCGACTACTACGCCACGGCAATGGTGGTTCTGGCACGGGCGGCCGGCCTGCCGGCCCGACTGGTGGTCGGCTACGCCAGCGGAACCTACGACGTGGCCAACGCCCGCTACGTCGTCACCGAAGCCGACGCCCACGCGTGGGTCGAAGTCTACTTCCCCGGCTATGAATGGGTGGAGTTTGAGCCCACGGGCGGCCTGCCGCCCATTGAGCGACCTGCCGAGATCGCGTCGTTTGAATGGCCGGAGCCGGAGGGGGCGCTGGAACCGGCGGTCGCATGGTGGGATGTATCAGGCTGGCCCTGGCGGTTGGGGGTGCCGGGGGGACTTGTGCTGCTGGTATTGACGGCTGTCGTCTGGTCGGCTGTGGACGGCTGGCGGTTGCGCCGTCTGAAGCCTGCGGCAGCCGTGGTGACACTTTACGGGCGGCTCCAGCGCCACGGGCGACGGTTGGCCGCGCCGACGCGAGCGGGGGACACGCCCTACGAGTTCGCCACGTCGCTGACCAAGTGGGTAGCAGACTTGGCGCGGGAGAAGCGCTGGGGTGGTGGGGCATTGACCCCTGCCGCTCAGGAGGTGCGCCGCTTGACCGACCTCTACGTGCGGGTGAGTTACAGTCCCCACTTGCCGGATGCTGCCGACAAAGCCTGGGCGATGCAGACCTGGCAGAGACTGCGTTGGCGGTTATGGTTGGTATGGGCGTGGCAGAGGAAGCCGTTTAGCAAAAGAACGCAGTAGCCGCGATTTCCAGATCGCGCTATACCGACGCTGCCAGCGTCGCCTTGGCTGCATCCAACCGGGCTAGGACCCGTTCTCGTCCCAGGATCGCCAGCGAACCGAACAACGGCGGCGCAACCTTCTGTCCCGTCACCGCCCAGCGCACGATGCCGAACAGTTGTCCCGCCTTGAGTCCCAGTTCCTCGGCCAGCGCCCGCATCGGCGACTCCATTGCCTGTGGTTCGAAAGGCTCCACATCCGCCAGCAAACCTCGCGCCTGTCGCAACGCGGCCAGACTCTCTTCCAGTGTCATATTCTTCCCCACCAGTCTCTCCGCCGGTGGGGTCTCGATCTCCCGAAACAGGAACATCGTCCACTCGACGACCTCGTCTAGCCGCTTCAACCGCTCCTGCACCAGCAGAACAAGTGGTCGCAGTGCCTTCCGCTCCTCCTCCGGGCACGGGACTGGCACCAACCCGGCTTTCTGCCAGAAGGGCAACAGTCGCTCTAGTAGGTCTTCCTCCGACAGGCTGCGGATGTAGACGCCGTTCATCCAATCCAGTTTCTTGTAGGAGAAGACTGCAGGCGCTTTGTTGACGCGGAACAGGTCGAACCGCTCAATCAACTCCTCCCGGCTGAAGATCTCCTGCTCATCCCCTTCTCCCGGCGCCCAACCCAGGAGAGCCAGAAAGTTAAACAGCGCCTCCGGCAGGTACCCCTGGTCGCGGAACTCGGTGATAGCAGTGGCCCCGTGCCGCTTGGACAGTTTCTTGCCGTCGGGGCCATTGACCAGCGGCACGTGGCAGTAGGTGGGAATCTCCCACCCCATCGCCTGGTAGATCAGAATGCGCTTGGGAGTGGAGGGAATCCAATCGTCGCCCCGAATGATGTGAGTGATCTTCATATAATGATCGTCCACTACCACCGCCAGATGGTAGGTAGGGAAGCCGTCTGATTTGATGAGGATCTGGTCGTCTATGCCGGCGTTCTCGAAGACCACATCCCCTTTGACGGCGTCGTGCACAACCGTCTGGCCCGTCAGCGGGACCTTGAGCCGGACGACGTGGGGTTCATCAGGAGAGATGGCATCTGGATGGAGGTCGCGGCAGTGGCGGTCGTACATCACCATCTGCTTGCAGGCTCGCTGGTGTCCTCGTACTTGCTCCAGGCGCTCCGGCGTGCAGTTGCAGCGGTAGGCCCAGCCCCGCTCGATCAGTTCCTCCGCCACTTCTTTGTACAGCGCCAGCCGCTCCGACTGGATGTACGGCCCGACCGGCCCGCCGACGGCATACGCCTCGGCGTTCTCCACGCCCGAACGGTGCAACTCCTCCAGCCCTGGCCCTTCATCCCAGTCCAGCCCCAGCCAACGCAGCCCCTCCATGATGAGCGGGATGCTCTCCGGCTGGTACCGCGTCCGGTCGGTGTCCTCGATGCGCAGGATGAACTGGCCGCCCATCTTGCGGGCAAAGAGCCAGTTGAACACCGCCGTCCGCACGTTGCCGATGTGGGGCTCGCCGGTGGGGCTGGGTGCCATGCGAACGCGAACGGTCATATCCGATCTCCACTCCCAATCCCTATTTCTTTCTCTGTGCCTTCTCGATCTTGGCCCACGTATCACGCAACGAAACCGTCCGATTGAATATGAGTCTGTCATCGGACGAATCGGGGTCCACGCAGAAATAGCCCTGTCGTTCGAACTGGTAGTGGCCCCCTGGCGCTGCGCCTGCCAGACTCGGCTCAACGCGGCACGACGTCAATATCTCCAACGAGTTGGGGTTGACGTTGGCCGTGAAATCTTGCCCCTCTTCCACGTCGTCTGGGTTCTCTTTCGTGAAGAGGTGGTCGTAGAGCCGCACTTCAGCTTCGAGCGCGTGGGCCGCCGAGACCCAATGCAAGGTCCCCTTGACTTTGCGTCCGTCCGGCGCATCGCCACCCCGGGTCGCCGGATCGTAGATGCAGTGCAACTCGACCACTTCGCCGTGCTCATCCTTCACCACGTTCACGCAGGTGATGAAATACGCATATCGCAGCCGCACCTCACGACCAGGGGCCAGGCGGAAAAACTTTTTCGGCGGGTCCTCACGAAAATCCTCCCGTTCGATGTACAGCACACGGGAAAAAGGCACTTTCCGTGTCCCCATGCTGGGGTCCTTAGGATGGTTCAGGGCCTCCATTTCTTCCACCAGGTCTTCCGGGTAGTTATCAATGACCACCTTGAGTGGTCTCAACACAGCCATCACACGCGGAGCGCGTTGATTCAAATCTTCGCGGATGCAGTGCTCAAGGAAGGCCACGTTGATTGTGCTGTCGCTCTTGGCCACACCGATGCGATCACAGAAGTTTCGGATTGCCTCTGGTGTGTAACCACGCCTGCGCAGACCCGATAGTGTCGGCATGCGCGGATCGTCCCATCCGGCGACGTGTCCCCCTTCCACCAACTGCAACAACCTGCGCTTGTGCATCACGGTGTAGGTGAGGTTGAGCCGCGCAAACTCGATCTGCCGGGGGTGATAGATGCCCAACTCGTCGAGAAACCAGTCGTACAACGGGCGGTGATCCTCGTACTCCAATGAACACAGTGAATGGGTGATCCCCTCGATGGAGTCGCTTTGACCATGAGCCCAGTCATACATGGGGTAAATGCACCATTTGTCGCCCGTGCGATGATGCGTCTCGTGTAGAATACGATACATCACCGGGTCTCGCAAATTCATATTGGGGGCTGCCATGTCAATTTTGGCCCGTAGCGTGCGGGAACCATCCTCGAATTCACCCGCCCGCATACGCTCAAACAGGTCCAAATTCTCCTCGACACTGCGGTTGCGATAGGGGCTATCCCTGCCAGGCTCGGTCAGGGTGCCACGGTACTCGCGGATTTCGTCTGGGCTCAGATCACAAACGTACGCCTTGCCCTTTTTGATCAACTGCACGGCGTACTCGTAGAGCTGCTCAAAGTAATCCGAGGCGTAGAACAGCCGATCCTCCCAGTCGAAGCCCAGCCACTGGATGTCCTCTATGATCGCCTTGACGTATGCTGCCTCTTCCTTGACCGGATTCGTGTCGTCGAATCGCAGGTTGTACAGCCCGCCGTACTCCTCGGCGATGCCGAAATCAATGCAGATCGCTTTGGCGTGCCCGATGTGCAGATAGCCGTTCGGCTCCGGCGGGAATCGCGTGTGCACGCGGTCGAACCGACCAGTCCTTAAATCCTCGTCAATTGCCTTGCGGATGAAGTCGGAGGGAGTAGAATCAGTCGTGGCCATATTTATAGCTCCATTCTGTAACCACTCAGCCTGTCACGGAATTGGATGTTTAAGGCTCTCAGCCCTCGTCCCTGAGGGCGTCGCCAGCGAGAGCATCTTACCCCGAGCGGTTATTCTCCGCATGGGACGCCCCCGGAACGGGGGCTGGGAGCGCTGGCTGAGTAGATATACAAGTTACACAGAGTTTCACAGAGCATTCCACAGAGGAACACAGAGAGATTTTCGGTATCTCTGTGTCCAGGTCGGAATAGCCTGAGTTGTTACACAGAGTTTCACAGAGCAT
>JBHIET010000047.1:0-25793 GCA_046760785.1 Anaerolineae bacterium | reverse complement strand
ACAATTGGTCCATTGAAAACATACCGGATTTTTGGGCGGCCATGTGGGAATTTGGCGAGATCAAAGCTTCCCAGAGCTATACCGAGGTGGTTGATGACCTGAGCAAGTTCCCCGGCGCAAAGTGGTTCGGTGGGGCCAGGCTGAACTTTGCCGAGAACCTGTTGAGGTATAGAGATGACCACTTGGCTTTCATATTCAGAGGCGAAACCCAGAAATCGGCTACCATGACCTATGCCGAGCTGTATAATGCAGTGGCACGCCTGGCACACTCGCTGCGCGAGAGGGGGGTTGCGCCGGGAGACCGGGTGGTGGCCTACATGCCCAACCTGATCGAGACGGCCATCGCCATGCTGGCTGCGACCAGCATCGGCGCCACGTGGGCCTCCTGCGCCACGGACATCGGCCCCCTGGCAGCTTTGGACCGCCTCGGCCAGGTGGAGCCGAAGGTGCTCTTCACCGTAGACGGTTACTTCTATAAGAACAAGCTCTTAAACACCCTGGGAAACGCCGCCAAAGTCGCGAAAGAAATCCCCTCGCTGGAAAAGGTCGTTGTAGTGTCGTACGCGACAGAGGAGCCTGATATTAGCCCTATCCCCAACGCCATACATTATGAGGAATTCCTGGCCAAAGAAAGGCAACCCGCCATTCAATTCGAGCAATTGCCTTTCGATCACCCTGTGTTTATCATGTTCTCCTCCGGGACGACGGGCAAGCCCAAGTGTATGGTGCAGGGAGTCGGCGGAGTTCTGATCAACCACCTGAAAGAGCTTTTATTGCACACCGACCTGAAGCGCGATGACCGAATCATGTACATCACCACCTGCAGTTGGATGATGTGGAACTGGCTGCTGAGCTCCCTGGGGGTCGGAGCTACGGTGGTGCTGTACGACGGCAACCCCAATTACCCCGATGCGGGGGCTATGTGGAAACTCATCCAAGATGAAAAGATCACTGTTTTCGGCACCAGCGCCACTTACATCCATTACCTTCAAAAGCAGGGGATGAAACCCGGCCAGGACTATGACCTGTCGTCGTTGAAACAAATATCGCAGACCGGGTCCGCCCTTTCGACCGAGGGCTTTGAATACGCTTACCGGGAGATCAAGCAAGACCTGCACTTCAACTCGATCTCCGGCGGCACAGACATCAACGGCTGCTTCGCCGCTGGCAACCCCATCAGCCCGGTGTACGCCGGCGAGTTGCAGGGTCCGGCCCTGGCCATGAAAGTCAAGGCCTATGACGAGGAGGGCAATGCAATCTATGATCAGCAAGGGGAGCTTGTCTGCGAGGCTCCCGCCCCTTCCATGCCGCTCTATTTCTGGAACGATCCAGATGGCCAGAAATACAGAAATGCGTACTTTACTTTCTATCCCGATAAGAATGTGTGGCGTCATGGGGATTACATCGTGATCCACAGCGACACAGGCGGCATCACCTTCTATGGCCGTTCCGACGCCGTTTTGAAGCCTTCGGGAGTGCGCATTGGCACGGCGGAGATATACAACGTCGTGGAGAGCCTGGAAGGGGTGGCAGACAGCCTGGCCATAGGGCAGAGTTGGCAGGGTGATCAACGCATCATCCTTTTCGTGAAACTGGCCGAGGGTTTCTCTCTGACGAAGGAACTGAAAAACAAAATCAAGAAAGTGCTCCGAGAAAACGCCTCACCTCGGCACGTTCCGGCTTTGATTGTGGAGGTACCGGATATCCCTTACACCTTTAGTATGAAAAAGGTCGAGAGCGCCGTCACCAACATCATCAACGGCCGGCCGGTGCTGAACCGAGACGCTTTGATCAACCCGGAGTCGCTGGATTACTACGAACGGATCCTTCCCGAGTTACAGGGGTTAGTTCTGATTGGCTCCAATTCAGTACAAGCATCGGAGGCTTGGGTGATGAAACCGCAGTTTCTTCCGCTTACGACCTATTGTAAATACTCCGTCGAGGAGATGATACGGCGCGCGGCTGCTTTCTGCGCGGAGATGCAACGGCGACGGACAGTGCGCCACTTTTCGGACCAACCAGTGCCACCTGAGGTCATCGAACATTGCCTGCGCGCCGCCGCAACTGCGCCCAGCGGCGCGAATCTTCAACCGTGGCACTTCGTGGTCGTCACTGATCCCGACATCAAGCGACAGATTCGGGCGGCGGCTGAAGAGAGAGAGCGTGAGTTCTACCAATACCGTGCCCCGCAAGAGTGGCTGGAGGCCCTGGCCCCCTTGGGCACCAGCGAGCACAAGCCCTTCTTGGAAACCGCTCCATACCTGATCGCCATTTTTGTGGAGCGTTACGGGCTGCGGCCGGATGGCACCAAAACCAAGCGCTACTATACACAAGAGTCGGTGGGGATCGCGACGGGGATTCTGATCACAGCGATCCATCACGCTGGCCTCGTTGCGCTTACCTACACACCCAGTCCAATGGGCTTTCTGAACGAAATCCTCGGGAGACCCGCCAACGAGCGACCGTTTCTGCTCCTGGTCGTGGGCTATCCGGCTGATGATGCGGTCGTGCCCGACATTCGCAAGAAGTCGCTACAGGAGGTAGTCACGTTTGTTTGAGGGCAGGCACGAGCGAAATGAAAGTGTTTGATGAGAGATTCAAAGATGATAAAGCCAGGTACATATTACAGTGTACTCTGGCAACCTTGTCCATTTTGATCGTGCTGCTCATCCTAGATGCCATGACAGATGCCGCCATCATCGCTGCCTTGGGACTCAGCTCTTTCATCGCATTCACAATGCCTGGGGCACAGGTATCGAGGCCGAGGTTTATGACAGGAGGGTATCTGGTCGGGGCGGCCGCTGGTGGTTTTTGCTATTACCTATCTTTAATACCATCGCTGACGCAGCTACCTATTATCCAGGAGATTCACTACATAGTGTTCGGTGCGCTAGCCGTGGGGTTAGCAATATTCGTGATGGTAATCACAGATACGGAACATCCGCCTGCAGCAGGTTTAGCGTTGGGGCTCGTTCTTGACGAATACAGCCACAGGACGGTTGCTGTTGTATTGGTGGGAGTTGTTACGTTGTCTCTCATAAAGGCAATGTTAAGACCGGTATTGAAGGATTTGCTATAGTCGCTTACACGTTCGCTTTCGCTTATGATGAATCAAGCAGTTCTCGTCATCGGCGCCGGCATCGCCGGTATCCAGGCCTCGATTGACTTGGCGCAGATGGGCTTCCAGGTCTACCTGGTGGAGCGCACGCCCTCCATCGGTGGCCGGATGGCCCAACTGGATAAGACCTTCCCCACCAACGACTGTGCCATCTGCATCCTGGCGCCCAAGATGATCGAGTGTGCCGGGCACGAGAACGTCCACCTGCTGACCTATTCTGAGGTCGTCGCGGTCGAGGGGCAGGTGGGCAACTTCCGTGTTACCGTGTGCAAGAAACCCCGCTACGTGGACGTGGAGCGGTGCACCGGCTGCGGCGAATGTGTGGAGAAGTGCCCCCGGCGGATGCCGGACGAGTTCAACGTCGAACTGAGCCAGCGGAAGGCCATCTATCTCCCTTTTCCCCAGGCGGTGCCACGCAAGATGACGATTGACGCCGAGTACTGCCTCCACCTGACGAAGGGTCGCTGCCGCCTCTGCGAGCAGGCCTGCCAGGCAGGGGCGATAGACTGGGAGCAGCAGGAGGAGATTATCGAGTTGGACGTCGGGGCCATCGTCGTCGCCACCGGCTTCGATCCCTACGACGTTTCGGCGTTGAAGGAGTACGGGTTCGGTACGGTCCCGAACGTCATCACCGGCCTGCAGTACGAGCGGCTGGTCTCGGCCTCGGGGCCCACGGGCGGCGAGTTGCAGCGCCCCTCCGACGGCGAGCACCCGTCCACGGTCGCGTTTATCCAGTGTGTCGGTTCGCGGGACGTGAACTATAACTCCTACTGCTCCAGCGTGTGCTGCATGTTTGCTACCAAGGAGGCCATCCTGGCCAACGAGCACGACCCGGAGTTGAGGTCCTACATCTTTTACACCGACCTGCGGGCGGGGGGAAAGCGGTTCCAGGAGTACGTCGCCCGGGCCAGAGAGGAGTACCAGGTGACCTACGTCCGAGGCCGCCCTGGCGTCATCGGCGAGAATCCTGAGACCGGCAGCCCCATCGTGCGCTATGAGGAAACGACCGCCCGACAGATACGGGAGATGGAGGTGGGATTGGTGGTGTTGTGCCAGGCACTGGTTCCCCGGCGCGGCCAGCAGGAGGTGGCCGAATTGCTGGGTATTGAGCTAGACGAGCACGGATTCGTGCACATCCCGGAGCGGCTATCTCGCCCGGTGGATACCAGTGTGCCGGGCATCTTTGCCTGTGGCTACTGCCAGAGCCCCCAAGACATCCCCGATTCCGTGGTTCAGGCTTCGGGCGTGGCAGCACGGGTGGCGGAGTTGCTGGTTTAGGCGTACTGAGACGGCGCGCAAACCTGCAAGGTCTCAAGCGGACAGGAGGACTCTAATGTCTCATCAAAGCGCTCTTTTTAGAAAGGAAGATGTGAAATCACCTGCGATACTCTTATTCGGTGCAGTGTATGTCTTTGCGGTTGTATTGGCATTGTTGTCAGATCCATCGCAAGCCTTAGTTTACGTTGGACTGAGCCTGGGAATTCTCCTGTTAGTTTGGCTCATCATTGGCCTCACTGAAAGGGTCCAGATAGAGGATATTCAAATTAGAAGACCAGGATTAGAACTTGTGTTTGGATGTCTCGTTTACCTCATCTCTAAGTTTGTTCGTTTTCCCCAATTCGAATTTGGGCGGGCATGGTCTGTTTCCTCCATACTAAGGAACCAGTTGTTCTTTTTCATTCTACCATTCGTTTTTCTGAGGTTACGAAAAAACTCCCTTTTGTCCATGGGACTGTCACTGTGCAACTGGAAGCAAAACCTCAAAGTCGCTGCTATCATCCTGACCTGTATGGCAATTCCGAGCACATTCTTTATCAGTGATACAGCAAGGTTGCTTCTTGGCCGTCAGCTCGGTCTTGCTCAGGCAGTACCTGGATTCTTCGTTCTATTCATCCGCGACGTTGCTCTGGCTGGATTGCCCGAGGAGTTTTTCTTCAGGGCCTTTGTGCAAACCCGGCTCTCGAAGGTGCTACAATCGAGATTGTCCGGCTTGCTGCTTACGGCCTTCCTGTTCGGCCTTATACACGTTGACAACATCATGCGATGGTATCCCGACACAACGTTGCCCGAAGCCTTCTGTAGAGCCTTTTTCATCCAGGGTTTCACCGGCCTTGTTTTCGGAGTCCTTTGGGAAAGGACGCGCAATCTGATTCCTGGGATAATGGTCCATTCAGGTATAAACGCACTGAACAATCTGGGTTCCATAACTTCATTCCTTTGATCCTTTGACGTCTTTGACGACCGTGGAGTCTCGCCCAATCTTGTCTGATCTTTGATCGGTGAGGAGGAAGCGTGGAGGGAATTCGAGTCGGCGTGTTCGTCTGTCATTGCGGCACCAACATCGGCGGCGTCGTGAACGTGCCCGCGGTGATGGAATACGCCCGCACACTGCCCCACGTGGCCCACGCTGAGGACAATCTGTACAGTTGCTCCGAGGAGGGGCTGTCGTCCCTCAAGCAGAGCATCCGCGAGCACCATCTCAACCGGGTAGTCGTCGCCTCCTGTACCCCCAGGACCCACGAGCCGTTGTTCAAGAACGCCTGTGAGGAGGCGGGACTGAATCGCTATCTCATTGAATTCGTTAATATCCGCGAGCACTGTTCGTGGATCCACAGCCGGGCGGCGGAGGCGGCCACGGAGAAGGCCCAGCGGCTGGTCAAGATGGGGGTAGCCAAGGCCTGCCTGTTGGAGCCGCAGGAGGAGGCGGAGAGCGAGGTGATTCCCGCTGCCTTGGTCATCGGCGGTGGCATCGCCGGGATGACGGCGGCGCTGAACCTGGCCCGCCAGGGCTTCCAGGTACATCTGGTGGAGAAAGAACTGCAACTCGGCGGGCGGCTGCTACAGATTAGCCGGCTGTGCCCTACCGACGAGGAGGCGACCGGGTTCATCGAGTCGGTCATCCAGGAGGTGAAGGGGCATGAGCGAATAACCCTGCATAAGCCAGCCACGGTCAAGGAGGTCGGCGGCTATGTGGGTAATTTTCAGGTCACCGTCGCCACAGGGGATGGGGAGTGCAAATTCAACGTGGGGACGGTGATCGTGGCGACCGGTGCCGATGTGTTGCAGCCAGTCGGCCTCTATGGCTACAGTCAGTTCTCCAACGTGCTCACGCAACTGGAGCTGGAGGATCGCCTGAAGGCGGAACCGCCGGAGATTGAGAGGGCGGTGTTTATCAACTGCGTCGGCTCTCGCATCCCCGAACGGCCCTATTGCTCGCGCGTCTGTTGCATGACCTCGATCAAGAACGCCACCCAGTTGAAGCGGCAGAACCCAGAGGCCCGCGTCTACGTGCTGCATCGGGATTTGCTGACCTATGGCGTGGAGTTCGAGCGGTACTACCGCCGGGCGATGGAGGCCGGTGTTCGCTTTCTGCGCTACGAACTGGAACGTCTCCCGCAGGTGGTCGGCGACGGGTGCGCCGAGGAGGTGGTGGTCTGGGACGCGCTGCGGGGCCGGGAGTTGCGCTTGCCGGTTGACCTGGTGGTACTGACCACACCTCTGATCCCCGGCCCGGACAATGAGACGATCTCCCGCTTGTTGAAGGTGCCGTTGGGGGAGTCGGGCTTCTTCCTGGAAGCGCACGTCAAGCTGCGCCCAGTGGAGTTCGCCACCGACGGGGTCTACGTCTGCGGCACGGCCCGCTGGCCGGCCGACGTCTCCGAGAGCATCGCCCAGGCCTACGCGGCTTCTTCCAAGGCGGCCATTCCGATGCGGGCGGGGGTGGTCACCGCCGAGGCGATCACCGCCTTCTCCGACCCGGCCCTCTGCACGGGCTGCGGTATCTGTGTCGTCACTTGTCCCTTCAGTGCCATTGAGCTGCAGGCACAGGAGGACGGCCGCACGGTAGCCCGCGTCAACGTGGTGCAGTGCAAGGGGTGTGGTAGCTGTGTGGCTGCCTGCCCCAGCGGGGCGATGCAGCAGCGAGGCTTCACCGATCAGCAAGTACTTCGTATGATTGAGGTTTGTGCGAGTGAGTAGATGATTATGGACGAGCGAGACTTCCAGCCCCGTATCATCGCTTTCTGCTGCAACTGGTGCTCTTACGCGGGGGCTGACCTGGCCGGCGTCTCCCGCCTGCAGATGCTTCCAGACTTCCACGTCATTCGGGTGATGTGCTCGGCGCGGGTGGCACCGGAGTGGGTCATCAAGGCATTGTTGGAAGGGATTGATGGCGTGATGGTACTGGGCTGTCACATCGGGGATTGCCACTACATCAGTGGGAACCATCGGGCCGCGAAGAGGTTTGCCTTATTGAAGGCCATGTTGGATTACGTGGGCGTCAACTCCGACAGGCTGCTCGTGGATTGGGTCTCAGCGTCGGAGGGGAACAAGTTCCAGAGGTTGGTGACGGAGTTTGTAGAGCGGGTGAGAGGGTTAGGGCCGTCTGTCAGTGAACAGTGAACAATGAGCTGTGGCGGAAGAGAAGCGGACTCTTCACCGGCGACTAGTACTGGGGGCTGGGAAGTCTGTCGGGGTGCCACGGTTTCAGTAGTCAGAAGTCAGTCAGATGTCACATGCTATAGAGCAACTCACAGGCCAATATGGGCTCTTCTTTTGCGTGGAGTGCGGCAAGTGTGTTGCGGCCTGCCCGATGGGGGAGATTTTCGACGACTTCTCGTATGAGGTCTCGCCGCGAGGAATCATCGAGAAGGTGTTGCTGGACTCCAGGATGCTGGAGGATGGCGGTTCGACCGTGCCTGCCCTGAGCGGGGTCGAAGGGCTCACCACAAGCCGGCTTTGGTTCTGCCTGACCTGTGATCTGTGCACCGACTTGTGCCCGGCAGGTGTGCGTTTTCGCGATTTCGTCGAAGCAGCTCGGCGACTGGCCATTGAGGCAGGGGACACGGAACACGGTTCTTTCTGCCGCGACTGCGGCGCATATCTCTGGCCTCACCACACCGTGGAGTACCTGAGGCAGACGCTGGGGGAAGCTGCTGAGGAGCTCCTGACGCTCTGTCCCAGGTGTCGGCAGCGCCGCTTTGGGGAGAAGGTGAAAGCACTGGTCCCAGGGAGCAGGCAAGTGCAGCGGACACAGACAAGGGGAAGCCGATGAAGGTAAATCTGAAGCTCTTCCTGCCGGTGATGCCCGAGGCGATAGGCCACAAGGAATTGGAGGTGGAGTTTACCGGGGAAACGGTCAACGACCTGATCAAACATCTGGTTGCACAGTATGGCCGGAAAGCCAGGCAGGCGCTATACGATAGGGAGGGCAAGCTGGACCCGGTAATCCAGGTGCTGCTCAATGGAAAGGAATGGGTGACCCATGACCGGCTTGACACACCTCTGCAAGACGGCGACGACGTGATGCTTATGGTGATGATGGCCGGAGGGTAGCCAGTGTGCAGGAGGCTCCAACTGACAGTTGGGTTGTAGGAGAGTCTGTATCCTCGGATGCAGACTTTCGTGTATTGCTACGGACGGGTAGTCCCTCTCCGGCTAAGCGAGCCAAGCTCCCGAAGAGGGCTGGATTTCAGCCTGCAGACAGTGCCCTGAGCTTGCCTGTCCTGAGCCTGGTCGAAGGGTCGAAGGGGCTTTGCTCGTCAACCCGGAGGTTCACGTCCGGGCGAGCTCGCGCACAACAACACTCTAACAGGGGCACTACCTACGGACGTGTCCGCCAATCAACTTGCGCTAGGGAGTGGTGCGGGGTAGAATCTGCTGATGGAGGTGAACGGATGAACCGATTGCCCGACCGAGCGGAAGGGGACACAATGAGCAGGACGCCAATCTCCCCTCCCTGGAGTATGACCGTCAAGGTCGTGGTCGTCGTGTTCGGCGTGGTGGTTGTGGGTGCTATTGTACTGCGTTTCCAGCGGGTCATCACGCCGTTGGTCATCGCCGGCCTCATCGCCTACGTGCTCACGCCGATGGTCAACTTTGTTAACGCACACACGCGCATCCCGCGCGGCGTGCTCACCGCTGCCATCTACCTGCTGTTCTTCGGGCTGATCGCGCTGGCGGTTAGCTTGCTGGCACCACTTCTGGTGAGGCAAGCCCTCTCTTTCCAGCTCGATTTTAGGCGCATCGGCGCTAGCATCGAGGAGTTTCTCTCCCAACCATTGCGAATCGGCGACCTAAGCTTCGACCTGGCCTCGGTCTACGACGAGTTGATCTCCGCGTTGACCGATCTGGTCCGGCCGCTTGCGACGCAGACGGTGGTGCTGTTGGCTGGCGTCGTGAGCACTGTTGTGGAAGTCATCTTCGTCGGCATCGTTTCCTTTTACCTCACCAAGGATGGCCCGAAGATGGGCCGCTGGCTGGCCCAATGGGTGCCACCCCACCTGCGCTACGACTTCGAACGGCTGCGGGAGGAGCTCGGTACCCTTTGGCGGGCCTTTTTCCGTGGTCAACTGCTGCTGGCTCTGACGATGGGGCTGACGGTCGGCCTGCTGATGGCCATCGTAGGGATGAAGAACGCGCTGATCCTGGGGCTGCTGGCCTTTTTCCTCGAATTCCTGCCCAGCGTGGGTCACGGCATCTGGCTGGCCATCGCCATACCGCTGGCGCTGTTTCAGGGTTCGGTGTGGATTCCCATCCCCAACTTCTGGGTGGCTGTGCTGGTGCTGGGTATCCACCTGGTGTTGCAGCAGGTGGATCTCAACTTCTTCATCCCACGTATCGTGGGGCGGCGCGTGCAATTGCATCCGATAGTGGTCATCATTGGCATCATCGGAGGGGGCTTGCTGGCCGGTGTGCTGGGCATGCTGCTGGCCGCACCCACCATCGCCTCTGCCGGCGTCCTGGCTCACTACGTGCACTGCAAGCTGCTGGATTTGCCTCCGTGGCCGCTTGAGCCGGAGGCCCAGGGTGCTACTGACGAGAAGCCAGCGGCGCGACCTGTGGTTTGAGCAGAGAGGGGAGCGGCGCAGTATCGTGCAAGCCTAAACGAGGCCCAATTCTCGCAGGGCGTCGAGTACACGTGGTGGTCGCCACAGCCAGGCTACGGGCAACCGAAAATCGGGCAGTACTTTCGAGCAGTACACTCCCTCTGCATCCGGCAAGGTCAGGCGATATCGCCCCTGGGCGTCCAACTGATAGAACTCCACCTCTTCCCGCAGCGGGTCAATCAGCCAATATTCTGGAATGCCAGCCGCTTCGTACTCGTAGAATTTCTTCCCCCGGTCACGCCCTGCGCTCTCCGGCGAGAGAATCTCGACCACCAGGTCGGCCGGGCCTTCCAGATGGGTCTCCCTCAGCCGCTCCAGGTGTTCCCTGGCTACAAAGAGTACATCCGGCTCTCGCCCATGCTCCAACTTCATTTGAAAGGGTGCGCTCAAGACAATCCCCAGGTCGCGTTGTTCGACAAAAGCGCGTATTGCCATCGTCAGGAAATCGGCAATGTTCTGGTGTCGTCTCGAAGCCGGCGTCATCATCACTACCTCCCCGTCCACCCACTCGGCCAGAGTGTCTTCGTCAGCCCAGGTCAGGAACTCTTCATAGGTCATCTTCCGTGGTTGCGGCGGGGTCAGTAACGCCTCCAGCAAGCGACGGCGCAGGTCGTCATCCAGCACTGGCGGCTCTTTCGATATCACCGGCAATTCCTCTCGTCGCTCACTCATCCTTCACCTCCGATTGCGAGCGGATTTGGGCCGCAAAAGTCACCTTTCGACGAGCTCAGGATGACTTTTGCCGGTATCAAGGGCGAAAAATCATCTCTTTTGAAAAAGTGTCCGGTAGTGAAATTATACTCCACTCCCTTGCGTAGGTCAACAGGAGCCAGTTCCTTGACAGGCCACTAAAAGCATGGCATACTCTAAATTGTCAGAGCCAATAGCTTGCCGCCGACAAGCCGTGCGCCCCCATGCCATTTGCCAATGTTGATCGCAGCAGATGACTTGACCGAGACTCGACGACTGATTCGCCAGGGATGGGAAGAAGTGGCGCCTGAGTACGCCAAAGATCGGCTGGGCATCTTTGGACGATTTGCCGGGCGGCTGTTGGAACTGCTTCGTCCACCGCCGGGGAGCACATTGCTCGACGTCGGGGCCGGTGCCGGTGTGGTCGCGTTACAGGCAGCCGCGTGGCTCGGCTCCGAGGGACGGGCGATAGGAAGCGATATCGCTGCCGCCATGACGTCGCTGGCGACACAAGCAGCGGTGGAGCAGAAGGCGACCAACGTGGCCTTCTGCCCGATGGACGCCGAGCAGTTGGGCTTCCCCGACGCTTCCTTCGACACCGTGACCTGCGCCTTTTCTCTCTTCCAGTTCCCAGGACTGGGCCGGGCGCTGGCCGAGATGTGGCGAGTGTTGAAGCCTGGGGGCCGATTGGGCCTCTCTAACTGGGGGCCGGGCTACTTCAGCCCGCTCGCCTCGCTCCAGCGGAATCTGTTTCGGGAATTCGGGCTCCGGCCACTATTGACCAATCCCATCGTGTTTGAACCAAGCACGTTGCGTACACTGCTACGCGAGGCCGGGTTCACCGCCGTGAAACTGATCGAGGAGACGGACGAGGTTTGGTTTGAAAGCCCTGAAGAGGCCTGGGCCTTCAACCTGGATATGGGGCCTTTCCCGGTGATGCTACGGCGGCAATTATGTGCCGAACAACGAAGAGAGTTAGCGCAGCGATTTGTGGCTATGCTGGAGGATCTAGTGGCGGAACAGGGAATCAGGTGCACATTTCATCTGCTCTATGCCCTGGCTGAGAAAGGAGGTGCTGCCGAACATTCTAATGAGCCAACGTGACCTTGACACCAGGAGACGACTACGCTATAATCGCGAAGATTGTCTAAAACGGCTCGCTTAGCGAGACCATCCCAGAAAAACAAGGAGGTAGAATTCACTATGGAGTTCAGACTGAGTGCCGAACAGGAACTCTGGAAGAACACAGTGAGAGAGTTCGCTGAGGGGGAACTGGGGCCCATCGCTCGGAAGATTGACGAGGAATGGCAGCGCATACCCGATGAGATCATCCAGAAGATGGCCGATCTGGGCATTTTCGGCGTGACCATCCCTGAGGAATACGGCGGCATGGCCATGCCTGGCGAGGAGATGCAATATGCCGTGATCACGATTCATGAGCTGGCACGGGCCGAGCTGAGCATGTCGCTGCCCGTCTACACTCTGCTGTGTATCGGCTGGCCTCTCCTGATGGTCCAATACGGCACCGAGGAGGCCAAGGAAGAGATATTGCCCAAGGTGGCTTCCGGCGAGTGGTTCTTCGGCATCAACACCACAGAACCCGGCGGAGGCTCCGACTTAGCCAACATCAAGACCGTGGGCAAGAGCGACGGCGACAAATGGATCGTCAACGGTGAGAAAGCCTACATCAGCGGCGTGAGGGAGGCCACCGAGCGGGGCGGCGGCCACCTGACCCTGTTCAAGACCGACCCCGAGAAGGGTTACAAGGGCACCACCTTCGCCTATTTCCCGGCTAACGCCCCCGGCACCACCTATACCGCCTATCACGACATGGGACGTATGGGACTATCCACCGGGGGTTTCGTTTACAAGGACGTGGAGATTCCCAAGAAGTACATCCTGGGTGAGGAAAACAAGGGCTTCTACGTCAACATGGAAGGCTTCAACGCCGCCCGGGCCCTGGTATCTGCGGCCTGCCTGGGAGGGGCCGAGAAGTGCCTGGAGATCAGCCGCGATTACACCAAGCAGAGGGTGATGTTCGGCCGGCCGCTGGTGAATTTCGAGGCCATCTCCTTCGAGATCGCCGATGACTACGCCAGACTGGAGATGCTGAAACTGCTGCTCCAGAAGGGCGCCTGGATGATTGACCAGTTCTACCAAGACCGGTCAAGCTTCACCAAGGAAGAGATCAACAGCACCATCTCCATCTGCAAAGCCCACGCCCCGATGCTGGCTGTGGACATCGCCAAGCACGGCATGATGTACCACGGTGGCTTCGGCTATACCAAGGATACGCCGCTGGAGATGGCCTTGAGGGGCTTCATGTCCTATGTGGTCGGGGCCGAGGGCGGCTATCACATCCAGAAGATCATCATCGCTCGCGACTACATCGGCAACGAGGCAGTGCCATATCGTGGGACGCAGAAGGGACATTAAGTCAATCAACAATGACCAATGAGCCAATGAACAATGGCTGACATTGAACCTGTCGTTTGGGTCTGGTCACTGGTCATTGGGAGATGATCGTTCATGCAGAGGCAGTCCTTGAATGAGGGCTGCCTCTGTAAGTGTATCCCTGTCTTTCAGAAAGGAACCGGAAAGGAACGAGATGGGCGATTCCACAGAAGACAAGATGGATGTCATCATCGTGGGGGCGGGCCTGGCGGGCCTGTCCACGGCCTATTTCCTGGCCGACGCAGGGCTGGACGTCTTGATCGTCGAGCGGGGGGATTTCCCCGGCAGCAAGAACGTCACCGGCGGGAGGATCTACCTCAATCCCATCAGGGACCTCTTCCCCGATCTCTGGGAGCAAGCACCCCTGGAGCGACACGTCACCCGGGAACGGCTGACCGCGATGGCCAGGGAGTCATCCACCACCGTCGAATTGTGGAGCGAGCGGTTCAACCGCCAGCCGTACCACAGCTATACCATCCTACGGGCCAAGTTCGACCGCTGGTTCGCCAACCAGGTGGCCGAGAAGGGGGCCTTCCTCATCCCCAAAAACAAAGTGGACAATCTGGTTTTCGAGGACAGCCGGGTGACGGGCATCGTCGCCGATGGAGACGAGATCTGCGCCGACGTGGTGGTGGCCGCCGACGGGGTCCTGTCGCTGCTGGCCGAGAAGGCCGGCCTGCGAGGGAAGCAACAGCCCAGGCATTTCGCCGTCAGTATGAAAGAGATCGTCGAGCTCCCCCGGCAGACCATCGAGGACCGGTTCAACCTGGAGGGAGATCAGGGCCTGGCGCAGCTCTTCTTCGGCGAACTGACCCAGGGGATGATGGGTGGAGGGTTCCTCTATACCAACCTGGAGAGCATCTCGCTGGGGCTGGTGATAGGCATCGAAGCGCTGATGGAGCGAGACCCATTGCAGGAAGTACACCTGCTCATGGAAGCCTTCAAGGAGCGGCCCGAGGTGCGGGTGCTTCTTGACGGGGGAGAGGTGGTGGAATACTCGGCCCACGTCATCACCGAGGGCGGTATCCACGCTATGCCCAAGCTCTTCTCCGATGGCATCCTGGTGGTGGGAGACGCGGCGGGCCTGGGGCTGAACATGCTCGTCACCGTCCGAGGGATGGAATACGCCATGGCATCAGGCGCTATGGCTGCCCAGGCTATTCTACGGGCCAAGAAGGAGAATGATTTCTCCGCCTCTGCCCTGGCGTACTACGAAGAACTGCTGAAAGATAGCTTCGTTCTCAAGGACATGTACACCTTCCGCCATGCCCTCAGCGCGCTGGAAAATCCCCGACTCATCAATCTGTATCCCCAATTCGCCTGCGACCTGCTTGAGAAGGTGATGTGGATTGACGATGGGCCCAAGGGGGGGCTCTTCAGCACCGTCTTCGGCGAGGTGAGGAGCAAACTGCTGCGCTTTTCGACGCTGCGGGATGCGCTGAGCCTGTGCAAGATGTAGGCTTGAGGAGGAATCAATGAACATCGAATCCAAACTGGGGCTGGATGCTTTCAAGCTGGATAAGGAAAGCCACATCCGCATCAATCAGGAAATCTGCCGGCGAGACTGCAGGGAGAAGTATTGCCTGTACATCTGCCCCGCCCACCTCTACTCGGTCAGCCAGGAAAGTGGCGACATCTGCGTCGAGTTCGAGGGCTGCCTGGAGTGCGGCACCTGCCGCATCGTCTGTCCTCATGGGGCCCTGGAATGGAACTATCCCCGAAGTGGATTCGGAGTGCAGTTTCGATTTGGCTGATTCTGGTAAACTGGGAAACTGGTAGACTGGGAAGGCCCAACCAATCCACCAATTTACCAATCTACCAATGTAAAGATAGGAGGCGAAACGTGAACGTTATCGTGTGTTTGAAACAGATCCCCGATCTGCAACAGATCAGGATCAAGGATCGGAAACCCCTCGTGGAGGGAGCGCCGCTGATCTTCGGGGATATGGACAAGAATGCCCTCGAAGAGGCAGTGCGGATCAAGGAGCAGGTGGAAGGGACCAAGGTGACCGCCCTCGCTCTGGGGGGCAAGAAGCTGAAGGACGGCATCAAAGAGGCACTGGCCATCGGGGCCGATGAAGCGGTTCTGCTGATGGACCCGGCGTTCGCCGGTTCCGACACTATGAGCAAGGCCAAGGTGCTCGCCAAAGCCATCGAGAAAATCGGAGAATACGACCTCATCCTCTGCGGCGAAGGATCTACAGACAACTACTCCGGTCAGACGGGGCCAAGGCTGGCCGAAATTCTCGACCTCCCGCAGATCACCTACGTCCGGGAGCTGGAAGTCGAGGACGGCAAGATCAAAGCCGTCCGCAACATGGAGGAAAGCTTCGAGGTCGCGGAAGCCGATCTGCCGGCCCTGGTCACGGTGGCTAACGAGATCAATCAGCCCCGGCTGGCTTCGCTCAGGGATATCTTGAGGGCAGGCCGAAAGCCGGTTCAGGAGTGGACGGCGGCGGACCTGGGGCTTTCTGAGGACGAGGTCGGGGCCGAAGGCTCAGCCATAGAGATGGTCAGCAACCTGGCCCCGGAGCAGGATAGGAAGCAGATGGTATTCGAGGGTGACCTGGACGAGGTGAGCGAGAACCTGATCAACGCCCTCACCCAAGAAGGCGTTCTGGGGAGGTAAAGTCCATCATGGCTGAGATATTGATATTTTCCGAAAACGACGACCTCGCCCTTGAGTTGCTATCCAAAGGCAAGGAGTTCGGCGCAGCGTTGAACATGGGGTTGGCCGCCGCACTGCTGGGCGAGGGGGCGGGCAACAAGGCCGGCGAGTACTTCGCCTACGGTGCAGACAGGGTCTACGTGGCCGAACATCCGGCCCTGGCCGACTTCCACGCCGAGACCTTCGCCGCAGCCCTGTACCAGATCGCGCAGAAAAACGATGCCCAAGTCCTGCTGCTGGCCTCCACCAAGCGAGGCAAGGAGTTGGCTCCTCGCGTCGCGCAGAAGCTGGGGGCGGGCTGCATCACCGACGGCACAGCAGTCGAGGTGCAGGACGGGAACCTGCTGGTCAGCCGCTACGCTCTGGGCGGCAACACCGTGGCCTCAGAGTTTATCACAACCCCCTGTAAGGTGATCGCCGTGATGCCCAAGACCTTCGAGTTGGGAGCCAAAGAGGCGCGGCAGGGAGAAACCATTACGGTAGACCTGGAACTGAAGGAGCCGCGCACCCGTATCATCGAACGCCAAGAGAAAGCTGGGGAGGCCGTCAACCTGGAGGAAGCCGAGGTACTGGTCTGCATCGGGCGGGGCCTGGAGAAGAAAGAAGACCTGGCAATCATCGAGGAGTTTGCCAAGGTGCTTGGTGCGGAGATCGGGTGCACCAGGACATTGTGCGCTGACTGGCAGTGGCTCTCGGAAGACCGGCTGGTGGGACTATCGGGCAAGAAGACGAGCCCCCGGTTGGTCGTCTCCGTCGGCATCTCCGGTCAAATCCAATACGCCGTGGGCATCCTGGGTGCTCGCGTCGCGGTGGCGATCAACAAAGACGATCAAGCCCCCATCTTCGCCCTATCTGACTACGGGATCGTAGGGGACCTCTACGAGGTGGTGCCCCACCTGACGGAGCGGCTGCGGCAAGGGTAATCTGCATTCACCGCCAAGTAAAACGGGCTTGCCCACTAATAGCACTGTCTGCAAGCCTGGCGACGCTGGGAGTGTTGCCTCTGCTGGCGCGACCCGGTGCGCTGCAATCAGAAGCGCAGGGGATAGGTAACCCGTGGCCGCTGACCAGCGGTGGCTTCGGGCATGGAGAACCTCTCACGGGCTAAAGCGGAAGAGACACACGTCTCCGTCTCGGACCTCATAGTCGCGTCCCTCAATGCGCAGGATTCCTCGCTCCCGCGCCGCCTGCCAGCTCCCCGCTTCCACCAGTTGCTCGAAACTCACAACTTCGGCGCGGATGAAACCGCGCTCCATCTGGCTGTGGACTTTGCCAGCCGCCTGAGGTGCTTTGGTGCCGTGCTGTATCGCCCAGGCTCGCACTTCTCGACCGCCTGTGATGGTAAAGAAGGTAATGAGGTCGAGTACCTCGTAGCCCGCCTGGGCCATCGTCTCCAACCCGGAGCGCTCCAATCCCACCTCTGCGCGGTAAGCAGCAGCCTCGTCGGGCGGCCACTCGCTCAGCTCGGCCTCCAGTTGCGCACATAGGACGACGACGGGAGCGCCTTCATCCTCCGTCACGCGAGCAATCTCTTCAGCCAGCGGGCCGCCCTTGGGCAGGTCTCCCTCGCCGACGTTGGCCACGTAGATACGCTTCTTGGCTGTGAGCAGGGACATCTCTCGCGCTAAGGCCGCCTCAGCCGTCCCGCTTGCTGCCCAGCCGGCGGCGCTCTCTCCGGCCTGCAGGCGTGTACATAACTCCTCCAGTGCCTTCGACTCTGCGGCGTAGTCGCGCGGCCTGGCCTTGGCTGCTGAACGGACCTTGTCCAGTCGCCGCTCTGCCACTTCCAAATCGGCCAGGATCAGTTCCAGGTCGAGCACCTCCAGGTCGCGCAATGGGTCCACTGTCCCATCCACGTGGGCCACGTCAGGGTCAGAAAAGCAGCGGCAAACCAGGACAATAGCGTCCACGGTACGGATACGGCCCAGGAATTGGTTGCCCAACCCCTCGCCTCGATGGGCGTCTCGCACCAGGCCCGCGATGTCCACAAACTCGACCGTTGCCGGGGTCACTCGCTCCGGCCCGACCATTCTCGCCAGTACCTCCACCCGTGGATCGGGAACCACCGCCACGCCCCGGTTGGGCTCAATCGTCGTGAAAGGGTAGGCAGCCACGGCGGCCCCAGCTTGCGTGAGGGCGTTAAAGAGAGTGGACTTGCCTACGTTGGGCAAGCCCACAATGCCGATTTGCAGCGCCATGCAGCACCTCGCTTTCTATTGCGAGCTATGCCTCTAACCGCTCCATCCCATCTATCTCGCCCGGAGGCAGAATGATGTAAAACGTGCTCCCCTTGTCCAGTTCGCTCTCCACCCAAACCTTTCCACCGTGCCGTTCGACGATGGACTTGACGATTGCCAGCCCTAGGCCGGTTCCCGGGACGTCCGCTGTGTCGCGTCGTTTGATGCGGTAGAATTTCTCGAACAGTCGCACCTGATCGTCTGGCGCGATGCCGATACCTGTGTCGGCGACGCGGATCACGGCCTGGTCTTCACGCACCGATAATCCCACCGTCACGATGCCGCCGCTGGGAGTGTACTTGATCGCATTATCCACCAGGTTGGTGACCGCCTGGCGCAGCAGTGCCGCGTCGCCCGCGACCACTGCCATTCCCTCAGCCGGCTCCAGCCGCAGGGTGAGTCCCTTAGCCGATGCCAGAGCCCGCATTCCATCTACCGCTTCGACCAGGATTGCTCCCAAGTGACATGGCTTGCGCTCCAGTCCTATGCCGGCCTCGATGCGCCCCAAGTTGAGCAGATCGTCAATCAATCCACCCATCTGCCCGACGCCGTGCAGGATCTTCTCCACATATTCACTTTGCTTATCGCTGAGTTCGCCCACCATGGGGAGCATGGTCGCGTAGCCACGCATAAACGTCAGTGGCGCGCGCAAGTCGTGCGAGACTGTCGCCACGAACTCGGACTTCATCTCATCCAGTTCCTTGAAGTGGGTGATGTCACGCATCACAGCGACGCGGCCAATACGCTCACCATCGGCACTCAAGATGGTCGAAACACTGGCGTACAGCGTCCGACCATCGGGGAGGGGGACCTCCTCGGCCAACGCCTCGCTCTCCAGCAGAGGCTCCTCGAAGACCCGTACCAGCGCAGGGGCCAGTTCAGCCTCACTGATCTTTTGGCCCACGACCACGTCGGCTGCGACATCAAAGGCCCGCTCGGCAGCCGGGTTGACCAGCAGGAGACGATCATCGCGATCGGTGACCAGAACGGCATCGGTAGTGCTGGTCAGGATCGCCGCCAGCCGCCGCCGCCCGCCCTCCGCGGCCTGGAACAGGCGGGCGTTCTCCACCAGCACGGCTGTCTGGCTGGACAGTGTGGAGAGCAGGTCAACTTCTGAGGCCTCGAACTGGCGAACTTCGCCATACCCTATCCACATCACGGCCGTCACCCGGTCTTTGGTGCGCACAGGCAGTGCGATGACAGCTTTGACTGGTCCTTCCAGCACCTCGGGCTCGGCCAACGTCTTGGCTCGAGCCAGATTCTCCACGATAAGGGGATGCTCCAGATCCTGGGCTGCTGTGGCGAGTACGCGGTCGAGCGCTCCCAACCCCTCACGCGGCTCCCCCCGTGCCATCACCATCTGGGGTGCACCGCCAGCCGAAAGGAGCACAATGCGAGCCACCTGTGCGTTGGTCGCCTTGAGTGCCCCTTCCAGGATGAACGGCATCCCCTTGGGCAACTCCAGTGTCGCCGAGACCGCCTGGCTGATCTGGAGCAGCAGCGAAAGATCATCCAAACGGTCTTTCAAACGCACGCGCATGCCCTCGAATGCGTGCCCTACCCGTGCCACCTCGTCGTCGCCAGGTACCTGCACTGGCTGCGTAAGGTCCCCCTCGGCGATGCGGTCGGCAGCGGCAGCCAACTGCGTGAGCGGCCTGGTCAACCAACCAGTGACAAGTGGGATGACAATCACCAACCCACCTCCCAGCAGAGCCTGGAGAAGGAGCAAGGGGGTGGCGATCTTGGTGGCTTGCTCCAGCACGATCTCATAAGGGAGGCGGATCACCACCGCCCATGGATATCCCTCTGCAGGCAAGTAGTAGACCAACTCGCGTGTGTTGTCTTTGGGGTTACGGCTCTCGTAGGCCCAGCCTCGCAGCACGGTAGTGATGCGGGGGCTGTCCTCGTCCACGTGCCACTCGGTGAGGAGCATGTCAGGATCGGAATGGGCGACAATGCGTCCTTCCTTGTCAATCACAAACCCCTCGCCACGCGCCCGGGTCCACTGGAGGCTCGCCAGCACTCGATTGAGCACCGGATTGATGTCCAGTTGGGTACGCCCCAGCAACGCCCCGAAGCTGTCACCGGCCTCTTGGCCTCCCATGGGTACGAGGAATGAAAGGATGGTTTCGTCTTGCAGGCGGTGCACGGTACTGATCTGCGTCGCCCCACTCTCGCGCACGCGCTGCAGGAGCATCTTCTCCTGGTCTGTCAACTCTGGGACGCCGGCTTGTTCCGGGGGGTACATCGCCAGCCACTGCCCGCTTGAGTCAAAAAGGATCAATTGGTCGAAGAACACCACCGTCCGCAAATCGCCGCGCAGACGCTCCTCCAACATAGCGGGATCGCCCTGCTGTAACCTCTCATCGTTAGCGAATTCCTCCAGCAGCCCCTGGCCGGTGTGGATGAAGTAGGGGATGTCCTCGGCGGCACTGTGGGCATCCCGCGCCATCTCGTCCACCGCTTCCTGAGTCGCCACGCTGAGGGTCGTTTCCGTCACAGCATAGACCAACGCAATGGTCATGACCAGGATTAGAGGCACAAATAGAAAAAGCAGCCTGCGGTTCAGGGTACGAATATAGGGGGGAGATTGGTGCGCCACACGAACAGGGCGCAGGCGGGGTGAGAGCTGGTAGGCTACCTGTACAACAATGGCCGCCGCGAGACTTCCCAGTAGCGCGGGGATAAGATTCGCTCCTGTCAAGGTTACTGCATAATCGAGCCCCGCCAACCCCGAATCAGCCGTGTGAGCGAAAACCGACAGTAGCAATAGTGGTGATGCGAGCAGCATCGCCAGCGGTCCCGCGATGAGAGGCTGGCGCACGATGAGTGACAGACGGCCTCGATAGCCCTGGCGCAGAAAGAACCCGACCAGGAAACCAAAGAAGGCAAAATGGAAAGGATCGGTGAGGCCGCGAGTTGTCATCCCGGCGCGCAAGATTCCGCTGACCAGTCCTACCAGCAACGCTGGCCCTGCGCCCAACCAGGCCCCGGCGACAACAACCGGCAGTGCCAGCAGCGACGCAAATGGCTCAGGAGTGTCAGCAGGAACGTTTGGAGGTGGCAACAGGTTCTTGGGTGCGAAGAAAGGTGCTGGAACCTGAAACACAGCCGCCAACAGGGGGGCCACCAGTAGACCCAGAAGCAGGAGAAGACGGTGCCAGCCCCACCTCTTGAAATCGAAGTCCCGCCGGCTATAGATTAGAAGCGCGACTGCCACGAGCACGTAGAATGCCAGGACGGGATATTCCCAGATTTCAGGTGTAAGGAAGGCTACCTTGGTCCAGGGTAATTCAAAAATCATAGGAATGCCTCATCTTTGAGCCTTCATTTTAAGAAATTATAGCACACCGTGGGAATAAGTTCAAACTTTGCTTACCCCCCCAACATGAGTATAATGAGCCTGCTGGAGTTTGGCAGAAACCCGTTAACGGGTTTCTTGGGCCATTCTCCCCACGATCCCAAATTTGCCAGAGCCCAGAAGCCTGGAATGAGTACGAATTAACCATATCCGAGTGAACAGGAGTGCAAAAGTGGACAATCAGCAAATTGCCATTTTGGTCATTGGCCTCGTCATATTGGGCGCGCTTATGTTCTGGCCGCAGTACCAGGCTCGGCGGCGACGGCAGAAACAGATGGCCAAACTGAGCGTGGGCGACGAAGTCATGACAGTCGGCGGGATCATTGGCAGACTGACGTATTTCAGCGCCGAGGAAAACCGCGCCCGCGTCGAAATCGCGCCCGGAATAGAGATGCGGGTTGTGTTGGCCGCCATCAGCCGCACACTCGCCTCTTCCTGATACGCGATCTAACCTGTCAAATGGAAATTGAGGTCGCTGTTGCCAAGGTGGGCAAGTGGGCCACCAGCGAGAGTGGGGACACGTTGGAAATGATTGAGCGTCCTCAAGGTGGCCTTTCCTTTGTGCTGGTAGACGGCCAGCGTTCGGGGCGGGCAGCCAAAGCCATCAGTAACCTCGTAGCCCGCAAGGCGGTCTCTGAACTGGCCGAAGGAGTGCGCGATGGGGCGGCGGCCCGGGCGGCCCACGACTATCTTTACACCTACAAAGGCGGCAAAGTCTCAGCCACGCTCAACATCCTCTCGGTAGACCTGACTTCCAGCACGCTGGTGCTTTCGCGTAACAGTCACTGTCCTACCATCATCGCCACTCCCGACGGCAGGTTGCGGCTGCTCGACGAGCCGTCAGAGCCGGTCGGCGTGCGACGCGGCACCAAGCCGCAGATTACCGAGTTGCCGCTGGACGCCGGGACTGTGGTCGTGGTCTACACGGACGGTTTGGAGATGGCCGGAGCACGCTCAAGCCAGGTCTTCGACGTCCCGGCAGCGGTACGTGAACTGACGGCCGGGGGCGATGCGAGCGCCCAGCAATTGGCCGATAATCTGCTTGAGCGGGCAATGGCATTGGACGAGGGACGGCCCCGCGACGACATCAGCGTGCTTGTGCTGCGTATTGTGGACCGCGCGAGCGATGGTGTGCGCCGCCTGGCGCTCAGGCTCCCCTTATGAGGTGTAGGATGCAGTCTCGTCATCCCCGCCGCTACCTGCGAGCCCTGTGGCGCGATACGCAGGTATTGGTGCGCCAGTTTCACGTCTCTCTATTCGCTTTCGCCACGCTCCTGTGTGGCGGCACCCTGGCCTTGCGCTTCTTCTACCTCTATCCCGAAACCGGGCAGCGGATCGGTTGGGCCGAAGCATTGCACGCTACCTTCAAGCTCATCTTCCTGGAAACCGTTCTGCCGTTTCCCAGAGCACCCGGCCTACAAATCCTGTTCATCGCTGTCCCCTTTATCGGACTGGCCGTCGTCGCCGATGGGGTCTTGCGCTTCGGCGTGGCGCTGTTCAACCGTCGCGAGCGAAAGGAGGCTTGGAAAGTGGCTATCGCTTCAACCTACCGTGACCACATCGTCGTCTGTGGCCTGGGGAAGATCGGCTACCGAGTCGTGAAAGAGCTGCTCCGCCTGGGAGAAGAGGTCGTTGGCATCGAACGCAACCCCGAATGCACGTTCCTGGGGGAGATAAGCCAGATGGACGTGCCGGTGTTGCTGGGCGACGCCCGGCAGCAGGAGATGCTGGAGAAAGCCAGCGTGCGGGAAGCGTGCGCCATCGTCGTCTGCACCGAGGACGATCTGACCAACCTGGACATCGCGCTCGACGCCAGGGAGCTCAATCCGGGCATCAAGGTGGTGCTGCGCATGTTCGACGCGCAACTGGCGGAGAGAGTGGAACGAGGGTTTGGCATCTACACTGCCTTCAGCACCTCAGCACTGGCTGCCCCTATCTTCGCTGCCGCCGCCACACGGGCTCAGATTGATTATTCGTTTTACATGGAGGATGTATTGATGAATGCAGCGCGGGTTACAGTTCGGGCAGGCTCGGCACTGGAAGGATACACCATCGCCCAGATAGAGAAGGAGCTCGACGTCACGGTTGCCCTGCACAAAGGGCCAGATGGTCTTGATCCACACCCGGCCCCCGATGTCGTCACCCGCGCTGGCGATTGTCTGGGAGTTCTCGCTTCACTGGAATCGCTGGCCCGCCTGCGTGAGATGAGTGGCGAGCAAGCCGATTCTTCTCGAGGAGAGAGTGGCAGCCCGCGTCGCCGCTCGTGGCTGGCGCGCCTGTTGTCCAGAGAGAAACCTCCAAGCCGGTGAGACAGGCCGAACAGGAAGAACATCCGCTGATCGCCGTCGTCGGCCCGTGCGGATCGGGCAAAACGCTGCTCGTGTGGGCGCTACGGGAGCGCGGGTACAACGTCCACGAGGTGGCGCAGGAGCACTCCCACGTGCCCGCAATGTGGCAACGCATCACCCAACCCGACTTGCTCATCTATCTGGACGTCTCCTGGGAGGTTGCTTGCCAGCGCCGGCCCAGCGATGCCGGAGCAGACTGGTGGGCCGCACTGGCGCACCGGCTACGCCACGCACGGCAACACGCGGATCTCTACATCCACACCGACGAATTGACGCCCCAGGAGGTTGTGGATAGAACGCTGGCTTTCCTCGAGCACGCTATGGCCTGAACCTGGAACGTCCACCTGTCTAGCATTGCGAGTTTGGGCTGCCGAGGGTATAATTAGTGAGCAGTGCGTTCGAAGTGAGAGGTGTGATGAAGACGCGGTGCTGTGTACTCAGGTCGCTGTGGGGCGCGGTGGTCGTCGCGTTGCTGCTGGCCTGGTCGCCGCTGCTGGCGACGGCTGCACCCGCACAGGAATCTCACGCACCAGCGCCGGCCCGGCCGGCTTCGCCTTCCCTGCCGGGGGAAGCGCCGGTGGCCCTCCACCGTTCCACCCTGACCAGGTCTTCGACGGAGTGGTCTGCCGTAGCTTGGAAGGGTGAGGCCCAGGGCAGCCCTGCCAGCGCCTTCGTTGACCAGGCAGCGGGTGTGTCTCATCCCCGCGCCTCGACCCGGACGACGGCGGCCTGGCGGAGTTCACCGCTGATGTTCATCGAGAACGTGGGCCAGTTCGCCGAGGGCGCTCGCTTTCAGGTGCTCGGCGGCGAGCGCGCCTTATGGCTGGCCGAGGACGGGCTGTGGGTGACGGTGATGGAGCCTCCGTCGCTCTTCGGGCTGCCCTTCGAGGACGACGTGGAGGGCTGGTGCAAGTGGGAGGGAACGGGCGACTGGGCGGTGGTGACCGGCACGCTGCACGGCGGAGAGCATAGTTGGGGGGCCAGCCAGGACGGCAGCGCGCTGACACTGGCCGGGCAGCTCGACCTGTGGGAGGCCACCACGCCGAGGCTTTCCTTCTGGCATCTTCTCGAAGGGGACGGGGCCGCGGGTGCCGTCGAGGTCTCGCCGGATGGGACGACGTGGCTGACGCTCACGACGGCCGGCGCGACGGAGGGCACCTGGCAGCGGGTGGAGGCCGACCTGAGCGAGTATGCCGGCCAGATGATCCATCTGCACTGCCGGCTGGACGTGCCCGGCGGCGGGAACTGGTGGCTGGACGACTTGGCCGCGTGGGAAGCCATCCCGCCGGTGGTGCATTCCCTGCCCTTCGACGACGACATGGAGGAACCTGAGGCCAACTGGCGGGCGGTCAACGGTTGGCAGCCGGTCACGACGACGGCTCACAGCGGCACGAGCGCCTGGTGGGGATCCGAGGACGACTCGGCCCTGATCCTGGTGGACCAACTGGATTTGACGGACGCGGTTTCCCCGACGCTGACCTTCTGGCAGCGCTTTGCTCTGCCGGAGGGGAGCGTGGGACAGGTGCGGGTCACTGCGGACGACGAACTGACCTGGCGTCCCGTGTTGACCGTCACGGAACCTGTCTCCGATTGGACCCAGGTCGGGCTAGACCTGAGCGGTTACGCCGGGCGCCGGGTGGGGCTGGCGTTTGTCCTGGAGGAGACGGCCTCGGGCGAGGGGACGGGCAGTGCGTGGCCGGGGCCTGCCGTGCGCAGTATGGCGACGGTATTGCCGCTGGCGGCGGTCGCATTGGCAGGTGTGGCAGGAGTAACTGTCAAGAGACGATACCGGCAACTGGGGCGGTGTATTGTAGTGGTGGGAGCGGTGTTGATGATGGCGTGGGTGTGTTGCAACCTCAGTGGGTTGTGGCGTTACGTGCCGCCTCTGCGCACCTGGAAGATCAACCACCTGGACGTGGTGGAAGGATGCGAGGTGGGACTGATCGTATCGGCCAGTCGGAACCCTAGCGGGGCTCACCTTTCCCCAAACGGGCGCTGGTTGTTGACGGCCCACAGGTTCATTAGCGATT
>JBHIET010000046.1:0-26544 GCA_046760785.1 Anaerolineae bacterium | reverse complement strand
CCTCCCACGGCCGGGCCTTCCTGGGCGGGCTGGGGATGCAGCTCGATATGATCGCCGAGGAGCTGGGGATTGACCCGGTGGAGATCCGGCTACGCAACGCGCTGCGCACCGGCGACACCCAGGCCACCGGTTCCAAGGTCATTAGCTGCGGCCTCTCGGAAGCGATCCGGCAGGCAGCCGAAAAGTCAGGCTGGAAGGAGAAGCGCGGCAAGCTCCCCTACGGCAAGGGGATCGGAATGGGATGCAGCGGCATGATGGTCGGCTTCCCCATGGGGATTCGTGGTGGCTCCTCGGCCTACATCAAGTTCAACGAGGACGGAGGGGCAACACTCATCTCCGGCGTGGCGGATAACGGCCAGGGCAACGATAGCATGATGGTGCAGATCGCCGCCGACGCGCTGGGCATGCGCATGGACGAGATCAACCTGGTCTCGGCTGATTCGGAGATCACTACGCTGGACCAAGGGGCCTACTCTCAGGCGGCGGCCTTCGTCTCCGGCAACGCGGTGTGGGCGGCGGCGATGGATGCCCGCAAACAGCTCTTGGCCATCGCCTCGGAGATGCTGGAGGTCGTCCCGGCGGCCCTGGAGCTCAGAGACCACAAGGTTTACGAGGTGGCCGACCCGGACCGGAACGTGCCCCTGCACAAGATCATCCGCTATGGGCTGCTGCGCAACAAGCCGATCATGGGGCGGGGTTCCTACATGCCCCACGTGGATCAGAAGCGGGAGTGGGTCAGCAATCCCTACGGGCAGCAGGCGGGCACCTTCAGCTTTGGTGCCTTCGTCGTCGAGGTGGAGGTGGACGTAGAGACGGGCCACGTCAAACTGACGCGGGTCACCGGCGCGCACGACTGCGGCTTCGCCATCAACCCGCTGGCGGTGGAGGGGCAGTTTGACGGGAACGTGGGCCGGGCCGGGGTGGGGGCCAGCCTGCTGGAAGAGCACGTCTGGGATGGCGGCCAGATGTTGAACCCGAACATGCTGGAGCACAAGCTGCCGCTTTCGGTTGACATGCCGCCAGTCATCGAGCGCATCATCGTCGAGAGTATGGACCCCGAAGGGCCGTTCGGGGCCAAAGAGGCGGGACTGGCCGGGGCGATGAACCTGTTCCAGGCGGTGGGCAACGCGATCTACGACGCGGTCGGGGTGTGGTTGCACGAGTTTCCGTTTACGCCGGAGCGGGTGCTCAGGGCTTTAGAGGAGAAGGAAGCAAATAGCGAACGGTGAACAGCACAGTGCAGAAATTCTTCTGTTACGTTGATGAAACCGGCCAGGATACGCGGGGGGAGTTGTTCATCGTCGCTGTTGTAGTCGCTGACCAGGAGAGAGGCCAGCTTCGCCAGGCTTGCGAGGACATTGAACGAGACTCCCGAAAAGGACGGAGGAAGTGGGTCAAGACCAAGTACGGCTGGCGGCTAGCCTACATTCGACAAGTGCTGGAAAGGCCGATTTTCAGGGGGAGACTGAACTTCGCGGTCTATCGAGATGCGCAGGACTATTCTTCTCTAACTGTCCAAACGATCGCACGAGCGCTGAGCGCAACGGGTGAAACGGATTACAAGGCGACCATTTTTATTGATGGCCTTCCTTGCTCTCTGGAACGGGCGGTAGGGTTACAGTTGCGCCGGTTAGGAATCCCTGTTCGATTGGCGGATGCGGTTTGCGGACTCGTCCGGGGCGCTGCCAAAGGACAGCCAGCCATGCAAGCGTTATTCGAGCGGGGAACACAGACAGGGGTTCTCAGGGACCTGTCTGGGGAATAAAAATGCCCCCGTGGTTAGGGGGCACGGCCTAGCCCCAAAGGGGCACCCACCTTACGGGCAGTATTCGGCCGGACTTTGATTGCAATTGTACACGAATAGGTCAGGTTTGTCAGATTCCAGCCGCCCTGCACAGCCGACCCGATCCCGCGAGGGGGGAGAGCAACATCTGAATTGGAGGCAACGTGAAACTGCGCAGCATTGACCACATTTGCATCGCGGTGAAGGATCTGGAGAGGGCGCGGAAGGTCTACGAGGAGGACCTGGGGCTGGAGTTGCACACCACTTACGTGGCCGAGAGCGAAAAGATCAGGGTAGCCCGCTACTACGTCGGTGACGTGGCGCTGGAGCTGATGGAGGCCACCGAGCCAGATAGCGACGTGGGCCGTTTCGTCGAAAGGCGGGGCGAGGGGTTCTTTCTCATCTCGTATCGCGTGGACGACGTGGACGAGGCCCTGGCCGAGTTGAAAGCCAAAGGGCGGCAGATCATAGACGAAAAGCCGCGCCACTTGCTGGGCAACCGCTATGCCTTCATCCACCACCCCAAGGAACTCTGCGGCGTCCTCACTGAGGTGCTGGACGGCGAGTTCAGCCCCGACGAATAGCGAATGATGAGCGATCCCGTGTCTTCCGCTCACCGGCACCGGATCCATTCACTGCCCGCTCGAGTTCCTCTACGAGCGTCTCAAACTCGCGCTCGAAGCTGTAGGCTCGGTGCTCGGCCTGCCCGGCAAGCCACAGTACTCCCCCCGGATCGACCCGCGCGCGAACGCAACAGTGGGGGAAGTTGAAACTCACAGCCAGCCCCAGGAGCAACAGCAACCCCGCCGCGATGGTCAGGCCGTAGCCCGGGTCGCGCACGGCCAACAAGGTCAGGCTGTAGGCTCCCTCACTCCCTCCATAGCCGCGCAGGTGAAGTGCGACGGGGCCATAAGACAGCGGCTGGTTAACCCGCACGCTGCCTCGCGCCACCTCCTGGCCTCCGACGACGATGGCGACCTCGGCCTCGTACCGCGCAGCGCTCCCGTTGGGATAGCGTGCGATAGTGAACCCGTCGTTGCGCAATGTCAGCCCGCTCCCGTGCGCGACCTCAGCCGTCTCTCCTGGCCCGATGGTGACCTCCTCGCGCCAGCCACACCTGCCGCTTAGCGCCGTCCCTAGTAGCAGGAGCAAGATCGCCAGGTGGGTGACCAGCGTCGCCACAGGGGCCAGACGATTGCGGTCGCCCCGCAGGTGGATGGCTTCAGCGGCGATTTCGGAGCGCACGCGGAAGCCTCGCTGCTCCAGGCTCCGGCGCACCAGGTAAGATAAGCCAGTCGCGGGCAACGCGGTCAATCCCTCGGGCTGGGTGCTCACGCCGAAGCCCTCGAAACGAAGCCTGGCGGTGTAGGACGCCGCGTCGAACACGAGATCGGAGCAGCGCACCGGCCGGTGGAACGTCCGCCGCCACACTGCTCGCCAGCGGTTGAGCGTGCACACCAGCGTGGCCACCGCCAGCAGTGCCAGGGGTACCAGGAAGACCGGCGAGCGAAAGCAGCGGAAGGCGCTGCTAGCGGCCAACAGGCCTGTCAGTGCACCGTACCTCGCGCGCACGCCCGCCTCCCATTGCGCCAGCCGCTCGGAGTCGCCGGTGACCGTTGGTGCGAGTTGCGGGAAGCAGGAGCCGAGGGCCGCGAGCACCAGTAGGATGGCGATAAGGACGGCGGTCACGTCCATCCGTGCCAGGAAGCGGTATACCTGCTTCAGGATTAGAGGTCGGGGATTTGCCATTTGAGACCGCCTGGTGATAAGGTTGTTGGGCTACGGAGCAGCGGGCGCAGCCGGTTGTCCCCGCCGACATGCGCTAGAAAGCGCCAAGTTGGCACTGTCCGAGGCGAACCTCCAACTTCTCTGCGGCGTTGGCTACGTGGGGTTTGGGCATGCCGAACCGGGTGGCGATAGCCCAGACGACGGCACACGGCAGCCGCCCCAGGATCAGTCCCTCTCGGATGGCTTGCTCCAACTCGGGTGTCACCTCCTCGGCGGGCCTCACGATGCTCTTCTGCTCACCATGGCCGAACAAGCCCAACTGGCAGCGCACGAGCCGCACATCCAGCGCATCGGCGGTCTGCCCCACCGCCAGCGGCGTCACGTCCAGTTCCTCAGCGACGCGAAAGGCTGCCGCACAGCGCAGCGTTCCCTCCCGTGCTCGCTCCCGAATAGCCGCCGCGATCCTTTCGTCCACAATGCCCCTCACCAGTTGCCTCCCAGCCGCAGATTACGCAACACGCATCACGTTTCAGATGCACCACAACTCCGTCTGCGGCTCGCTCAGATGCTCTGCTCCCTGAGGGGTGACCAGCACGTCTTCCTCACAGCCAATGTAGCCGCGCTCCGGCACCTGCACCCCTAACTCGATGGCAAAGACGTTGCCGACTTCTATCGCGCCCTCCACCGAGGTCCCGTACCGCTCCCAGTGCGGTCCCAATACCGTCGCGCCGTCGTGGGCAGTGCGGCCGATGTGGTGGCCGAAGGCATGCATGTACTCCGGGTAACCGGCCTGGGTCAACGACTCCCGTGCCACTCGGTCCACCTCCCAGCCCCGAGCGCCAGGACGCAGGGCCTTCCGCCCGGCCTCCAGCGCCTCTCGCGCCGCCTCCCATCCGGCCAATACCTCCTCCGGCGGCCCCGTCTCCCCCTCGTCGAGCAGGTACCACGTGCGCTGCAGATCAGCAGCGAAGCCGTCCTTCAGCACGCCGAAATCCACCTGTAGCAGGTGCCCACGCTGGACGGTGAAGTCGGCTGGCATAGCGTGACCGACGGGCGAATCAGGACCCGCCGTGACCGCCGGACAGTAGTCCGCCTCCCACGCCGGTCCCAGACCCTCGTCCGACGCGGCAGCGCGGAACAAGCGAGCCACTTCCCGTTCCGTCAAGCCCGGTTGGATCAACTGGCCCACGTGACGGAAGATGGCTTCCGTGGCTCGGACAGCCGCCCTGATGCGCGACACCTCCGTCGGAGATTTGCGCCCGCGCAGCGCTCCAATCACCTCCTCGGCTGAGACAAACCGGCTGGCGTATTCTGTGTCGCCAACGATCTTCTCCAACGTGCGGAACATCCCGTGTGTAAGCCCATCGGCCGCCGGATCGCTATCCGAGAAGTTGAGCGCTACCTTGCCCGGGTTCAGTTGGGTCAGGTGCTCCAGCAGCGGTTCGCGGATGGACTGGTCGTAGCCGACGACGGTCGTGTACCCCCCCATGCGCTCGACGTTGTCCACATCGAAGCGACCCACGATGGCGACGCGCTTGCCGCTGCGGCTGATCATCAACGCCGACTGCCAGGTCAGGCCGAAGCCCAACAGCAGGTCAAGGCAAGGGTCTTTCACCTGCGCTGTCTCACGTACGAAGGTGAGCCACAGATCAATCTCCTTCTCTCCCAGCACCTCCACGGCCTGGTCCAGTTTCTCCCGAACGATTTCAAATGGCGCCATTATTCTTGCTCCTGTGTTACTCGCTCCCGACGATTCGCTCACACAGCGCGTCCAACTCCTCCTCGGAGTAGAAGTAAATCACAATGCGGCCTCCCTCGCCGCTGCGTGTCAGGTTCACCTTCGTGCCCAGCGACTCGCGGAAACGAGCTTCCAGCGCCCGTGTCTCGGGGGATTTCTCACGCGCGGGCCGCCGCTCCCTGCTTTCACGACGCAGGCCGAGCAAGCGCCGCGCCAACTCCTCCGTCTGCCGCACGTTCAGTCCCTTCTTCAGGACTGTCTTGAGCGCGGCTTGCTGTGCCTCGGCCTGCTCCAGCGCCAGGAGTGCGCGGGCGTGTCCCTCACTGATCTTGCCTTCGAGCAGCGCTTCCTGCACGGGGCGGGCTGCTTTCAGCAGCCGCAGCGTGTTGGAGACCGCCACCCTGCTCTTGCCCACCCGCCGCGCCACCTGTTCCTGCGTCAGGCCGAACTCCTCGGCCAACTGGCGGTAGGCCATGGCCTCCTCCAGCGGATTCAGATCGGCCCGCTGAAGATTCTCCACCAGCGCCAGCTCCAGCATCTCACTGGGGACCACGTCCTTCACGACGACGGGGACCGTGGGGAGCCCGGCCAGTCGTGCCGCACGCCAGCGGCGCTCGCCGGCGATCAGTTGATACCCATCGAGCACTCTGGTGACGATGAGCGGCTGGATGACGCCGTGTTCCTCAATGGAGACGGCCAGTTCCACCAAGTCCTGATCGCGAATCGGCGCGCGTGGCTGGTGAGGGTTGGGTGTGATAGAAGCGAGGTCCACCTCGATCACACCCTGTGCCGCTGCCGCCTCCTCCTCGGCGACGGGGATCAGTGCCTCCAACCCTTTGCCCAGTCCGCTCTTACGTCGCGCCATCTCCCACCTCAATGATTAGCCCTAGCGGTTAGCAGTTGGCGATTGGCCGCTATCGCCTGGCTGCTACGGCGGTCGGCTGCCATCGCCCATCGCCCACCAATAGCTCCCGTGCCAGCGCTGCGTAGGCCAGTGCTCCCGCTGAACGGGGCGCGTAGGATATAATAGGCTCGCCGTAACTGGGGGCCTCGCTCAAACGCACGCTGCGCGGGATGATCGTGTTGAAGACCCGCCCTGAGAAGTGACGGCGCACCTCCTCGACGACCTGCCGCGACAGCGTTGTGCGAGCATCGTACATCGTCATCACCAGCCCCCGCAGCCGCAAACTTGGGTTGAGGGCTCGGCGCACCAACTCGATGGCACGCCCCAACTGCGAGAGTCCCTCCAGCGCCAGGTACTCGCATTGCACGGGGATGATCACGCCGTCGGCGGCAGCCGCCAATCCGTTCACCGTCAAAATGCCCAGGCTGGGCGGGCAGTCAATCAACACGTAGTCATACTGCTTGCCTGGTCCTTCATCCTCGCTCATGCTCAGCCCTGCCAGCGCCTGGCGCAGGCGGTATTCCCGCTGCGGCAAGTTGACCAACTCCACCGTCGCACCAGCCAGGGCTGGCGAAGCCGGGGCTAGGTCGAGCCGTTCCCGGCCGGTGGGCCGCACAACTTGGGCCAGTGGGAGCTCGCGCACCAGCAGGTCGTAGGTAGAAAGCGGCACGCCACGCTTATCTATCCCCAGGGAGGAAGTGGCGTTGGCCTGCGGGTCAATGTCAACGACCAGGATGCGCTGACCCCACTCTGCCAGACAAGCCCCCACGTTTACCGCCGTGGTGGTCTTGCCCACCCCGCCCTTCTGGTTCGCCAGCACATAGATGATCGGCATCCTGATCCACCCTGCTGCTCATAGATGCTGCCCACAGCGGGCGACGTCAAGCGGGCTGGGCGTGCTGGCCAACCCCACCCGCGTCACCGAGCGGGCGGCAACGCAGTTGGCGAAACGCGCAGCCACCCACGGGTCGCCGCTGCGTTGCAGCCACACGAAGAAGGCGGCCGCGAAGACATCGCCTGCACCGGTAGGATCCACCTCATGCACGGCCGGAGCCGGGAAGTGACGGGGCTGGCCGGCCGTGTACACGGTGCAGCCTGCCGCCCCTTGCGTCACGACCAACACCCGCGTCTGGGCAGCGTACCGAGCTATCAGTAGCTCGTCGCCCGCCACGTCCTCCTCGCCCAGCACCACGGCATCAGCACGAGCAAGCAACCGTTCCGCCTCCTCCCAGCGGCAGCAACTCACCTGCCCGGCCTGATCCCAGCACCGCATCCATCCCTGGGGAGTCACACCCATAAAACCATCTCCAAACGCATTAACCAGCGCGGGGTCGCACTCACGGGCCACCGGCCCCAGGTGAACGATTGTAGTCCGCCAGTTCGGTGGCACCATCTCTGGCACCAGCATCTCCGCAACACCGTGCAGGCTCTGATGCCGGCCATCGGCGGTGTAGACGTTCTTGAACGTAGTCGTCATCGAGGCAGGGAAGCGGGCGACCAGGACACCGTCCAGCACATGGCTCAAATCGAGGTCGGGGTTGGCGCTGGTGACGACGCCAACGCGGCAGCCCAACGCACAGGCAGTGCGGGCAGCGTAGGAGACTGTCCCGCCGATCGTGAAGGCCCCGTCTACCAGGTCACGTGTCACGTGGCCGATGACCAGGTAATCCAGTTCAACCATAGCAGTCAACAGCCAGCCGTTAGCGATCAGCGGTCAATAATGGCTAAAAGCCAGCTGCTAACTGCTAGCGGCTGACTAGTGTCGTGGGATGATGGTGACCTTGCGCCGGTCTCCCTCGCCGATGCTCTGGGTGGTCACGTGGGGGTGATCGCGCAATGCCAGATGGATGATACGGCGCTCGTGAGGGGGCATAGGCTCCAGCACCACCGTGCGGTCGGTGTGCACTGCCTGCTCCGCCATCTGTTTAGCCAGGCGACGCAGCGATTTTTCCCGACGCGCTTTGAATCCCCCCACGTCCACCACCAGGTGCACCCGGCCCGCCAACTCCCGCCCAACGACCAGCCGGGTGATGTGCTGCAACGCGGCCAGTGTCTTTCCACGATAGCCTATCAGTGCATTGACGTCCGGGCCATACACATTGAGCACGAGCGGTGGTTCTTTCTCATCTGCGGTGGGTTCGGCTCGCCGTACATCAACCCGAACTTTCTCCATACCCATAAGAGCCAGAAGTTCCAGCAACACCCCTTGAGCTATCGTGGCTTCATTCCTCTGCACCGCAGATTCCACTACGGATGGCTCTGTGGCGGGCGGAGCAACGGGCTCAAGCGGTACCGCGGGAGCCGGACGCGGCATAGTCGCCAACTTAGGCGTCAGGCGTACGCGGGCTTCTCGCGCGCCCAGCCCTAACACGCCCCGGCTGCCCTCGTCCAGCACCTCGATCTCCACGCCATCCCGATCAACCTCCAGGCGCGCCAGGCCCGCTGCAATCGCGGCTTCAACGTCTGCTCCAGTCGCTTCAATTGCCCGCTCCGTTTCCGCCATCTGTCACACTCCTCTAACAAGTACCCACCACAAGCCGTCTACGACTTGCGCTTCTTCAGCCGCGTCCGTACCTTGCTCCCGGCCTTCTCACCCTTTCGATCCCCCTGCACGAAGTAGTACTGAACCATCCGAATCAGGTTAGAGATGATGAAATAGATAGAAAGCCCCGTCGCATAGGTGAGCGTAAAGAACATAAACATCAATGGCATCATGATCTGCATCTGCCGGTTCATCATCGTCGCCTGCGATTGACTATCAGCGGTGGTAGGTGGGGTCAGTAGTTTCTGCTGTAGCCAGCTCGTGACCAGGACCAGGACAGGCAAAGCATACGACCACCACTGGGCCGGGCTGGGAGGTTGGCCCAGGTCCATCCCCAGGAACGTGCTCTGCAGTGGGACAAGTCCCACGACGCCAGGCAGCCACTTATAAATGTGGTGAGAGAAATTAAACAGCTCCAGGGGCGTGGGGGGGATGCAATACCTGATAGCGCCGATAAGCCCGAACCAAATCGGCATCTGGACCAGGAGCGGCAGGCATCCTTGCATGGGGCTGATGCCGGCCTCTTTGTACAGCTTCATCTGCTCTTGTGCCAGTCGCTCTTTGTCCTTAGCATACTTCTTCTGTAGCTTCTCGAGCTGCGGCTGAAATTCCTGCATCTTGCGCGCCGACCGCTGCTGGCTCAGCGTCAGTGGCAGGACAAGCAGGTTGATCAAGAGGGTCAGCGCAGCAATAGCTATGACAGTATTGTGCCCCAGGAACGTGTAAAAGAGCAGGGTCAAATTGGCCAACGGATAAGCGATAAAATTAAACACAGTCTGTCCTTCCTTCCTCTATTCTTCTTCAACTGAATGCGGATAGGCCCACATCTCGTGCCCATTATCTACGTGCAGCGCTCGCAAGCGATGCGGCCCGTAGATCAGCGCTTCGTACACCACTGACCCGCTCACCACCGGCGTCGAAAGCATTTGCCCTTCACTCTCCTTCGACCACACCTCGGAGCCATCAACGGTATCCAGCGCGTGCAGAATACCATTCTGGGTGCCAACGAACAACTTGCTTCCGTCTCCGCTCAGCACCGGTCCTGCCCGCACCGGAACATCGAGTCCTTTATGCCAGATCTGCACGCCAGCCTCAGCATCCACGGCGTAGACGTTTCCGTTCACGTCAACCGCGTAGACGGTGTCGCTGTAGACCACCGGACTACCCCAGAACCAATTCTCGCCCGCGAAGCGCCAGAACTCGGCCCCTGTGTGGGCGTCTACGGCGTAGAGCCGGTCATCGAAAGCGCCGATGTAGAGCGTGCCATCCCACAGCGCTGGCGCACTGGCAAAGGCCCCCTCGGCGGGAAAGTCCCAGCGTATCTTCCCGTCAGAAAGAGTCAGCGCGTAGAGATGGCGATCCATCGAGCCGATGTACACTGTGTCTGAGACGACGAGGGGCGTGGCCCACACGCGATGCCCTGTCTCAAAGGCCCATCTGAGAACGCCGCTCTCCACATCCAGCGCGTAGACATTGCCGTCGCTGTTGCCGACGACGAAAAGGCCACCGCCTATGGCCCCACCTTCGACGTACTGACCAGCAGCACCACTGAATTGCCATAACAGGCTGCCAGTATCGCGATCCAGCGCCCAAACGACGTTCCTGGGCTGAGCGAAGAGGCCGGAACCGGGTATCTTCGAGGCCACGATCACGCGCTCTTCGTCCATCGCCGGGGCAGCGTAGAAGGCCCCACGTCGCTCCTCCCTCGGATCCTCCGGGAAAGCCCACAAAAGTTCACCATCTGCTGCGTTCAGCACTACGACCTTGTCCAGGTCGGCTGCGTACAGCCTCTCTCCTACGACGGCCATCCCCGTCCAACTCTCGGTTTGTACACCACCTGTACAGCCACTTACACTTAAAAGTAGCGCCGTCAACATCGCCAGCACGATGAGCCAGCGCCGCGTCCGAAATGGGTTCAATGACTTACTCCTCTAAATTGGGGTGCGGATTGAGCTCCAGAATGGGAACAGGGTCGTATCCTCCTGGATTGAAGGGATGGCAGCGGGCCACCCGTTTGGCAGCCAACCAGCCACCCTGCCAGACTCCATAGCGGGCGATGGCTTCGTAGGCGTATTGGGAACAGGAAGGTACAAACCGGCACGTAGGAGGGAGCACACGCGAGAGGGTCATCTGATAGAGGCGAATCACACCTAAAAGAACAGAACTCATTTCCGTTATCTCTCCTACGGTTGGATCTCACAAGTCTCGAGTTCCAGGTTTCAAGTCCCAAGTTCATCCAACCCAGAACCTGGAACACTGTAACCTGAAACCCCCTGTGTGCTCAATCCGGCCCGCCTCAGCAACGAACCTAGTGCCTCTTCGACCTGCGGCTCTTTCACCTTGAGGATGCCAGCGCGTGCGACCAGCACTACGTCCCACCCAGCCCCAAACCGGGGGTAGAGGTGATATGCCGCTTCGCGCAGGAGCCGCTTGGCCCGGTTGCGCGCCACCGCCCCCCCCACCTTTCGACTGGCTGTAACTCCCACGCGGCTGAAGTCGAGCCCGTTGGGCCGTGCAACCAGCACCAACAGGTGGTGTGCCCACGATTGTCCTTCGTCATATACGCGTCGCACATCGTTCGTGTGCCGCAGTCGGATCCGTCGTTTCATCCACCAGAGTAGAGAGCCGTTTCATCCACTAGGCTCGGCGTCGTGGACGACGCGAGCTTTCCTTCCAGTTCAACTTCTTGGCCCACTCCCTACGCACAGTCAAACGTCGGCGGCCTTTTCGCCGCCGCGCCTTGAGCACTCGCCTCCCGCCCGGTGTGGACGTGCGAGCCCGGAAACCATGGGTGCGCATACGCTTGCGTTTCTTGGGTTGATACGTCCGCTTCGGCATCAAGCCTCCTCAGATTCACGGTCAGCAGTTGACAGCTAGTCAATCGCCAACAGCCAGCCGTCGTGCCATTATACCCTAAACGGTGAGTTAGTCAATTTATAGCGGCTGGTGACTACGCACAAGCCTGTAGTGCCTTCGCTTTCCCGGCGACTGAAAGCCTGTGCTGAGCGTAGCCGAAGCATCGCCGGCAACTACTGCCAGGTCCGCCTTCGCGGATTGGTCCAGTCGCCGGAGGGCGACTTTGCAAGCATAGCGCGCGGTGCTCGCCCTGAGCGCAGTTGAAGGGCAACCGCCGTGTGGTGGCAATGTGCCATTTCAACCAGCGCTCGCTCCCCCGCACCCCGTCCCTTGCCCCTTCCCTCCCCCTGAGGTATAATCCCCCTGCTGCCCACCACCGCAGCCTAGAAATGAGGATACATGCCCCGCACCTACGTAGCCCTCGACCTGGAGACCACCGGCCTTGATGCCGACCGTGATGCCATCATCGAGGTCGGCGCGGTCAAGTTCCGCGACGACGAGGTGCTGGATACCTTCTCCACTTTCGTCAGTCCGGGCCGCCCCATCCCCCTCGAGATCACCGAGCTGACCGGTATTCGTGATGACGACGTGGCGGGTGCACCCGGCCTGCACGACGTGTTGTCCCGGCTGGCCCGCTTCACCGGCCAGTGGCCTATCATCGGTCACAGCGTGGCATTCGACCTGAGCTTCCTGCGCCGTCACTCCCGACTGCTCGAGAATGAGCTCCTCGACACCTTCGAATTGGCCAGCGTACTCATCCCGCACGCCGAGCGGTACAGCCTGAGGGTGCTGGCGAAAACGCTGGGGATTGAGACGGAGCGCGCACATCGGGCGCTGGACGACGCCCAGGCCACCCAGCGCCTTTTCCGCGCCCTCCTCCGCCAAGCGGCGAATCTCCCGCCCCGGGTGCTCAAGGAGATCGTGGGCCACGGCGAACGAGCCGGGTGGTCTGCCGCAGGCTTCTTCCGCGACGCGCTGGAGGAGGCAGCACGACACCCACCCGAGCGACGCCCCAGACCCATGCCAGGCGTTGCTCCGGCAGGGCCACTGTTCGCCGTAGCGGAGAGTGCCCGCCCCTTCGACCTTGCTCAGGGCAAGCCCCTGCAGCCAGCCGCCGAGCGGACAGCGCTGGACGTGGAACGGCTGGCGGCGCTCCTGGAAGAAGGCGGAGCCTTCGAAGCGCACTTTCCCGGCTACGAGTACCGTCCTCAACAGGTGGCCATGCTGCGCGGCGTGGCCCAGGCGCTCAACCGGGGCGAGCACCTGCTGGTCGAGGCCCCCACCGGCGTCGGTAAGTCGCTGGCTTACCTCATCCCCGCCGTCCACTGGGCGGTGCAGAACGGCGAGCGGGTGATCGTCTCCACCAACACCATCAATTTGCAGGAGCAACTACATCGCAAAGACCTGCCCGATCTGGCGCGCGCCCTATCGCTGGAGTTTCGCGCCGCCGTGCTCAAGGGTCGCTCCCACTACCTCTGCCCCGCCCGGTTGCAGGCACTGCGCCGCCGGGGTCCGAACTCACCTGATGAGGCGCGGGTGCTGGCGAAGGTCCTCATCTGGCTGCCGGAGACAACCGACGGCGACGGCGACGAACTCTTCCTGCCCAACCCGGCCGAGCGGGCGATCTGGTGGCAACTCTCAGCCGACCACGAGGGCTGCGACCCCGAGCGATGCCGTCGCTTCCACGAAGGCACCTGCTATTTCTACAACGCCCGCCGCGCCGCCGAATCCGCCCACCTCGTCATCGTCAACCACGCGCTGCTCCTGGCCGACGTCGCGGTGCGGAACCGCGCCCTGCCCGAGTACAAGTACCTCATCGTAGACGAGGCGCATCACCTGGAGGCGGCCACCACCAACGGGCTCAGTTTCGAGACCGACCGTGCCAGCCTGCGCCGGCTGCTGAGTGAGATCGGACAGGTGGGTCAGTCTGGCCGGGTGACGGGGCTGCTGGCCGAGGTGATCGGGCGCTGCCAGAAGGCGCGCGTGCCTGGCGACGTCATGGAACAGGTGGAACTCTTCGTCGGCAAGGTCGGGCTGGCAGCCGACCGGGCTATCCGCCAGTTGGGCACCTTCTTCGACTGCCTGGAAGAGTTCGTGGAGGAACAAAAGGAGGGCCAGCGCAGCCGGTACGCCTTCCGCTTACGAGTCACCTCGGGGCTGCGCGTCCAGCCGGCCTGGGAAGGAGTCGAGATCGCCTGGGACGACGCCAGCACGCCACTGGCGGCTATCGTGGATGGGCTGGAGCGGCTGGCAGGTGGCCTGGACGACCTGACCACCCTCGACATCCCTGATGCCGAGGAGCTCCAGGCGCAGATACTGGGAGTAGCACGGCGACTGGCTGAAGCGCGGGGTCACATAAGCCAGATGATCACACAACCCTCCACCTCCATCATCTATTGGCTGGAATCGGACTCCGGCGGCAACCATCGTTCGGCTGAGCGCAGCTCGACTGAGCCTTCGTCCCGAGCGCCTCGACTGAGCTCGGCGAAGTCTCAGGCCGAGGGGCTCGCCGAAGTCTCACGGCGAAGCCTGAGCTTGCACGCCGCGCCCCTGCACGTCGGCCCGCTGGTGGAGGAGCACCTCTTTCACGAGAAAGAGTCGGTGATACTGACCTCGGCCACGCTGCGCACTGCTGGCACCTTCGACTTCCTGCGTGAGCGGCTGAACGCCTGGGAGGCCGACGAACTGGCGGTCGGTTCCCCATTCGACTACGCAAGTTCGACGCTGGTCTACCTGGTGAACGACATCCCCGAGCCCGGGCAGCAAGGCTTCCAACGGGCGGTGGAGCAGGGGATGGCGGCACTCTTCCGGGCGACCCAGGGACGGGCGCTGGCGCTCTTCACCTCCTACAGCCAACTGCGGGCCACGCTGCGGGCCATCCGGGCACCGCTGGCCCAGGCCGGCATCACCGTCCAGGCTCAGGGAGAGGGTATCTCGCGGGCGCAACTGCTGGAGAACTTCCGCACAGGCCAGCGTCAGGTGCTGCTGGGCACGCGCAGCTTCTGGGAGGGGGTGGACGTGCCGGGCGAACCACTCAGTTGTCTGGCCATCGCCAAACTCCCCTTCAGCGTCCCCTCCGACCCTGTCTTCGCCGCCCGGGCCGAGACCTTCGACCAGCCCTTCTTCGAATACGCCGTGCCAGAGACCATCCTGCGCTTCCTGCAGGGCTTCGGGCGACTGATCCGCACCCGCACCGACCGGGGCGTCGTGGCCGTCTTCGACAAGCGGCTGCTGACCAAGAGCTACGGCCCGCTGTTCATCGAATCGCTGCCCGACCCGACCGTGCGTCGGGGATCGCTAGCGCTGCTCCCGAGGGCAGCGGCTGAGTGGCTTGCTGGTTGACAGGCCACCCTGCGGCGGTATAATCATATCTACTATGGACACAATAGACACTCTCAAGATGGACAAAACCGCCTTTTCAGTGGCATCGCTTTTTGATGAATCAGATGAAAAGGAATATTGGCTTTCCAAGACACCCCACGAACGCTTGGAAGCGATAGAATTAATGCGACAAATCATCTATGGCTACGATCCGTCTTCCGCCCGACTTCAAAGAGTTTTTGCAGTTGCTAGGCTCACACCAAGTTAAATACTTGCTCATTGGTGGACATGCGGTTGGTTATCACGGCTATCCACGGGCAACCGCTGATATGGATGTATGGATCGCGACACATCCGCAAAACGCGGCAAAGCTGGTGGCAGCCCTCAAAGAATTCGGGTTCGACGTTCCCGAATTGTCAACTGACCTCTTTTTGAAAGAGAATCAAATCGCCCGAATGGGTGTTCCACCAATGAGAATCGAAATCCTGACCACGATCTCCGGGGTGAGTTTTGCGGAGTGCTATGCAGAACGGACGACTGACGTGATTGATGGGATTGAGGTCAACATTATCAGCCTGAAACATCTGAAAGTTAACAAGAAAGCCAGTGGCCGGCACAAGGACTTGGACGACCTGGAGCATCTTCCATGAACAGATGATCAATCGCTGAGGGAAAATGCCCGCACCACAGTTTTACCCTTCATTCGACGCGCTGCGCCTGGCCGACCGGCTTCTTGATGAGATCGGGAAGCAAACTCCCGGCTACGAGGGGCGGGTGGGCGCGGCCTGGTACTGGCGGCTGCCGGCCGGCATCCTGGTCACCGTCCACCTCGATTCCACCGTGACCGAGGAGCGCTGGGACGTGCTCCGCGCGCAGGCGAGCACCCCCCGAGCAGGGACCTTCAGCACGGCCAATTTCCCCTTCTCGGCCTACGCCACCTCCGCCACCTCCCCCCCGTTCATCCACGACCTGCAGGGAGTAGCGGAGTGGTCGAACCGGCTCTACTTCCAGATGGGACATCTGATCGAGGACGCGGTGCACTGGCTGGGTATGCTGCACGCCGTAGCCATCTCCCCCCAGATCAGCCCGCCGGCCTCCTTCCCTGCGCTCAGCCTGCTCGAACGTCGCTTGGTGCGGTACGCGCTGGACGAACTGGGCGGATACTTCAACCTCAAGGCTCTGCACCAGGCTTTTGGCGGCGAAACCTCCCGCTCTCGCCTGAGCGAACTGGCGCAGGCCTGGGAAGCCAGAGAACTGCTCACCTCACGGCCCCGCCGTGTGACTTACGCACTGCGGCTGCTGGCGGAGGAGGACCAGGGACAGTAAAAGCCATCTCCTAGAAACAAGAACGCCTGCTCCTTTAGAGAGCAGGCGCTCACAATGCACCAACTGCTGCTTGCGCCGCGAATCAGCGACGCCAGACCTTCAAAGCGGTGCGATTGCGTCTCATAACACTTCGCCCAGCAGCACCCCCAGGAACCCCAGGATCACACCCAGGTGCAGAAACAGATGCGTGCGGGCCAGCCAGCCAACGACGGGCCAGTCAGGCAGTAGTTGAAGCACGAAGTTGAGTATCACCAGGCCGACGGCGACCAAAACAGGGAGCCCAGGCACACGGGCCAAAAAGCCGCCGATGCGCTCTAGCAACTTCAGCAATTTACCAGTCACTGCACCTCCGATACCATTGTAGCATACGCTGCGCAGCCCGTCAATTAGCCTGCATCGCCTCTCACAACTCGTGGAAGCGCCCCACCAACCCGCGCGGCATGCGTCCCACGATACGCGTCCCTCTACCTGTGTGCTCCTCCTGCTCGATCAGCCCCCGCCGGTGGAACAGGTCCACCAGCTCGCCAAGCTCGTAGGGAATATGCACGTCGAGCCACACCATCAGCGTCTCCAGTATCCCTTCGACGCAGGCCAACAGCGACTCCAGCCCCTCCCCGGTCAGGGCCGAGATGGCGACGCTGTTGGGAAACCTGCCCATAAGAGGAAAGACGGCATCGGGAGCGGGCAGACGATCAATCTTGTTCAGCGCACTGATAACGGGCTTGTCGGCGGCGCCGATCTCCTCCAGCGTTTCGCCCACGGCATCTGCCTGACGCATCACCTGCGGGTGGGTGACGTCCACCACGTGGACCAGAAGGTCGGCCTCCGTCAACTCCTCCAGCGTGGCGCGGAAGGCGGCCACCAACTGTGTGGGCAGCTTCTGGATGAAGCCGACGGTGTCGGTAAAGAGGGCTACGCCTCCACCAGGCAACTCAACGCGGCGCGTGGTCGGGTCCAGCGTGGCGAAGAGTTTGTCCTCCACCAGCACATCGGCATCGGCCAGGTTGTTGAGGAGAGTAGACTTGCCAGCGTTGGTGTAGCCGACGATGGCGACGACGGGCATACCCTCCCGACGGCGCCGGGCGCGATAACGGCCCCGGTGGGCACGGACCCTCTCCAACTCTCGCTTCAGTTGGGCGATACGCCGCCCAATGACCTGCCGGTCGGTCTCCAACTGTGTCTCACCAGGCCCGCGCACGCCGACCCCGCCCGTGGCCCCGCCAGCCCGCCCACCCGCCTGCCGCGCCAGGTGGGTCCAGGCTCGCGTCAAGCGAGGCAGCCGATACTCGTACTGGGCCAGTTCCACCTGCAGCACCCCCTCCCGCGTGTGAGCGTGCTGAGCGAAGATGTCCAGAATGAGAGCGGTGCGGTCGAGCAGTTTGACCCCGTCGCCCAGTGCTCTCTCCAGCCCCCGCTGGTGACGGGGAGAAAGCTCGTCGTCGAAGATGACCACATCGGCGGCGGTCCGCGCTACTTGCTTCACCAGCTCCTCCACCTTGCCGGGACCGATGAAGGTAGTGGGATTGGGCCGCTCCAGCCGTTGCACCGTATGCCCCACCAGCCTAATGCCGGCAGTGCGTGCCAGTTGGGCCAGTTCGGCCAGGGATTCCTCAACGGGCCAATATCCATCGGCCGAACGGGCCATAGGCCCCTTCATTCCAACCCCCACCAGGAAACCTCGTTCCTGCGGGGGACCGGTCGGCTCAGGTGGTCTCGCGATCGTTCGCCTCCTCCACGCTACGCCTCAAACTGCTGCTCAAGCCACTCCAGGGCCCCCTCAGCCATCGCCCAGGCACCACCGTACAGATGCTGGTATTCGATGGCCTCGCCCTCCTCCCCTGGCTCCACAATATCCAGCTCATAGGAGCGGATGCGCCGCCTGCCCAAGAGAAAAACGGGCACGAGCGCGTTCTTCCCAAACGCTTTCCTCAGCAACTTCTGTGCCCGACGCTGGTCACCGCGCTGGCGAAACTCTATCAACGCTCGATTGTACGCCCAATGACACAGGGCGTCGGGGGAGTAGCTACCCATAACCTGCCGCGCCTCGCGTCCCTCTCCCAGTTCGAGCAATATGGCCGCCAGCACGTAACGCGCCCCCTGGTTGTCATCTTGGTTCAGACTGATCAGGCCTCGGAAGTGCGCCAGCGCCTCCTCCCGTTTTCCCTGCCGCCAGAGGCAATAGCCCAACGCGAACCGAGCACGCATGTACGGGCGGGTGAGTGCCATGCCCCAAAAGTCATCTTTATACTCGGTGAGAAAATCGGGGCCTAGCAACCGCTCCGCGGCAGCCATGGCCTGAGTGCATAAGTCGGTCGCCTCCTCCCACGAAGGTGCATCGTGCGCCAGCAGGAGGTAACCGTCCACTGCGTCAGGCGAGACCTCCAGTGCCTGCCGGACAGACTTCGCCCGCTTGCGCTCAGACAGTCGCTTCAACTCCCAGCCCTGGTAGGCCACGTCCTGAGCCTGATGCCACGGCTGGGTCGGAGGCGGAAAGTTCGGCTTCTGGCCAGGCACCATATATCGTGAAATGAGAGCTTCTAATTCCTCCTTACTCTCAGGTTCCCTCTCTTCAACCAGTACCGCCAGGTGCAAAAACATCGGCTCAGTGGGCTTGGGCTGGGCGGCCTTTGGAACCCGCCCATCCGTACCTATGGCCGGTGTGATCGCAAAGCGTACCCCAGACGGGATGGCAGGCGAGGAACGTCGCCCTGGCTGCTTCGGCTTGTAAGATTTCGATTTACGAGATTTACGCCGTTTCGAACGTGTCACAGTTCCTCCTTCTCCCTTTCCAATCAGTATACCACAAGATTAGAGAAAGCGCACAGTTCCCCCGCGTTAGAAGACGAAAACCGCCTTGACCAAGCGGTGACGGGACTTGCGGGTCGCCATCGCCAGAGCCTTCCGGTACTCCGCCAGCGGGAAGCGGTGGGTCACCAGCGGGGCCAGGTCCACCTTTCCCCCCGCCATCAGGTCAAGGGCCAGTTGCATGGTACGCACCCGCCGCCCCTGCCAGGTCTCGAAGCCGCAGACGTAGCTGCTATGAACGGCGATCTCCTTCAGCCAGATGTGGGCCCAATCAATTCCTTTCGGAATCGCCGCCAGCCCCAGGACAACGGCCGTGCCCCCCCCGCGGGTGAAACGGATGGCGGTATCCAGGCTGGCGTCACTGCCGACGCACTCGTAGACCACCTCTGCCCCGCCGGAGACCACGGGCTTGCCCACGATAGGGCGATGAAGCCGGGCGGACAGGGCCTCCGCCAGCGCCCTGTCGTCTCCCGGCCGAATCACCTCGTCGGCCCCGTAGTGGGAGGCCCACTCGGCCTGGAAGGGGTGCTTGGCGGCGACGAGGACACGGTTGGGATAGCCCAGCGCCCGCAGTGCAGCAATGACGCAGAGGCCCACGACTCCCGCGCCCAGCACCAGCGCTGTGCCCCCCTCCGGCGGCGGGTTGCGCAGCACGGCACGTAACGCCACGGCGAAGGGTTCGCTCATCACGGCGTTCTCGTCGCTCACCTCCTCGGGAACACGCAGCAGTTGGCTCTGGTGGGCCACGAAGAAAGGGCTCCAAGTGCCACCCGTGCTGGCGCAGGCACCGGTGTAAGTGCCGGCGGCGATGGCTCCCTCCGTGCGCCGCTCGCAGACCCCGTGATCGCCCCGGGCACAGGCCGGGCACAGGTCATCGAAACCGCGCACCACGCAGCCCAAGCTCGGCTCCACCACCACCCGTTCCCCCACGGCGAACCCCTCCACCGCCAGGCCCAGCTCGGCAATCGTGCCCACGCCCTCGTGGCCCATCGTGCAGGGAAGGGAAGCGTAGGCAGAGAGGGAGAGGCTGTTGTGGAGAGTGACGTAGCCCAGGTCGCTGCCGCAGATGCCGCCGTAGCGCACCCGCACCCGCACCCAGTCGGGGCCGGGCAGCGGCGGCTCTGGCAGCTCCCGATAACGCAGGCAGCGCAGGCCGCCGCTCCAGAAGACGGCGGGGAAGAATCGCCCCAGCGCCTTTGCACAACTCCACGCACTCAGCTTCCCTATCGTGGTCGGTATCCTGCCCAGGACGTAGAGAGGAATCCTGTAGTCAAACTGTAAGGCTCGCAAGGCTCAATCCTCCAGAGGACTTCTACTTATAATAACCCAACTCCCAGCGGTCGAGTTGCGCGGTAGCAGCGCTCCCCAGTCGCCAGCCGGCGTCCGTCCGCACGACCGTCCACTCGACATCCCACAGCGTGGCGATGACACGCCCATCCACATTGTCGCAGGCGCGCACCTGGGCAGCCACAGTGGCGGTATCTCCACTGCGGCTGAGTTCGTGCACCGCGCCGACCTCCACCGCGACGGTGGTGACAAAGCCGACCGCCCACGCCTCATAGGGTTGGGCGGCCTGGGCAGAAGGCCCCAGAAGCCCATAGGCACCGGGCACGTCACGGTCGTCTATCGCCAGGTAGAATGAGATGACAGCGTGTTCCGGCGTGTCGGTGAGGTAGGCGTGGGGACGGTCCAGGTAGAACCAGGAGTACCGCTCCCAGGTCCAACCGTAGTTAGCTCCGTCCCAGGTATAGACCGCCTCCCACACCAGGCCATCCCCGGCGTCGTAGCCCACGAAGACCTCGTCGGCCAGATCGCCATCAGTGCTCTCCAACCACACGCCGGCATCCCCCTCGAAGAGGGCCAGCAACACATACGCCGCCCCGTCCCAGACGAAGATGTGGAGCAGACCGGTGCTCGCCTCCGCGTGGCCCCAGACGAGGATTTCGACCCGCCCATCGGCGTTGACGTCGCGCACCTCCAGTTCGCAGGTAGGATACTCACCCAGCCCGTGCTTCTCCCCCTCAAGTGCTCGCAGGTCATGCCAGGTATCACCATCGAGGATAAAGGCCATCACTTGGGGTGGTTCACCGGGCTGCACGTATAGCCCGACCCACTCCGGCTCCCCGTCGTTGTCGGTGTCCTCCCAGCGCAGGCAGAGCGGCTCGATGCCCGCGGCCTCCAGCCGCTCCTCCCCCGTGGCGACGGTAGCGGCGACGGCAGCCGGGTCGAGGGTGGGAGCGGGTGTGAGTGTAGGGATGCGAGTAGGTGTAAGTGTGTGGGTGGGCGAAGGTGTGGGAGAGGGCAGTGCCGTCGGCACGACAGTGGTCGGAGCAGGCGTCGGTGCACAGGCGACCGGCAGCACCAACAAGACAGTGACAACGAGAAAATGTGCATTACGACGCATCGTCCGTTGCAAAAGGCCTCGCTTCTCCAATCTCTTACCCGTTTTGGGGCCCGCGAGTGGGGACCTTCCTCGAAAAAAGCGGCCTTTGTGGGGCACCAGCCCTGCCAATATGAGAAGAAACGGGTTTTTGCCAAACTCCAGCCTGTGAATTATACCACCAGGGGACAAGCCCTGCAACGCTCCGATGATGCCTTTGACAGTCACAGCGGCCATGTTGCGTAAATCCTGGAACTGTGTTATATATCTTATGAGGCACTACCGCAAAACTAGCCCTGTGGCTGACTGTCATTCTGAGCGTAGCGAAGAATCTCGCCAGTGTAGCGAAGAACCTCCTTACATCGTGACTGTGGTGGAAGAGACCCTTCGCTTTGCTCAGGGTGACAGGGTGGGTTTTGCGCCATCGCCTTATGAGGTTACAATGGACAGTGTTCCCCCCTCCTTGCAGCTAGACATCAAAGAATTCCTGCGCCCGATTCTCTTCGGCCTGGCGGAAGAAGACCTGGACATATTGGCGAAAGCAGCGGTCATACGCTCCTTACCAACTGACACAGTCATCTGCGAAGAGGGAGAACCCGGGAACACCTTTTACATCATCGTCGAAGGACAGGTAGAGGTGCTCAAACGACTCGACGGCGAGCACGAGCGTCGTCTGAACGTCATTGGGCCGGGAGGATTCTTCGGCGAGATGGCTATCCTCCAGGAAGGCCCCCGCACCGCAACCGTTCGCGTTACCGAGCCTATCACTGTCCTGGAAATCGGCCGGGAACCATTCCTGAGAGTCTTGGGTCGCAGCCCCTCCCTGAGCATCCGCATGCTGGTGGGCATGACTGCCCGCCTGCGGGATGGCGACCGGCAGTCCATCGCCGATCTGCGCCAGGCCAACGAGGAATTGACCCGCGCACTCAGGCGACTGGAGCGGCTGGACAAGACCAAGTCCGATTTCATCCAGGTGTCGGCCCACGAATTGCGCACACCCGTAGCCGTCCTGCTGGGATATGCCCAGATGATACAGAACAGTCCCACGGTGCAGAACGATTCCTACCTGCAGACGCTGGTGGAGGGGATGGTGGGCAGCACGAAGCGGCTCGAGCGCGTCTTCAACAGCATCCTGGATGTCTCACGGGTGATGAGTGGCGGTCTCCAGGCCCGCCGCAGCCTGACGAGCATCCCTGTCATCTTCGAGGGCATCGCCTCCGAGTTCAAGCGGGCGCTGGAGGAGCGGAACCTGACCCTGGAACGGGAGGGACTACAGGAGTTGCCTCTCTGCTGGGGCGACCCCGACCTGCTATATAAGGCATTCTACCACCTGGTGAACAACAGCATCAAGTACACGCCAGATGGGGGGCGAATAAAGGTGATCGGCCAGACAGTGGAGGCACCTGACCTGGGCCAGTGCATCGAGGTGGCGGTGGAAGACACCGGCATCGGCATTGCGCCGCAGGATCTGGATCTGGTTTTTGAGAAGTTCTACCGCACTGGCGAGGTAGCGCTCCACTCCTCAGGAACGACGACCTTCAAGGGCGGTGGCCCCGGGTTAGGACTGACCATCGCCCAGGGGGCAGTGCTAGCTCACGACGGACGCATCTGGGCCGAGAGCCCTGGCTACGACGAGGAGGCCTGCCCGGGAAGCCGCTTCGTGGTACAGCTGCCACTTGAGCCATGAGCCCCACCTGGCGGGTGGCAGCCAGAAGGCTACTTCTTGTCCACCTGCCTGCCCGTATCATTTCCTTCCAGCCACACCTCCAGCACCCGCCCCACCCGCTCCAGGCTGGAGGCAGCAACCTTGTCGGGCGTGTCCTGGGTGGTGTGCCAGTAGGGGTAGTCGAAGTCAATGATGTCCACCGCCGGAATGCCACGCTGAACGAAGGGGATGTGGTCGTCGTACATCGCCCAGCGATACTCGGAGAGGAACGTATCGGTGTAGCCCAGCGTGGCGGCAATCTTCCACAACTGCGTCTGCAGCGCAGGGTCGGAGTTGCGCTCCAGGAATAGCTGCTGGTCGGCATCGCCGATCATGTCCACGACAAGTACCGCCTCCGGGGTGACTTGCAGGTGAGCCGCCATGTAACTCGAACCGACGCACCACTCCCATCCATCGAGGCGTCCGTTGTCCTCGGCGTCGAAGAAGGCCAGCCAGACCTCGTTCTGCAGCTTATCCCGATCCAGCGTGCGGGCCAGTTCCAGGAGCACCGCCACACCGGAGGCCCCGTCGTTGGCCCCCATCACAGGGACGCTGGGGGCCTCCTCATCGGCGCTGCGACGGGTGTCGTAGTGGGCGCCCAGGATGACCACCGGCACCTCCCCCACCCCCTGGGCTGAGCCCGTCGAAGACCGACCGACGATGTTACGCACCGGCGTATCGCGGTAGGTAAACTCCTCTGTCTCGACCGTCCAGCCCAGTTCCTCCAGACTGGAGATGATATAGTCGCCGGTGGCCCAGCCAGCCTCGGACCCGGTCGGGCGAAAGCCCAGGTCGCATTGCGCCGTGACGTGAGTGTAGGCTGCTTCGCCGTCGAAGACCAATGGCTCCGGCACACCACACGCAGCGAGCAAGAAGGCGAGAAGCAAGATGACAAGGTTACTACTCGGACCGGAAGTAGTGTTGAGCGAGCGAGCGCTGGTTGAGTAGCTGTGACCGAAGAAAGCGGCATATCGAAACCAAGCGAGCGGCTTGGCATAATCTACTTGGTCTCGATGCGGCGCTTGGTCTCGGTACGCTTCGCTACTCGACCTAAAGCGCCTATCCTTCGACAGGCTCAGGACACCGCTCGACTGGCGCAGTCTGAGTAGTAACATGACAAGAATATTTCGCGTTGCGTGTTGCGTGATTTTCGCATAGCCGGACTCTGTCTCCCAGAATATCTCACCTGTGCCTCTCCTCCACAGGCCATAAGGACAACCCGAAGATTAACCTTCAAGATTTGAAATTCGGGGGCTGGGATTTGGGATTTGGGATTCGAGGTCCGCCACAGCCCGCGCCGCGTAAGCTCGATACCGCCTGCGCTTGTTGCGCACCGGCGGTGAAAGCTCCGGCAGCAGACCAAAGTTAGCCTTCATTGGCTGGAACGTGGCCGGGTCGGCGTGGCTCACGTAGTGACACAGCGCCCCCAGCATCGTCGTGCGCGGCAACACCAGCGGCTCCCGCCCCAGCACGAAGCGGGCCGCGTTGACCCCCGCCACCCACCCGCTCCCCACGCTACCCACGTACCCCTCCACGCCGGTGATCTGCCCGGCGAAGAAGAGCCCCGGCTTGCTGCGGAACCCCATCGTCGGCTCCAGCAGAAGCGGCGCGTTGATGAACGTGTTGCGGTGCATCTGCCCGTAGCGCACAAACTCCGCCCGCTCCAGCCCCGGGATGAGATGGAACACCCGCTCCTGCTCGCCGTAGCGCAGGTTGGTCTGAAAGCCGACCAGGTTGTAGAGCGTCCCGGCCAGGTTGTCCTGCCGCAACTGCACCACCGCGTAGGGCCGCCTTCCTGTGTGAGGATCGGTTAGCCCCACCGGGCGGAGCGGCCCAAAGGCCAGCGCACCCCGCCCCCGCGCCGCCAACACCTCCACCGGCAGGCAGCCCTCAAAGAAACGGGCGTCCTCCTGCTCCTTCTCAAAGTCGTGCAACGGGATGCGCTCTGCCGCCACCAGCGCCTCCACGAAACGCTCGTACTCCTCCTCTGTCATCGGGCAGTTGATATAGTCGGCCTCTCCCTTACCGTAGCGGGAGGCCCGAAACGCCACCGACATATCAATCGGATCGGCGGCCACGATGGGTGCCAGCGCGTCGTAGAAATACAGGTGCTCCTGGCCGGTCAGCGCGGCGATGGCCTCCGCGAGCGCGTCAGAGGTGAGAGGGCCGGTGGCGATGACGGTTGGGCCCTCGGGTATCGCCGTCACCTCCTGACGCACCACACGGATGCGCGGGTGGGCCTCGATGCGGCGGGTGACCTCGGCGGCGAACAGTTCCCGGTCCACCGCCAGCGCGCCGCCGGCCGGCACGCGCGCGCCGTCAGCGCAGACCAGCACCAGCGAGTGCAGATAGCGCAGTTCGGCCTTCAGGAGCCCCGCCGCCCGGTCGGGCAGGTCGGAGCCCAGGCTGTTGGAGCAGACCAGTTCGGCCAGGTAGTCGCTGACGTGGGCCGGGGTCATCCTGTGCGGCCGCATCTCGTACAGGAGCACCCCCACGCCCCGCTCGGCGGCCTGCCAGGCGGCCTCGCTCCCGGCCAGCCCCCCGCCAATCACGGTGATAGCGGCCTTCTCGCCCTTCATCGCGAACATATTCTACCACAGATGCAGGGAATGTTCCATCGTTTGGCGCACGCGGCGGAAGGGGGTATAATCGTGGGTAGCCAGACATAAGGGGGTAGTCCATGTCCACACGCACCACCTACGCCGACGCCAAAATCAAGGTCGAACGGCTGGTAGATCGGTTCGCCCGCAACCTGGACGTCTACAAGCACGCCGAGTACAAAGAAACACAGGTGCGCGTCGAATTCATTGACCCCTTCTTTGAAGCCCTCGGTTGGGACGTGCGCAACGCGCGGGGCTACGCCGAGCAGTACAAAGACGTGGTCCACGAAGATGCCATTAAGATCGGCGGGGCGACCCGCGCACCCGATTATTGCTTCCGCGTTGGCGGCGTGCGCAAGTTCTTCCTAGAGGACAAGAAGCCCTCGGTTTCGGTCAGAGGCGACGTCGGCCCGGCCTACCAACTGCGCCGCTACGCCTGGAGCGCCAAATTGCCCCTGAGCATCCTCACCGCCGCGCCAAAGTGGAGGAGAAGCCGGAGGTCAAGAAGGCGGGCGGCGTCTACTACACGCACGTACATCGTGGACTACATCGTCAAGCAGACCGTCGGCAAACTTATCGAGGGCAAGACGCCCCGGCAGATCAGCAAACTGCGGGTGCTCGACCCCGCCTGCGGCTCCGGCTCGTTCCTGCTGGGGGCATACCAATACCTGCTCGACTATCACCGCCGCTGGTACGAGGCGCACGACCCGGCCAGGTACGCCAAGGGCAAGCGCCCCGCTGTTTACCAGGCCCCCTGCCCCTCTCTCCCCTCCCAGGGGGGAGCCGGAGGGGGTTGGCGGCTGACCACCGCCGAGAAGAAGCGCATCCTGCTGAACAACATCTACGGCGTGGACAT
>JBHIET010000045.1:0-27119 GCA_046760785.1 Anaerolineae bacterium | reverse complement strand
ACCGCATACGACGTCCCCGGGACGGGGACTTGGAGCTTGGGGTGAGTAGCTGCCAAAAGACTGCGAAAGTCTGCCGTCTGGCATTTCGAAAGCAGAATCAGTCCCATGTGGCGTCAAAAGCTACTAGGCGGAGCACCTTCGAGACTTCCGCAGTCCGGCAGTTTGAATTGCGAAAGGCCCTCTCCTAACTGTGTAAGTACTGAGATCATGACTTGTCTGTTGCCCACTCGCAAGATACCCGTGGCCTTATCTATCCTTGTCCTGGCATTGCTGTGCGCTATCTTCGCCCAGGCCGGTGGGAGCGCGTCTGGCACCTCCCTTACCATTGACGAGGGGTTGCACCTCACCAGCGGTTACACCATCCTGTGCACCGGTGACTACCGCCTGGTGGAGGAACACCCGCCGCTGGTCAAGATGTGGGCCGCCCTTCCTTTGCTGCCCGTTCCCGACCTCGCCGACCCGCGCACCCTGCCTCCCTGGGGCGAGGCGGCCGAGCCTACGACGGAGAGCCTGCCGCTATTGCAAATGACCCAGCAGTGGCTGTACCCTTACCGTCCAGTAGAGCGTCTGGTGGTGCCAGCGCGGGCTATGGTGGCGCTCCTGGCCGTGCTCCTGGGGGCGGTCGTATTCCGCTGGGCGAAGGACCTGTGGGGATGGAGGGGTGGCCTCCTGGCGTTGTTCCTCCTGGCCTTTGACCCGAATATTCTGGCACACGCCGGTGTCGCCGGTACCGACCTGGGCGCGGCCTGCTTCATCACGCTGGCGCTCTTTTGCCTGGCTCGCTTCCTGCGCCGCCCCTCGCTACCACGCCTGGTGCTGACCGGCGTGACCCTCGGCCTGGCCCAGGGAGCCAAACTCTCGGCGCTGATGCTGCTGCCCGTGGTGATTATGTTAGGCGTGTTAGCTCTGCCACAGCGATGGCTACTTTCCCTCCTGCTGCTCTTCGTCATCGCCGGATTGGTGCTGTGGGGTCTCTATGGGTTTGAGGTGGGTTCCATTCCCGGCGTTCCTTTCCCGGTCCCGGCGGCCAGCCACCGCATCCCCTGGCTGCGCCTTCGCCAACACATCGCCGGTGGACACGCCGCCTTTCTGATGGGCGAGAATCGTTCGCACGGCTGGTGGTATTACTTCCCTGTAGCATTTCTTCTTAAAACACCCTTGCCGACTCTGCTCCTGCTTCTTGCTGCGATAGTGGCCTTTCTGAAAAGCGTCAGGGATGGAATTCGCTCGAAGTCCCCGTCTCGGGGGGGGCTTACGCGACTAATCCTCACTCGCGATACACTGACCTCGCCTGCGACGCCATCGGAGACGAGGGCTGGGAGCCTTGGGACGAAATGGCATCACTTCCTGCTCAATGAGAGTGCTCTGCTGCTTTTCCCCCTCCTCTACGGAGCAAGCAGCCTCTTCAGCCCCTTGAACATCGGCTACCGTCACCTGCTCCCCATCCTGCCGTTTCTTTTCATCTTCATCTCACGCAACACGCAACACGCATCACGTTTTACGCATTACGCATTACGCACTGCCGCTCTTGCCCTGTTGCTCTGGCAAGCCTTTGCCACCCTGCGCCTCTTCCCCCACTACCTGGCCTACTTCAACGAACTGGCCGGCGGGCCGGACGGCGGCTACCGCTACCTGGCCGACTCCAACACCGATTGGGGGCAGGCGTACAAGGACCTGGCTCACTTTCAGCGGGAGCGGGGGTTGGGACCGGTGCGCCTCTCAGCGTTCATCTTCTACGACCCGGCGATCTACGGCGTGGAGTACGAGCCACTGACGCCGCTGCGGGGCGACACGCCGGCCGTCTTCCCCTCCCGCTTCGCCCCCCCGCCGGGCGACTACGTCATCAGCGCCACCACGCTGGACGGCATTCCCCTGGTTGACCCGGAGATGTACGATTGGTTCCGCAAGCGCGAACCCGACGCCAAAATCGCTCACGTGCTGTTCTACTACCACGTTCCGGAGCGAGACCCCGCTCCCGCCTGGCTGGCCCAGTGCGCGCTACCCGTGATTCCCTTCCCGCCCCAGGTCGCCGCCGAGGGGTTCGGCCGTGATGTTGATGGCCTGCGGATGGCCTATTTCGACTGCACCCAGGCCTGGCTCTACCCCGACGGCGGCCGGTCGGCGGGGTGGTACGCCTTCTACCGGGGCGAGGAGACCGAGGGTGACTTTGTGCAGGCGCATCGGGCACCGGCCCGGCTGGCCTACGAGCAACGGATGGGGCACGACACGCCGCCCTTTGTGGTCTACGAGTGGCCGCCTGTGGATACCGAAGAATTAATGAGCGGAGTGCAGACCGATCCGGTGATCGTCGCTCCCTCCGACTGGGCGCCGGAACGGGCTAAGGCGGACGGCGTGACTCTCTCCCCACCGCTCTCGTTCTCCGGCCCGCTGGTGTTCCTGGGGTATCGCTTAGAGGCCGGCGCTATGACGCCGGGCGAAACGCTGGCCCTATGGACCTACTGGTCTGCGACGGACACTCCCGATCGCCCGCTGTCGCTGATAGCCCACCTGCTGGACGGAGAAGGGCGACCTGTGGCGGTCGGCGATGGGCTGGGCGTGCCGGTCACGGACTGGCGGGGAGGCGACCTGCTGATCCAGCGCCATCTCCTGCTCGTCCCAGAACCGCTCTCTCCGGGAACCTACTGGCTCCAGACCGGCGCCTACTGGCTGGACACGATGGAGCGGTGGGAAGTTGAGGGGGAAGACAAGACGGCGGGGGACCGTGTGCTGCTGACATCGCTTGAAGTTCCGTGATGGAGAGAGGTAAGCGTTCAGGGGGTAGTCACGGAGCACCCTGAGTAGGCCGGAACGGAGTGAAGGCCGTATCGAAGGGAGCAGTTTCTCGACAGAGCGGCGTTTCGACCGCACCCTTCGATACGCGCTCCGCGTTGCTCCGCGCTACTCAGGCTGCTCGACCTGAAAGTGCCTGAACGGTTACGGAGAGAGAACGCAAAACTGTGCTATCTCAATTGCAGGATCAGAAATGAGGGTGGCTATGTACAAGGGCGCGCGGGTCGGTGTAGTTGTGCCGGCTCATAATGAGGAGAGGTTGATCGGGCAAGTATTGGAGACAATGCCCGATTTCGTAGACCGTATCGTGGTCGTGGATGATTGTAGCCAGGACCGTACCTATGAGGTAGCGAGAGGCTACCACCGACAGTGGGGAGAGCACCTGGGAGTAATTCGCTGTCAGGAGAATCGAGGCGTGGGAGGAGCAATCCTGACCGGCTACCGGCGAGCGTTGGAGCTGGATCTGGATGTGGTGGCTGTGATGGCTGGCGACGCGCAGATGGACCCGGCGGAACTGGCGCAAGTGATCGAGCCGGTGATCAAAGGGGAGGCCGATTACGCGAAAGGCAACCGTCTCTTCACCGGCGAGGCGTGGACACAGATGCCTCGCTATCGCTACTTTGGCAACAATGTCCTATCCATGATGACCAAGATTGCATCCGGCTACTGGCACGTCGCCGATTCCCAGGCGGGGTATACAGCCATCTCCCTCCGTGCGCTGAAGATGCTTGACCTGGATCACATCAGCAATGGGTACGAGTTCGAGAACTCAATGTTGATTCATCTCAATGTCTTCAACTTGCCGGTGACCAACGTGGCGGTGCGTCCCATCTATGGCATCGGTGAAAAGTCGGGCATCCGCCTGTGGCGGATAATACCTTCGATGTCCTGGTACTTGACCAAGGGTTTCTTCTGGCGATTGAAAGAGAAGTACATCATCCGCGATTTTCATCCCTTGCTCCTGTTTTACGCAACAGGGCTGCTTCTCTGTCCCTTGGGGCTCTTGCTAGGATTGTACCTTGTCATCTACCGCCTGCTGGTTGGAATGGCGTCGGCCACCAGCGCGATGTTTGCTGCTTTTATATCCATCTCGGGGCTGCAATTTCTTCTCTTCGCCATGTGGCTTGATATGGAATATGGGCGTGATCGGAGGGATGGATGATGCGCCTAACCCGCATACCGCCGGCGATTATGCAAGAAACTGCCGCCGATGAGCAGTTGACTACTTCTCTACCCTACCGGCACTCATCGTGGATTGTTCGGGAACTGTTCTGGTCCAGATTGCAGCGCTTGATTGCTCTCTGCCCTCATGATGGGCGCAACAGCGTGTTGGATCTGGGAGGAGGAAGTGGTGTCCTGTTGCCCACCTTGTCGCAGATGTTCCGTCAGGTGATTTGCCTGGATCGTTTTGTGGGGGAGGCACAGGGAATAGTAGCCCACTATCGCCTGGGTAACGTGACGTTGATTGAAGGTGACTTGCTCAACTCTGGTCTGGCCGATGGAATGTTTGACGTCATCATCGCCGCCGATGTGCTGGAGCACATTTTGCAGCTTCGGCAAGCATGCCAGGAGATTTATCGTTTAGCAGCGGGAAAGTTTCTGATCACCGGCCCCACCGAGAACCTCCTTTACCGACTAGGTCGGCTGATTTGCGGCTTCGAAAAACCGGAGGATCACTACTTCACCTATCGTCAGGTTGAGGAACACATCCTGGATAGTGGGTTTCGGCTGGAACGGCGTTCCTTCGTGCCGGTTAACCTGGGTGAGCCTTTCTCTGCCTTTGGCGTAGCTTGTTTTGGCAAGACCATCCTATCTGTGACGAGGTAACCTCTGGGAGCAGACCATCGCAATGTACTGATGTTGAGCATAAATAGATCCGATGTCCGCATAGCTCTGGCATTGTTGTGCCTGTTGACCTGTCTGTATTGGTTGACAGACGGCGCACACACAGCCATCGCTGATGAAGAAACGATGTACGTCGTGACCGAAGGACTGGTCGAGCGCGGTACGTTTGCCCAGTTGGAGCAGGCGCAGGCCGGTGATGCGCCTCGGGTCGTGGTCGGCGGGCGTGATGGCCATCTCTACGCCGTCACCGGGCCACTGCAGTCATTGCTGGCCGTGCCGCTCTATGTAGTGGGGAGTTGGGTGGCGCGGGCCTTTCCACCGCCATTCTATGGGTACTTCACCCGCTTATTTGTGTGCTTATTCAATGGCCCGGTTCTCGCGGCGACGGTGGCGCTGCTATACCTATTTGGTGTTGACCTGGGTTACCGGCGGCGGACGGCCCTGTTTGTAGCCCTGGCTTTGGGGCTGGCTACCGTGTCCTGGCCTTATGCGCGCACCTTCTTTGCCGAAACGCTGCACACCTTCTGGCTGGTGCTGGCGGCCTGGGCGGCGTATCGGTATGTGCACACCGAGCGGTTGAGATGGGTGTCTGTGGTGGGCGTTGCAATGGGCCTGGGAACGGCGACCAAGTACGTGATGGTTGTGGCTGCCCCGGCCCTGGCACTGTACTTGTTGCTACCGTTCTGGCGGCGACCGGGTTGGCGTGCACGTTGGAGTTGGGCCGGCCGGACTGCAATGGCCGGTGGACTGCCATTGGTGCTGATCATTTGTGCGTTGATGGTGTTCAACTACACCCGCTTTGGCAACCTGCTGGAGACCGGCTATACAACGAGCGAGGCACGCAATTCGGTAACTGCCTGGTTAGCAGCAGTGAAGCCTTTAGAAAGCCTGTACGGATTCTTCTTCAGCTCCGGTAAGGGTTTCTTCTTTTTCTCGCCGCCGACCGTATTGACGCTGTGGAGCCTGTCGGCGTTGGCACGCCGTCGTCGGAACGAGATGTGGTTATTCGTGACCGTTGTGGCAGCCTATCCACTGTTTTACAGCACGGTGAATTACCAAGGAACCCCGGTCTGGCACGGCGGCGGCAACTGGGGGCCGCGCTACATCGTGTGCATCACGCCCTTTCTGACCTTGCCCATAGGTGCATTTCTGGAGCGGCGTGACCTATCCCGTTGGCTGCGCGTCGGCAGTGCCACCATGCTCTTCATCATCGGCTTCTGGGTGCAGATGTCCACCGTCTTTGTCAACTACGCCACCTACCTGTTCAGCGACGTGCCCGCCGAAAAGCAACTCTTTCACCCGGCTTACTCGACCCTCTCTGCCCAATGGCGGCTCTGGCCGCGCCAGACGAAAGCCTGGCAGCAATACGACCACGCGCTGCACGCCTCCGGCGAACAGTTCTACGCAATAGAGGATGGTTTTTACGACGTCGAAGTCCCCGACCTGGCCCCCTTTGGTCGCTGGATGGGAGGGCGTGCCCGGCTGCGCATCTATGCTCAGCCCGAGCAGTCGCTGACGGTTCAAGTCGCGTATTCGCGTCCACGCCTGGCCGACACGGAGGCAAACGGCTGGTCGGGACTGCATCTCGTCTACGATGGAGTGCCCGTGGCCGGCAAGCGACGCTTGGTTGCGGATGATGAACGCGAAACACGCTGGCTGGAGACACTGACGATCCCCGCCAGCGATGTGCAGATATTCCCTGGTACACTGGTGATGACGGCGACGACGTGGGTTCCTCTTGGGTCTGGCGATGCACGCGAGCTGAGCGTTTTTGTCGAGCGGGTGGAGGTTTTGAGTGATGGAGTGCAGTTGGCGGCTAGAGAGGCCAACTTACCTCGCCCTCTTCCTGTGAGCACTGCCTATCCCTGGAGCTGGGAGGCGCTGTTCTGGTTCTACGATCCCGCGAATGCACGTCCCTTCGACGTGTGGCCCTGGTACGTATGGACCAGCGGAGTGCCCTTGCAACAAGCGCGAACGTTGATTATAATACTCGCCTCGGTGCTGGACACTGGTTTTGCAGCCAGTGCCGTTTGGTTTATCTCAACACTCAAGCGGAGTCTGTGAGTGTTCGCAATTCGCAATTCGCAATTCGTAATCCTCGCCTGCTTCATTGCACTGGCCTCGGCCTACGGTCTGGTGGTGCCGCCTTTCGAGAACCTGGACGAGGTCGAGCACTTTGGGGTGGTGCGGTACATCGCGGATCACGGGCGGCTTCCGGTGCATGGGTCGCCGGCAGAGGAGATCTACCACTACCGCCAGGAGGCATCCCAGCCTCCGCTATATCACCTACTTTCTGCCGGGCTGGTGCGGCTGCTGGGGCTGCAAGCCGGCGATGCGGCTTCTTTCTGGCACTTCAACCCCCGGGTGGTATGTGGGCCTGAAGAAGCCGGCCTGTATGATAACCGAGCAATTTTCTACCGTGACCCCAACCGGGAGTCCTTCCCCTGGCATGGAACATTGCTGACCCTCCACGTTTTGCGTACCTGGTCCACGCTGCTTCAAACGATCACCGTGCTCGGCACCTACGGGCTGGCTCGCCTGGCCTTCCCCCGGAGGCGAGCAATCAGTTTGGTGGCGATGTCCATAGTGGCCTTCAATCCCCAGTTCCTTTTAGTTGCCAGCGGCGTCAACAACGATAACCTGGTCATCCCTCTGGTCACGGCCGGCCTGTACCTGCTGCTGCGGATTTGGCGGGATGGACTATCGGCGTGGCGAACCGCCGGCCTGGGCCTGCTGGTGGGGCTGGCCGGGCTGACCAAACTGAGTGGCTGGCTCCTGCTCCCCCTCTCCGCCATCGTAATCCTCATACGCGCCCACCGCCCTCCAACCTCAACACGCAACACGCGCCGTCCTGAGCTTGTCGAAGGGCAACACGCAACACGTAACACGCCACACGCCATCGCCCATTGTCCATTGCTCATTGCTCCGGCTCTTGCCATCTCCGCCTGGTGGTTCTGGCGCAACTGGCAGCTCTATGGCGACCCCACCGCCCTCCAGCCGATGCTGGAGCTGGTTGGCACGCGCGAGGGAGCGTCTATCCAGCCCTTCCTGGAGGCAGGGTGGATGTTTCGCTCCTTCTGGGGGCAGATCCCCTGCTCCTTCTACCCCCCGGCCTTCTACGCTTTCTACGCTGTGCTCACCCTGCTGGCCCTTGGCGGCCTGGCGTGGGGTTGGCAGCGACTGACATCGGGGGAGCGAGTGGCGGCTGCTATCCTGGCAGGCTGGTTTCTGCTCGTGGTAGCGGGCTGGGCGCGCTGGGACGTGATGACGCCGGCACCCGGAGGACGTCTGCTTTTCCCCGCTCTGCCTGCCGTGGCGCTGCTGATGGCCTTGGGGATAGAGGAGTTGGCACGGCATCGCCCCGGGTTTGGGGGTTGGATCGTCGTCGCACTGTTTGCGCTGATGGCCTGTTGGACGGTGACGCGCATCCTGCCCGGCTTCTTCGCCCCGCCAGCCCGTTATGCTGATGCCAGTGCCGTTCACCCGGCCAATCCCCTCGATGCCACGCTGGGTGATGCCATCCAGTTGCTGGGCTACGACGCAGCCATAGACAGCAAGGGGCCAACGCTCGACGTGACCCTGTACTGGCAAACCCTCGCCTCAATGGACGAGGACTACGTCCTGGCCCTCCAACTCGTCTCTCCCGTGCCCGGGGATACGACCCTGCGCTGGAACTACAACTCCTGGCCGGGGCACGGGAACTACCCGACGTCGGCCTGGCAGCCCGGCGAGGTGATCGCAGACCGCTACCGTTTCCGCCTGCCGGAGGCCGAATTCCCCACTCAAGCCTGGGACCTGCACCTGATCCTCTACCGGATGGAAACGGGGGAGAGGCTACCCGTCCGGCTGAACGAGGCCGCCGCTGGGAACCGGCTGGTGTTGGCCCGGCTGCGGGTGCCTGGTCGCCCGCCCTCTTGCCCAGATGATGGGCTTCTGGCCTCGGAGGTGCGCTTTGGCGAGGTGGTCGCGCTGACCCATGCTGCGGTGATTCCCGACCAGGAAGAGACCCGCGTGGTGCTGTGCTGGAAGTCCTTACAGCCTTTGCCTGCCGACTACACCGTCTTCGTCCACCTGCAGGATGCAACCGGCGCTCTGGTCAGCACCGGCGACGGGCCGCCGATGCAGGGCGCTTTCCCTACCTCAATGTGGCGTCCAGGTGACGTGATTCTGGACGTCCATCGTCTGACGCTGGCGGCTGGTGATGTGGAGGCGGGACGGCGTATCACCGTAGGATTGTACGATCTGGAGGATGGTTCGCGCCTGCCCGCATATATTGAGGAGGTGCCTGTCCCCGATGCTGCGGTGTCGGTGTGGCCGGATCACCCGTAGGTAGTGAGGGGTTGCCCCATGATAGCCACCTTACGTTACAGGAGGAAACTAGGTGATGAGGCGACGTGCCCGGCATGTTTTCGCTATGGTCTTACTTGTTGCATTGGCGGTGGGGGAACGGAGAGTTGCCCAGGGAGCAGGTGCAGCCCCGTGGGAGGAGGGGCCGCTCCAGGCTCAGCAGACGCAGGTGGACAACCTGCTGGTGAATGGCGACATGGAAGATTATCCGTTTTACTGGGAGCCACCTAACCATTGGGTCGCAGGGGGCTGGATGCGGTGGTGGATGGGCAGCGTCATTCCAGAGTACGACGATGTACGTGATTGGCGTCCTTATCGGTACGATGGCGACCATGCACAAATCTACTTCTGGGTCTGGCACTACACTGCCGGTATCTACCAGCGAGTCGCCGTGCAGCCTTGCACGTTCTACCGGTTCAGTATGTATGGGCGAAATCATTCTGCCCCTGGTGCGGATCACCACGCTCGGATAGGGATAGATCCACTGGGGCGTCAGTACAACACCATTGACGATCCCGCCGTCTCGTCCTTGCCTGCCGATATCACCTGGTCGCCGGAGCAGACCTTCTTTTACGACTGGGGCTTGCACAGCGTGACGGCTGAATCCCGCAGCGACCACGTCACGGCTATCACCTACGTCTCGCCCGATCCCGACTACGCTCCCTATGATACGTTCTGGGACGCGGGAACCCTGGCGGAGGCGCTGCCACCTGACGGGCGGCTGCCGGCACCGGAATCGCTGGAGAGCGACGGGTTCATCACCAACGTGATCACCTCCACCTCACTTAACTTCCTGCTGCTAGAGTGGGATACACCCGAACCTGCCTCGACGCAAGTGTGGTACACGACCCGGGTCACCTCCACCGCTTCGTACACCGGGTCGGTGATGGTTTATCTCCCTCTAATACTGAACGGCGACATGGGAGGGAATTTCCTGCCATACACCACGTTTGCCCACCAGACACCTGTCACACACCACGAGGCTGTACTGGGACCTTTCCAAAGCGAGCAGATGGTGGAGTTCGTCGCACTTTCGCGCCACCTGGCCGGAAGTGAATGTCGAACATCGGCCTCAGGTCTATTTCAGATCGTGATTCACGTCGGTACAGTGTACGATAACTATATTCCGCTGGTCCTGCGTTCGGAATGAAAAGGTTCCCTGGGTGGCTCCTGCTGTTATTTGGGCTGACCGGTCTCACTTATAGCCTGGTCACCCCTGTATTCGAGGCCCCCGACGAGGTGTGGCACTACGCCTACGTGCGCTACCTGGCTGAGCAGCGCGCCCTGCCCACTTTGACCGATGACGCGAGTGGGGCCTACCAAGAGGTGGCTCAGCCGCCGCTGTATTACGCCGTGGCCGCACTGGCGAGCGGAGTCGTATCCGACGACGACCTGGCGGAGTTGACGTGGCACAACCCCGGCTTCGGATACCAGGCCGGGGGAACGGTGAACGACAACAAGAACATGCTTATCCACACGGAGCGCGAGCGGTTCCCCTGGCGAGGTGCCGTTCTGGCCATCCGGCTGGCTCGTTTCGTCTCCCTGGCTTTTGGTCTGCTGACCGTCGTGGCTGCCTGGGGATTGGGGCGGGAGGCGTTTCCTGGAAGGCCAGTGTTGGCTCTGAGCGTGGCGGCGGCGGTGGCTTTTCACCCGCAGTTCCTCTTCATCAGCGGCGTGGTGAGCAACGATAGCGCGGCCGCGGCTCTCTCGACCGGAGCGTTGTGGGCGATGGCCGGCGTCGCCAACCGAGGAATGACGCTTCGCCGCAGCCTCACTATCGGCCTGCTGATCGGACTGGCCGGACTGACCAAAACCAGTACTCTGCTCCTCCTCCCCCTTGCCGCGATAGCCCTGGCAATCCCCAATCTCTGTTCTCTAACCTCCGTTCTCCGTTCCCTGGTCTCTATTCTCTGTTCCGCATCAGTTATCTGCGGTTGGTGGTACCTCCGCAACGCGCTCCTCTACGGCGACCCCTTCGGCTTCCACGTGCATGCGGATACCCCCTGGGGACGGCCGGTGCCTGCTTCCATTATCACTCTCCTGAATGAACTGCCCAAGGTCTACCGTTCCTTCTGGGCCGCTTTCGGCTGGGGACACATAGAACTGCCGACATGGGTTTACTGGTCGCTGGGCGTGCTCCTGCTCCTCAGCCTGGTTGGATGGGGCCACGCGCTGATGAGCCGCCGGCTCCCTGGCCGCAGACGGATCCTCCTGCTGGCCCTGGCCTGGTGGCTGCTGATTTTCGTCGCCCTCCTCCAATGGATGCGGCAAGTGCAGGCCCCTCACGGCCGGCTGCTCTTTCCCGCCATCGGCGCCTTTGCCCTCCTCCTCGTCGGCGGATGGACCTCGCTTCCTCAGCTACGTTTCACGCAATACTCGCCACGCAATACGCAATATGCATTACGTTTTACGTTTGACGTTTCACGCTTTACGTTCATCTTTCTGACTGGCCTAGTTACCCTCACCCTCCTCACCCCCTGGTTGGTCATCCGGCCTGCTTTTGCGCCTCCTCGCCTGGTCTCCCCTGCCGAGGCCTCCGCAATGGTCAAGGGCGCGGACCTGACCTTCGGCGATGCTGCTCACCTCCTGGGGATCACGCTTGATCGCCCCTCTGTGCCACCTGGCGGCGAACTGGCTGTCCGTGCCTGTTGGGAGGCGGTCGCACCTATGGCCCGAGATTACACCATCTTCATCCACCTGGTGGGGCGGGAGGACGCGCGCGTGGCCGAACGGTACACCTACCCCGGTCTGGGGCGCTTTCCCACATCGCTGTGGCCGGTTGGCGAGGCGTTCTGCGACGTCTACCGCCTGCGCGTTGAGGAGTGGGCGCCCATCCCAGAACTGTACGACCTGCTGATCGGGCTGTATGATGCGCCCACCGGCGAGCGGCTGATCACCCGTGACCCGGCCGGGGTGACGATGGGGTTCCCTGTGTTGACTCAGGTGCGGGTTACCCCAGAGCAGTCACTGGCCGTGTCTCCTCAGCACCCGCTGGATTACCGGCTGGGCCAGGAGATCGCCTTGACCGGATATGATCTCTCAGGGCTGATGCGGAGTGGTACACCTCTCACCGTCACGCTATACTGGCGGGCCGATGGCTACCCGCAGGGGAATTACACTGCCTTCATCCACCTGTTGGACGACGCAGGACATCTGCTGGCCCAGCACGACGGGTTGCCCCGCTACGGTCGCTATCCCACTCTGGCCTGGCAGCCTGGCGACCTGGTCCCCGACGAGCACGTCTTGGAGGTGCCGGTGCTCCTCGCCGGGCAACACGTGCACCTGGTGGTGGGTATGTACCGCTCCGATACGCTGGAACGTCTCCCGGTTCTGGGCCCCGACGGGCCGGTGCCTGATGCCCTCGTCCCCCTGCTCGCCGAATCCCCTTGAGCAAGCTCAAACCTCGCCCCACCTCGGAGGTTTTGGACTTTGGGACTTTGGATTTGGGATTTGCTCTCCCCGGTGGTATAATCCCCCCGCCTTATTATGAAGACCCACCTCACACGACGTGCACCAGCCTGGTTTCGGGGGATTCCCGGTGCTGTCATTGGGCTGTTCCTGGCCCGCGTCGCGCTGGAGGCCACCTGGCGACCTTGCCCAGGAGTTCTTGTCGTCACCGTTGGCTTGCTTGCGGCGCTGGGTGGTTTCGCCCTTGCTCAGTGGCTAGCACAGCGACGCAAGCCCTTAGTCATTAGTCATTGGTCATTGGTCATTGGCCATTGGCCATTGATCATTTACTTCCTCTGGCCACGACGTGCCCCCGTCGTAGCGGCCAGCGTGGCCGTCCTGGCTGCTCTGGTTTGGCTCCTCAGCGGCGAGCGATCTTCCCTCCCCTGGTGGGCCGAGCAGGTAGCCAACAGTGCGACGTTCGTCATCGCGCTGGTCGTCTACGTCGCCACCGCTGCTCCCGACGTTCTCCCCGCCGACGCGGGTGAGTTTCAATGGGTGGCCGCACGGATGGGCGTAGCTCACCCGCCGGGCTTTCCGCTCTACATGCTGGTGGGCCACCTGTTCATCCGCCTCTTCCCCTGGGGGACGCCGGCCTACCGACTGAACCTGATGAGCGGATTGCTCGCAGCGGGCACGCTGGTGCTGATCGCGCGGGCGACCCGGCTATGGGCGCGGCGGCTGGGAGCCTCTCCACTCGTGGCACTGGTCGGGGGGCTGGCGGCGGCATTGACCCTGGGCAGCGCCACCACCTTCTGGGCTCAGGCGACCATTGCCAACATCCGCACCCCCGCCGTTTTCCTCGCCGCCCTCGCCCTGTACACCCTCGCCCGCCTCGCCGCCGCAGAAGAGCAACGAGAGGTAGATCGGGCACTCATTCTCCTTGCGCTGGCCCTTGGCCTGGGAGGGGGACATTACCCGCCACTGGCCTTCATTAGCCTTTTCTTCGCCCTCTACGTGCTGCTGACCGACCCGTGCCTGGTCGTGCAGCCCCGCCGCTGGTGGCGACCGTTGCTCGTGGGCCTGGTCAGTTTCCTCCTGCCCCTGGCCTACATGCCCATCAGGGGGTTGATGGGCGCGCCTCAGGCGTCTTCCGACCTGGCCACCCTGCCGGGATTTCTCAACTACTTCCTGGCGCGTGGTTTTGCCGGTGATATGTTTGCCTTTGCCAACGCCACAGACCTGCCTCACCGCCTGGCGCTCGTGCCGACGCTTTTCCCTTTCCAGTTCAATACCTTCCTCCTGACGGCAGCGCTGCTTGGTCTCCTGGGACTCGTCCGGCGAGATTGGCGACTCTTCGTCCTGCTGGCGGGCAGCCTGGTTCTCCACACCTTCGTCACCATCACCTACCGCGCTCCCCAAACCGTCGAGTACCTGATGCCGGCCTACCTGCCCATCGCCATCGCCGTCGGCCTTCTCCCCTCCCTCATATTCCCACACTCCTACATGCCTGCCCTCTCCCACACTTCCACCCTCCTCTGTGCCCTCGTCCTCTGCGCCGGCCTTCTCAACGCCTGGACCCACGCTCCCAGCTTCATCGAACTGGCCAGAGATCGCACCGCTCGTCAGACGGTCGAGCCACTCCTGGAGCAGGCCCCCGCCGGTGCACTCATCCTGGCCGACTGGCGCTGGTACACGCCGCTTTCATACCTGCAGCGGATTGAGGGGCTTCGCCCCGACGTCGAGGTGCGCTACGTCTACAACGTCCCTGGCGAGGAATATCGGGATACCTGGCTGCGACGCATCCAGGACGCCGATCAGGGACGGCTGCTTCTGCTGACCCACTTTTACGAGTTCGTTGGCTACACCACCGAGCCGTGGGAGACGGGATTCCTGATCCGTCCCCGGCCCGTGACGGAGCCTGCAGCCCCTCTCGTGCCGCTCGACCTGGTCTTTGGAGACCAGGTACGATTGATAGGGTACCGACTTCACCTCTCCCCTCGCGGGGAAGCCTGCCCTGAGCCTGTCCCGAGCGGAGCCGAGGGGCAAGGTCGAAGGGAGGCTGGGGGAGGGGTCTACTTCCATCCAGGGCAGGTGGCGGAGATCATTCTGGCCTGGCGGGCGGCCGGCCCGCTGACCCCTCCGCCCTCGTTCACCCTGGTGCTGCTGGATGCGGAGGGCCGCCGCGTGGCCCAGGCTGACCGGGCGCTGCCCACCGGCCTGGCCCCCGGCGAGGTGCGCTTCGAACGGCTGGCGTTGCCTCTCTACCCCATGCTGTCGCCGGGCCGATACCAGATGACCCTAGGGGCCTACACCGTCAGCGATACAGAATTTGAGATCATCCCCGCGGACGATGGGCAGGCCGCTGTGACACTGACCCGGCTAGAGTTGGAGCCCTCCGCTCGCGCCCCCTTTACCCTCCATCCGCAGTCGGTGCCCTTCCAGGGCGGCCCAACGCTAGTGGGGGTGGACTATGACCGCAGCGTGCCCGACACGTTGCGGGTCTACCTGCGCTGGCGAGGGCCAATTGATCAAGGAATTCAGGCGCAGGTGTGGGTCGCCGACGGCCCAGGGGCCACCACCTCGCTGCCGTCCATCCCGGCGGGGGCGTATCAGACCGTTGCAGTGGATCTGCCAGGCGTCGCAGAGAAGCCACTGTGGGTCTCCCTGACCGACGGGCAGGGACACGCGACGACCGCGGCCGGACCGTGGGCCTGGCCCGTGAGCGAGATGCGGCTGCCTGTCCCGGCGCCCGATGCCCGCTTCGTCCCCCTGGGCGACGAGATGGCCCTGGTCGGCGTGAAAGCCCGCCCCGCCGGTCCGGGAGAGACGATGGTGGTGGACGTGACGCTGGTGGCGCTGCGCCCGCTGACTGACGATGACGCGACCAGCGTTCGGGTGATGAACGGCGCGGGTCAGTGGGTGGCCCACGATATGCAGCCGGCCCTGGGAGCTGTGCCCACGCTCAAGTGGATCCGGGGCAGTCGAGTGGTGGACCGGCACCTGCTGCCGCTGCCGGAGGATTTCGCCGCTGGGGAGGTCTGGGCCACGCTGGTGGCCTACGAGCGCTTCCGGATGACCTCGCTCACTCCGATGGATGGCCGGTTCGGCCCAATCCCGCTGGGCACCTGGGCTGCGCCGTGACGTAAAACGTGATTCGCCGACTCGCAATATGTCTTCTCAAGATTGGCTCTACCGTATTTTCACCTCTCGCCACCGCTGGCTGGCCGTGCTGGCGGCACTGGTACTGTGCGCGGCGCTGGCGCTCACCGTAGGCTACCTGTTGGCGGAATTCGGCCCCCTTATCACTGGGGCGGGGCTGGTTGGACTGTTCCTCGGCCTGTGGATGCTGCGCGACATTGAGGTCGCCTATTTGACCGTTATCGGTGTCGCCTGTCTGCTCCCCTTCGCCTCTTTTCCCTTCAGCATCGGCTTCACCCCCACCTTCCTCGACGCCGCGATGGGAGCGCTGTTCCTCCTATGGGCGTTCCAGCTCGCCGCCGACGCTCAACGGGAATTCGTTGGTACGTCCCTGGGTTTGCCCATTGGACTGTTCGTGCTGCTGGCCGTGGGGTCCTTTGTCTTCGGTCTGTCTAACGCTCCAGCAACCCCCTACGTCCTGCGTCACTTTGGGGAAGTGCTGCTCAGCGTGGCGCTGTTCTTCCTCGTCGTCAACACCGTGCGTGACGCGGGGCGGCTGCGGCGCATCGTGCGTGTGCTGATCCTGTGCGCCTTCGTAACTGCGGCTCTGGGCGTCGTGCTGTACGTCGTCGCTGTCTATGTCTCCGATGACTTGGTCATAAGCACTCTCTCCAAGCTGGGGAGGCTGGGGTATCCTGTCGGGCCGGGCGTACTCCGCTACATCCGCGATGATCCTCGACTGCCGATGCGGGCCACCTCCACTTCAGTGGACCCCAACGTACTGGGCAGCCTCCTCAACCTGACGCTGGGCACCGCTGTGCCCCAATTGTTCACCCGCAGGCCGCTCATCCGCCGCCGCTACCTGGTGCCGATGCTGGGCCTGATGGCCCTCTGTCTGGTATTGACCATCAGCCGGGGTTCGTTGGTGGGGGTGGGAGTTGCGCTGGCCGTCGTCGCTACCCTGCGCTACCGCAAACTGTGGCTGCTCCTGCTCGTGGCGTTGGCGCTCATGCTGCTCTTGCCCCAGACCCAGGACTATGTCGCGCACCTCATCGAAGGCTTTCGGGGCGAGGACCTGGCGACCCAGATGCGCTTTGGCGAGTATAAGGATGCCTTCATCCTGATCGGGCGCTACCCCTGGCTGGGTGTCGGCTTCGCCGGCTCGCCCGACATTGATACCTACATCGGCGTCGCCAACGTCTACCTTCTCATCGCCGAACAGATGGGGTTGGTGGGCCTGACCAGTTTCCTCGCCATTGTGGGTGTTCTCTTCTCCCGCTTCTGGCGTACCCGCTCTCTGGCGGCAACTGAGCCAGAGTTGGAGCCGCTGTGGTGGGGGCTGCACGCCGGGTTGATAGGAGCGCTGGTAGGGGGCATCGTCGACCATTATTTCTTCAACCTGGATTTCCATCACTCCGTCACCCTCTTCTGGCTGGTGGTTGGACTGGCGACAGCGGCGACAGAGATCATCCGACAACGGGCCACCCCAACCACACCTGAAAGCTCGCCAACTTACTGACTTCACACTTGCACGGGAGGGTATATGGATAGAACAGAACACACCGGCTGTTGGCAGGTAATCGTGGTCGTCTCGCTGCTTCTGTGGTTGGGTGTCGTGCCGCCTGTGGCGATGTTCGTGACGGACAGCATGCTGAACAAAATGACCGCGCCAGGCGTGGTGGCTGCGGTCGCCATCCTCGTCGCTGCTGTGCTGCTGTTGCCGCCCTGTGTTGGAGTGGCGCTGCTCACCCGCCGCCGGGCTGGCTGGGAGGCGACCGCCGCTGTCGCTGCCTCCGGCGCGGTCATCGCGGGCTACCTCCTGCTCGACGCGACGGTGCGGGCTGTGTTTCCTGAAAGTTCCGCTCCTTCCCTTCATGGGGAGGGGGCCGATGCCGCCGCGCTGCGATTGAGCCTCCTCGTCCCCTACGCGCTGCTTGCTGCGTGGCTGGCGGCTCGACTGAGCGGCTCGACTGAGCTCGCCGAGGTCTCGCCGAAGTCCCCACGTCCGGCGGGGGCGTCCCGGCGTCCTCTATGGGCCTGGCTGGGGCTGAGCCGCTTCGACCTGCCAACGGTGCTCGTAGCGCTGGCCGTGGCTGCCCTGGTGACCATCCCCTGGCCCGTGACCGGCGCGCTAGGCGATAGCCTCACCAGCCTAAGCCTGGCCTTCCAGACGCTGGCGGAGCTGATCCCGCAGGTATTGCTTTTCTGGGGGATGATTTTCTGCCTGCTGACCCGTACTTTCGTCCGGCCATGGATGGCGGCGCTGGTGCTGATCTTGCTCTACTGGCTGTCCGCGTTCAGCGGTGTCCTTCCCGCGGCCGATTGGGGCGCGTTGGCAGATACCATCTTGCTCTTGCCTTTGGCATTCCTACTCACCGAACTGCGCGCCCGCGAAGGTGGCATCTATCCTCTCCTGCCCGTGCTCTTCTGTTACCGTGTCGTACCGCTTCTCTTCGTGGATCCTCGCGATCTCCTCGCCCAGGGCCTCCCCGAACTGCAGCACGCTCTCAGCCACACCATCGTCGTGGTGACGGTGGCGGTGGTGGGCCCGGCGCTGTGGGGTGGGCGGCGGTTGCTGCTGGCGCTCCGCGAGCGCGTGCGGGTGCCCGCCTGGGCGCGGCTCGTCGTTGCCGCGCTGGTCGCGTTGGTGATGTGGGGTGCATGGGGTGGACTGTACGGCTTCGCTGGCGAGCCCGGCTTCGCCAACGATGGCTTCCTTATTATCCTGGAGGAGCAGGCAGACCTGAGTGACGCCCATGCCGTCCCCGATCGGAAAGCGCGGGTGCGGTACGTCTACAGGACGCTGGTCGAGACCGCCGAGCGCACGCAGGCCCCGCTGCGGACCGAATTGGACGGGCTGGGCGTGCCCTATCGCCCGTACTATATCATGAACATGATCCGTGTGGACGGGCACCGCTGGCTGATGCGTCGTTTCGAGGGCCGGCCGGGTGTGGCCCAGGTCATCCTCAACCCCAATGCACGGGAATACCCACATACCATTCCCTTCCCCGAAGACGAGGACAGCGAGCCGCCCACCGGGGTGCAGCCCAACCTGGCGGCCATCCACGCCGACGAAGCCTGGGCCTTGGGGGTGACGGGTGAGGGGATCGTCGTCGCCGGTCAGGATACCGGTTACGATTGGACGCATCCGGCGCTCAAGCCCCACTACCGGGGTTGGGATGGCCAAAGCGCCGACCACGACTACAACTGGCACGACGCCTGGGATGATACTGCCGTCCCCTTCGACGACCATTCTCACGGCACGCACACGATGGGCATCGTGGTGGGGGACGATGGCGCGGGCAACCGCACAGGGGTCGCGCCGGGCGCGCGGTGGATCGGTTGTCGTAACATGCGGCGTGGTTTCGGCAATCCCACCTCTTATGCCGAGTGTATGGAGTTCTTCCTCGCTCCATACCCGCACGGGGGCGATCCCTTCACCGACGGCGACGTGCGTCTGGCTCCCCACCTGGTCACCAACTCGTGGGGCTGTCCCTACTGGGAGGGCTGCTCCCCCGACACGCTGAAGCCGGCGTTCGAGGCACTGCGGGCAGCGGGGATCATGATGGTCGTCGGCGCGGGCAACGAGGGCCCGGGCTGCGGCACAGCGACCACACCCCCTGCCAACTACGACGCTGCCTTCTCCGTCGGCGCGACGGACGACGGGGGCAGCATTGTCAGTTTCAGCAGCCGTGGCCCGGCGGATGGCCTGGTCAAGCCCGACGTCACTGCGCCGGGGTACCTTGTGCGTTCGAGCATACCCGGCGGCAGGTACGCCCACAACACTGGCACGTCTATGGCCACGCCACACGTGGCAGGGCTGGTGGCGCTCTTGTGGTCGGCAGATCCAGCCCTCATCGGCGACATTGACGCGACAGAGAGGCTCATCTGCCAGACGGCGGTGCCTATAGCGGTGGAAAACGCCTGCACGGCCGTGGATGAGGTACCGGAAGGGCCGTTCGCGTCGCTGCTCTCCAACTCCGTCTGCGCCTGTGGCGGCGTGACCGGTGTGCCCAACAACGTCTATGGCTGTGGATTCATAGACGCGGGAGCCGCTGTGCGGGCTGCGCTGGGGCAGTAGCAGGGCGGGCTGCTCCGTGCCTCTCACTCAATCCTGGCAAATGAGGATTGGTGAGAGCCAGGTGGTGTCGTCACGGCCCAGCCGTCCGGCCACGTGACAACGTGCCTCCAGCAGGGCGGTGGCCAGGTGACCCTGGGCGAAGAGGGATTTGTAGAAGGCCAGAGCCAACTTCTCGGCTCCATCATCGCTCACCGGCCAGCGATAGCTCAACACAGCCGGCACCCCGGCCTGTACCAGGGCGTCGGCGATACCCAGGAAATCGTTATCCAGCAGACTCACGGCCTTGGCGCCGGCCGCCCCCCAGCAACAACTGAGATAGGCGAACCGCAGGCTGGTCGGATGGGCGCGCGTGCTTTTCATCGTTAACTTCAGTTCCTGGCCCGTCAGCTTTCCTACTTTTCGCTTTCCATTGCTGTCGTCCCAGAAAAAGAGGCAGCTCTCCTCAGGGTTCTGAGGATCGTAATAGCCATGACCACTGTAGTGGAGGACATGGTAGGGGCAGTTTTGCAGTTCCTCCCGCACCTGAGCCAAAGTCGCTTCCTTTGTGGGCAGGACGGTGATTTCGTAGCGCATGCCACTATCGCGCAGGAACCCGGGCAGAAGTTGAGCCAGGATCTCCACCTCCCTCTCGCAGCCGGGGATGCTGGGCGGGGTGTTGGAGGCGATGAGCAGAATGCGCACCCTTTCTCTCCTCCGGTGGCACCGCCTCAAAAACGCAGGGGAGAGCGCCTGCCGCCGAACAGGCGCGTTGAGGACGAAGCGGGAGAGCGGGTGGCGCAACACGGCCCAGTCGGACCCCCAGAACAAAAATTCCAGTGGCAGCGACAGCAGGTCTCGCTGGGTCTTGAAGATCAGATGCAGATTGGCTTCCCCGGTCTGTCCCACCGCCTGGTGATAGCTGTTGGTCACCTCGGGGTAAGGAGTGAAGATGTCTTTGTAGAGATCTTGCCCCAGGTGCTTAATGTCAAAGCGTTGGTCGTCGGAGCAGCGGGCGTTCCTTGCTTCACGTTTACGGCGCTCGACATCCAGGTGCAAAGGATTGGTCGTCTGCGTCTCAAAAGCGGCGGTCTCCTCCCCTTGGAAGTCAACGTTGATAGCTTGGCCTGGCTGCAGGGTCAGGGCCAGGACGTCGGGAGCGGCGAAGTCGCGGCTGAAATCGTAGGCCACTGCCCCTATGTGGTGAACGACAGCCGTTGCCATCACCGAGGTATTTAAACCAGCAGGTTGCCAGTCCAGGTCAGCGCGGCTTGCCCCCTCTATCCGGTCACGCGGTGTGAATCGCACCAACGTGGGTCTCTGAGGTGATTTCTCCTCGGTAGTCCATCTGACCAGCATGGCCTCTTCCTCACCGCAACCCGGCGGCAGGCGCAGTGAGATCTCGACGGAGATTGCTTCGCGGAAGAGCTTCTGGAGCAGTTCCCTGATCTCTTCTTCAATCACTGCCAGGGAGAGACTCAGCCGGGCTTTCTTCTCCTCACCAAACGCGCGCTGGGCTATTTCCTTCAGGGAGTGCCCTTCGGTGACAGTCACGGGCAACTGGAAGTTGATGCCTATGTATTGCTCGAAGGCACGCTTAATGGCTTCTAGGAGGGCCTGGGGACCTTCTCCCTTGGAGATAAAATCCACCGCTGCTGACCGCCTGTCGGGCAAATCTGCTCTCAGTGCCTCCACTACCACGTCATAGCTGATCTCGCGCACAAAGGTGGTAAGGATGATGCAAGGGATAAGCGGATCAATCTCCTTGGCCAGGGCGATGCCACTGGTGTCCCGTTCGTCGGCGTTATCGCGCAGGCGAAGGTCAATCACTGCCAGGTGAACGCGCTGGCGGCTCAGTAAGTCCATGGCCTCCTCAGGGCTCCCGGCAGTATGCACCAGGTAGTCCTTGCTCTCCAGAAAGTCCCGCAGAGGAGGCAGGATAGAAGGCTCGTTATCTACCAGGAGGATTGTGCCCCTGTACATACGGTGCTCCTTATCTTCCCATCGTCAGTGTGACCCAAATTTCGCGTCGTGGGATCGACGTTCCGCTGGCGAGCTGGCCAGGGCCGCTTCCACAGACTTTATCAACTTATCTTCGTCGTAGGACTTGCTCAGATAGTCTACTGCGCCCAGCCGGAATGATTCGCGTGCTCCTCGCCAGGAGGGAGCCGCTGAGACGACGATCACCCGTATGTCCGGGTAACGGCCACGGATGGTCCGCAACGTGCCCAAATCCTCTCCGCCGGAGAGGGAGTCCAGGACGACCAATTCGTAGTGGTGGCGTCCCATCCGTGAGAGAGCCCTCTCCCCGTCTGGCTCGACTTCTACCCGATAGCCGCGCTGGCCGAGGACCCGCTTGAAAAAGTCGTCGGCCCACCACGGCTCCCTATCAATTAGCAGGATTCTAGGATGCGTCCTCTTCTTCACCGGATTCAGCTTTTACCTGACCAACGGGCACAGGCAGGGTGACGAGGATGCGTGTCCCCTCCGGGCCTGTGCTCTCCACGCCAATCTCTCCCCCGTACATCTGGAAAGCCACACGGGCCAGCAGGGCTCCCATACCTGTCCGTTGGGCATCAGGCACGAGTTGCCTGAACAGGTAGGGGCGCGCTTTTTCGGGGATACCCGGACCGCTGTCGGAGATGCGGATGCGGATGGCGTTGTCAGTCACCTGGCTGGTAACCGAGATTCGCTTCTGCGCCCTCTTGGCCACTGCCTGGACCGCGTTATCGAGCAGAATCTCGAAAGCGGCGGTCAGGTGGGCATTGTTGGCCTCGACGACAGGCATTTCGCGGGCCAGGTGGCGGCGGAATTCAACCTCGGGGTGTAACTTGCGGTATTTTTCGAAGGCGGCGTGCAAAGCCGTGTTCACGTTCACCGGTTCCCTGGTGAACTTGGTGGGCAGGGTGGGCGCGGTTTCCGTGATCAAACTGGCCTGCTGCTCGATGCGGTTCAGTATCTCGATGCTTTTCTGATCTTTCACACGGCTGTGCATGGTGGACACGTCGGCCCGGAGGGCCAGTATGCGTCCGTAAACGTCGTGTCGCCAGGTGGAGCCGCTCAATCCCTGCCAGGCGATGGCCGTGGCCGTGGCCAGGTCCTGGTTCAGCCGTTCGAGCGCCTCGTACCGTTCGGCGGCCTGGATAGCGATCACTGCCTGGCCGGCGAAGGTCTCCAGAAAACGCTGCTCCTCCTCGCTAAAGGCGGCCTCCTCTTCGCTGCGCACGCTGATCACACCCACGACCTGCCCGTCTCGCAGCATGGGTACGGCCAGTTCGGTGCCGGCCTTACCTATGACCTGGCGCAGCTCGGCCGGGAGATCGCGGACGGCGACGAGCAGCGGTTTGCGAGTCTCCGCCACCTGCCTGGCCACCCAGCACCCATTACGACTTCCGAACTCCGCAGTCTCGCGATCCGGCAACCCGTGGCTGGCTCGCAACTCAAAGCATCCGCTATCCTCGTCCAGCCGCAACACGCAGCCAGCCTGCGCTCTCGTTAGCTCAAGTGCCTTTTCTAGAATAAGGTGTAAGATCTCTCTCAATTCCTGTCCGGTGCTGATGGCGGTGTCTATCTCCCGCAGATCCAACCAGCCCTGCATCCGTCGCCTTTCGCCCCGCTCAAACAGGCGGGCATTCTGGATGGCGATGGCCGCGTAGTTGGCGAAGGTCTCCAGCACCTTGCGCTCTTCCTCGTGGAAATCATGAGGCGTGCGGTAGTTGGTGAACATCACCCCCACGATCTCCTCGCCTACCCGCAGCAGCAGCGCTGCCGACGACCTGAGCTTCTCACGCTCGGCGAAGCGAGGTCGCTCCGGCAGATCGCCCCGCGCCGGGGCCACGCCGACCAGGAAGGGGTCGCGCTCAGCGTCGGGGAAGTAAAGCGATTTGCCCCTGTCCACCACTTTCCAGGGGATGTCGTCGCGGTGCACGCGCCGTTTCATCACTTTTTCGTCGGCCCACAGCAACGGGCCGGAGATGGTGGGACCGGTGTCCTCTACCAGGAACTCCTGCCGGTTCTGGTCGAACTGGTACAGAGTCACCAGGTCAATCTTGAGTACCTCACGGGCTCGATCGGCGATGGTCTGCAGGGCTTTCTCCAGACCGGCGTGGGGGCTGAGACGGATGAGCGACTGGCCCACCTGATGCAGACTGTCCAGGATCTGGGTCAGGCGAGCCCGTTCGATGGCCAGGGCTACCTGTCCGCCCAGGTCGAGGAGCAGTTGCCTGTCTCGCTCGCTGAAGGCGTTAGGCTTGTGGGCGTCGGCGTTGATCACCCCAATGACCCGGCCCTGTGAGGTGATAGGCACGGAGAGCAGGGAGCGGAAGTGCCACTTGCCAGAAGCCGGTGGCGCAAAGTGGGAATCGTCGCGTACGTCGGGGCACAGGTAGGGCTGGTTGTGGTGAGCCACCCAGCCGGCGATGCTGCTGTCGGCCGGGTCCCAACCGGGCAGCGTTTCGTCGCCTACTCTGTAACGAGGATCGCGGGGCCGGCGGTGGGGCGGGCCGTAGCGGGCCTTGATCTCCAGCCACTGACCAGTGCTATCCACCAGCATCAATGAGCCGCTCTGAGCGTGCACCAGGTCCAGACCGACCTGCAGGATCAGGCGGAGCACCTCCGGGAGCGAGGTAGCCTCTTCGACGGTGGCCTTGCACTGCTGGATCAGTTCCAGGCGGGTCAGACTTTGCTGTCGGGCTTCATAGAGTTGAGTGTTACGGATGGCCACGGCAGCATGGTCGGCCAGACGAGAGAGCATCTCCACTTCGTCAGCGGAGAAATAGCTCGGCAAGTCGTGGCGATAGTCTACGTACAGCGTGCCCAGCATCTCGTGGCCGAACTTCACCGGCAGGCAGGCAAAAGCCCGCACTCCCGCTTCTATGGCTGCCTGGCTGACGTGGTCGCTCACTTCTTCACCGCGCATGACCCTGGTCTGACCAGAGTGGAAGACCCACATGCCGATTCCGTCGGGCCGGGGCGGATGGGTTATCAAAAAGCGGCGCTGCGGCCCTGCCGCCGCCAGAGGAAGCAGTTTTCCCTCGCTCTCTTGCCACAGGTTGATGGTGGCCGAACCACGGGGGCGGATGATCTGTACCGTGCTGTCGGCGATGCGCTGAAGGACCTCGGACAATTCGCCGGCGGCGTTGATGGTACGCACTACCTCAGTCAGACTCTCCAATTGGCGGGCCTTCTGGTGAGCTTCCTCCAGCAGCCGTGCCTTCTCGATGGCCACTGCCGCCTGGTCGGCAAAGATGGCCAGCATGGCCAGCTCATTGTCGGTAAAGTACTCCGGCAAGTCGCGGCGGTAGTCCACATACAGCGTTCCCAGCACCCGGTCTTCCACCTTCACCGGCAGGCAGGCCAGGGCGCGCACTCCAGCCTCTCTGGCAGCCTGACTTACTATGGTCTCTACCTCGTCGGGTTGCCGGGCTACGACGGGCCGGCCCGAACGGAACACCCTCATTCCAATCCCGTCGGGCCTGGGCGGGTAATCCAGCAGGAAACGGCGCTCCGGCCCCGCTGCTGCCAGAGGGAGCAGCTTTCCCTCGTGTTCTCTCCACAGGTTGATCGTAGCCGAAGCACCCCGATGGACGATGCGTACCGTGTTGCTAGCGATACGCTGCAGTACCTGACGCAGGTCCGAGCCGGTGTTGATGGAGCGGATGATCTCTGGCAGGCCAGCCAGTTGCTCTACCAGGGGCAACAGTTCTCGCGTCCGACGCTGCACCTCGGGAACCTCGAGGGATTTAAGATTCACCCCTTCTCGTTCCTCGTTCATCGTTTTTCCTCTCCTGCTGGAAGGACCAGCACTCCACATTCGTGTTCTTATTTTACAATACCTTGAGGGTCTTGACAAAGGGGGTCTTTTGGTGACCGTTCCATAATCTGGGGTAGGGGCAGGTCTTGCACCTGCCCGTCAGGGCGGCCGCAAGGGTTCGCCCCTACATTTTGAGAGGAGCGACACGAAGTGTCACGGAGTCGAGAAATCTCTCAAGGGTGAGCAGTTACGATGTGGGTTCATAGACGCGGGGGCTGCAGTGGGCTGGTGCTGGATGGCATTCCGGCAGCGTTATGGCTTCCAGCGCCGCCATTCGGCTGAGCACGGCTTGACTGAGCCTTCGGGCCGAGGGCTCGCCGAAATCTCACGACGAAGCCTGTTCAGGGCGGCGCGGGCTGGACATCAGTACTCCCGCAGGAAACGTTTGAGCGTCGCCAGCACGGCCCGCAGCAGTTCCTCGCCCAGTGGCACCATCCGGACGTCTATGAACAACTGCTCTTCTGACATGCGCTCATCGAGTTCCTCCATCTCCTCGCGGAAGATGCACAGCAGGTCCTCCTCGTGGTCTTCGATGAACCGGAGCAGGTCGCGCCGCGCGAACCGAAAAGCGGTCTCACGTACGAAGCGTCTCATCGGAGCACCTCTTTGTCGCTCTGTGTTTCAGGTTCTCCAATGCCGGGCCGATTCCCTCCGAGGATCAGTGCCAGCCCATTGCCAGCGCAGACGAACTCTGCGAGGGTCGTCGGACCAGGATGTGGATCAATCAGTCTGATGCTGCCACGTAGAAGGCGATGCCGACAGTACCCGGCCCAGCGTGGGCGCCAACGACGGGACTGACTCCGGTGCGATAAACTGTGGAGACGCCGAAGCGTTCTCTTATCTGTTCAGCAATGGCATCCCCTTCCTCAGGGCTATCTATGTCAAGTACAGCCGCCCCTGCCATCTTTTTCCCGCCCAGCCGCTCCTCTGCGACTTCCAGCATCCGCGTGACCGCCTTGCGCTTAGTGCGCACCTGGGCCAGCGGTTCGACGCGTCCCTCTTCCAGGTGCAGCAATGGCTTGATGTTCAACGCGGTTCCCATCAGCCGCTTGGCCCCGCCGATGCGCCCACCCCGGTGTAGGTATTCCAGTGTGTCCACGGCAAAAAGGAGATGTACCCTGTCCCGCATCTCCTCGGCTGCGGCGATGACCTCGTCGAGTGATTTGCCAGCGGCCGCTGCTCGGACAGCAGCCAGCACGATGAATCCCAGGCCCATTGAAATCGAAAGCGAATCTACGATTCGGATGTTGAGTTCGGGCAGTTGCGCCTGCGCTGCCTGTGCGTTGGGGATCGTGCCGCTGAGTTTTGAGGAGATAAACACTCCGACGATAGCGTCAGCTTCGGCACCTGCTTGCCGGAAGAAGTCCTCAAACTCTCCGGCCGAGGGCTGAGAGGTGGTAGGAAAGGTCTTGGATTCCCGCAGACGGCGGTAGAATGTCAGCGGGTCTATGTCCACCCCGTCCCGAAAGCGTTCGTCACCCCAGATGAGCCACAAAGGAATCACTGGGATGTTCGGCGCGTCCACCAGGGCTTCTTTGGGGATATAGGCCGTGCTATCCGTCACAACCTCGATCTTTTGACCGCTCATAATTGCCCCCCTTCGTTATGATGCTGAGGATGCTAGTAAATAAAACACCTTACCCGTGGGGAAGATACGCTCGCAGGGGAGTGGAGGAAACAAGTAGAGGCGACATGACAGCGAATCGTGGTAGAGTTTGATTCGATTTCAACTGACAGCAC
>JBHIET010000044.1:0-28267 GCA_046760785.1 Anaerolineae bacterium | reverse complement strand
AGCACCGGCGAGCAAGTGCAGCCGGCTTTATGTTAATCTGACATTGTCAAAGTAGTAACAAGTAGACAAGGATATGAGTAGACAAGGTGTTTGTGTACCTGCCCACTCATATACCTGTCTACTTCCTCGAATGGGCCGTGCAGGATTCGAACCTGCGGCCCTGGGCTTAAAAGGCCCCTGCTCTGCCGGACTGAGCTAACGGCCCGCAGCGGGAAGTATAGCACGCCGATGGGGGGCTGTCAAACTGCCGCTGCGGAGCAGAAGGTCGGCAGAAGACTCAGCCCGGGAAAGAAGCGGATCGGCGCACAAGGGAAGGGGTGAGCCGCTAGCAAGTTGAATAGGCGCTGTGGGTGAAGCGAGGAGTTATCTATGCCAGTCTTTAGGATCGCTTCCTTGCACGTCTGGATGTGCCCGACGCTGGAGGAACCTCCAACCGCTGATGGCCTTGCCCATCGAAGAATGGAAGCGGCAGGCAGGGGATGTGAATGGCTCACTTCGGGTACGAGGTGCACTAGTAGCACCGTCTACCGCGAGAGAACACTCCGGTAAACAGCTAATGTCCCGCGGGCGGTCTCCTCCCAGGTAAAGCGGGCCGCCTGGTCCAAACCCAGTTTCCGCATCTGCTCTCGCAGCGGCTCCTCCGTCAGCACGCGCGTCAGCGCCCGGGCAATATCCTCAGGGTCGTCTGGGTTCACCAGTAATCCTGCTTCCCCTACCACTTCTGGCAGCGAGGCCCGGTCGGCGACGACGACCGGTGCGCCACAGGCCATCGCCTCCAGCGCCGGCAGCCCGAATCCCTCATAGAACGACGGCGTCGTCAGCACGCCAGCACAGTTGTACAGCCCCACCAAGTCGGCATCTGGCACGGCGTGGAGGAAGCACACCCGCTCGGTCAGGCACAACCTCTCGACGCGCTCAAGAACCTCATCGTACAGCCAGCCCTTGCCGCCGACCAGCACCAGTGGCGCGGACGTTACCTCCTCATCGAGCAACAGACGATAGGCCTGCAGCAGTCCCGGCAGGTTCTTGCGTGGCTCCAGCGTCCCCACGCAAAGCAGATACCCTGGCTCCAGGCCATACTGCGCGGCGACCCGTCGGGCCTCTGCCTCCGGCAACGGACGGAACGCTGGGTCGGCGGCCAGGTACACGACCGCGACCTTCTCCGGCTCCACGTCCAGCAGCGAGACCAGGTCGGACTTGGTGGCGCGAGAGTCGGCCAGGATGTGATCGGCGCGGCGCACCGCCCACCCGATCTGTTGATTGTAATAGCGCAGGCTTTGCGCGCTGAGGAACTGCGGGTAGTAGAGGAAGTTCAGGTCATGGATGGTGGTCACCGAGCGGTGGTAACCAAACGCTGGCGGGATGAAATCGGAGCTGTGCAGAAGGTCAAGCCTCAGTCGCGCCGCCTCTAGCCCCAACGCCCAGCGCTCCAGCCGGTGGTGGCAAGGGGTCCAACAGGCGACGGGGTAGAAGTTCGGTCCCGGCGCAGGAGGATTACGATCCTTGCGGCTGTGCAGCACGCGGTAATCCGTGTCCGCGTCGAGTGCGGCCAGTGCCCCGAGCAGATGCAGCACGTAGTTGCTAATTCCACCCCGGGCATAATGGACGATACGGGCGTCAATACCAATCCGCATATCAGGCTCCGCAGCCATTATACTGTCCCACAACAACCTGTCAACCGTTGCCTGTGAGGGAGAATGATGCTATAATCAGCGCCACGAAACTCACGAGGGAGGGTGTGATGATGGCGATGGATGCAACTCAGACGATGGAACTGACCCAGATGACGCAGATGATCAAGTGGCTGGAGGGGGAGCGTCGCAAGGATAAAGCCACCATTGCTGCACTGCAGGAAAAGGCACAGGGGCAGGAGCAACAACTGGCCCAACAGGCGGCTCAGATACAGGACTTGCAGACCACGCTGGGTGGCATACAGGGCTTGATTTCACAAGCGGCTGATTTCGAGCAGACGGTAGCAAACTATAAGAACGAGATAATATTTCTGCTCGACCAGCGCGAAGACGCGTGGAAGAAAGAACGGGCGGAGGCCGAGCGGCTGCGCAAGATCGAGATGAAAAGCCTGGCTGACCAATTGGGCCAACTGGACAAGGAAGCGCAGGTCTTGCGCCGTCACGACGAAGACATGAAAGCCCGCCAGGCCGAGGAGAAACGGCTCAACCAGGCCCTCCAAAGCCTGACCGAGCAGGTAGCTGACCTGAGCAAGCGCTCCGACGACCGCATGCAGGCCGTCACCTACCTGGAGGAGCAGCGCCGCGCCGACAACCGCCGCATCGCCGAGCTGGAGCAGGGCACGACCGAACTGCGCAAGAAGACCGAGTCCCAGGCAACCAAGTCGCTACTCCTGGAAGAGACGATCCATAAGCAGAGAGCGCGCATCGAAGAGGCCATCAAGCAACTCAAAGACTTCGAGAAGACCATCGAAGAGGTTCGCGTGGCTGAGTTCCGCCGTGAACAAGAGGTCAAGAAATACAGAGAGCAGGCGGAAGAGGTTCGGCAAGAGATGGAAAACTGGCGTGCGCAGACGCAGCGCTTCATTGAGCAGTATCAACTCAACAAACGGGCTCTGGAGAAGTTAGAAAACTTCCGGGCGCGGCAGGAGAAGCGACAGAACGAAGTGGCCGAGATGCAGCGGCTGGCCGAGGACCGGCTCAAGCGGCAGTGGGAGGAGTGGCAGGCGGAGCGGGATAAGGAGCTGAAAAAGCGCCAACTTGTGCTGGATGAGCAGTGGCGCAGCCAGGAGCGGAAGAACCAGGAGCACAGCGACTGGCTGGAGCGACTCAAAGGACGCGCCGACGCACAGCAGACCTATATCGAGGCACTGCTGGAGGCCCGCCGCGCGGATGCACACCACACCCTCGGGCGCGCGCAGGAAGTGCTGGAACAGACAGAGCAAATGCTGGCCGAAGGGCAAAGCGTGATGCGCGGCGAGCAATAAGGATCAGTCAGATGTACGTCATCGGCACCGCCGGCCACGTAGATCACGGCAAATCCACCCTCGTTCTCGCCCTCACCGGCATTGACCCGGACCGACTCCGCGAGGAGAAGGAGCGGGAGATGACGATAGACCTGGGCTTCGCTTGGCTCACGCTCCCCAACGGCGAGTCGGTCAGCGTCGTGGACGTGCCGGGGCATCGGGACTTCATCGAGAATATGCTGGCCGGCGTGGGCGGTATTGACGCCGCCCTCTTCGTCGTCGCGGCTGACGAGGGTGTGATGCCGCAGACCAGGGAGCACCTGGCCATCCTCGACCTGCTGGGAGTTGGCACCGGGGTCGTCGCCCTGACCAAGGTAGATCTGGCTGAGAGCGAGGAATGGGTTGAGCTGGTCGCCGCCGACGTTTCGGAGGTGCTGGAGGGAACGGCACTCGAGGGCACACCTATTATCCCCGTCTCCGCCCGCACCGGGCAGGGCCTTGACGAACTGCTGGCTGCATTACAGGAAACGCTCACCCAGGTCGAACCCCGCCCCGATCGAGGACGGCCCCGGCTGCCAATAGATCGCGTCTTCACCATCAGCGGCTTCGGCACCGTGGTCACCGGCACCCTCACCGATGGCTTCTTCGAGGTGGGGCAGGAGGTCGAGGTGTTGCCCGCAGGGATGAAGGCCCGCGTGCGTGGCCTGCAGACCCACAGGGAAAAGGTCGAGCGGGCCGTACCAGGCAGCCGGGTGGCGATGAACCTCACCGGCGTAGGCAAGGCCGACCTCAAGCGCGGCGACGTCGTCACCACCCCCGGCTGGCTGCGCCCCACCGTGCTAGTAGACGTGCAGTTGCGCTACTTGCCGGATACCCTGCGGCCCTTCGACTCCGCTCGGGGCTCAGGACAGGCCCTTCGACAAGGCTCAGGACAGGCCCTTCGACAAGGCTCAGGACAGGCCCTTCGACAAGGCTCAGGACAGGCACGGCGCCCGTTGCGCCACAACGCCCAACTCAAGTTCTTCTCCGGTGCGGCTGAGACGATGGCTCGCGTGCGGCTCCTGGGGCAGGACACACTACCGCCAGGGCAGACCGGCTGGGCCCAGTTGCGGCTTCAGGGGCCGGTGCCGCTGGTCAAAGGGGACCGCTTCATCGTCCGCCTCCCTTCCCCCCCCGCGACCGTGGGCGGGGGCATGATCGTGGACCCCAACCCCGGCCGCAAGTACCGTCGCTTCCGCCCCGAAGTGCTGACCCGGTTGGAGACGCTGGCCCAGGGCAGCCCGGCCGAGATATTGCTGCAGGCCCTTGAGCGGCAAGGCCCCACCATTGCCCGCGACTTGCTTTCCGCCGGCGGCCTGGGAGAGAATGGCCCGGATGTACTCCTTCAATTGTTGGAACAAGGCCAAGCGGTTCTTCTGGGTCCGCAGGGCAGCAGGAAGCAAGAGTTGGCATCCAGCAGCCAGTTACTTGCCACACGCGCATGGTGGTCTGGTCTGACTGACCACATCTCTCGTGAACTTTCTGCCTATCACCAGAGGTTCCCGTTGCGGGCGGGCATGGGCCGCGAGGCCCTGCGCAGCGGGCTCAAGTTGGAGTCCAAGGTCTTCAACGCGGTGATGGCCAGCGCTGCCGCCGAGGGACTCATCGCAGACGAAGGGGCCACCGTCCGGCTCCCCTTCCACGTCGTGAAGTTCAACTCCGAACAGCAGCGGCAGGTAGACACACTGCTGGCCCGTTTCCGCCGCCAGCCCCAGACCACACCCTCGGTCAAGGAAAGCATCGCCGCTGTGGGGGAGGAGGTATTGGGTGTGTTGGTGAGCCAGGGTGATTTGGTGCAGGTCTCGCCGGACGTCCTGTTTCTGCCTGCGACCTACGAGGAGATGGTGGCCCGCATCCGTGCACGCATTGAGCACGAGGGAAGCGTGACGCTAGGCCAGACACGCGACATGCTGAAGACCAGTCGCAAGTACGCCCAGGCGTTGCTGGAACACCTGGATGAGATTGGGGTGACAAAGCGCGTGGGAGACGAGAGGGTGCTGCGGTAGGAGAAAAACCTTATTCAGGCTATGGAGGCTTCGCCTTTGCAGCCGGGCAGGAGTGGCTCCACTCTTGGCTGGTTCACCCCACCCATCTAATCCAAACAGCCAGTTTAATATGCTAGCATCCACTCCCCGGCATCCAGCATCCAGCACCCACGTCGCCCGCTCCGCTGTGTTGGTCGCTCTCCTCTTTGCCGCCGACAAACTGCTGGGGCTGGTGCGCGACGGAGCCATCGGCCACGCCTTCGGCGCCTCCGCCGCTCTCGACGCCTACTACGCCGCCTTCGAACTCCCCGATGGGCTGTTCACCGTCATCGCAGGGAGCGCGATGGCGACCACCCTCATTCCGGTCCTCTCCGCCCGCATCACCCAGGGCAACCAGGAGGAAGCCGCTCGGCTGAGCGCTCGCGACGAGGCCTGGCGGCTGGTCTCGGCAGTGATCAACCTGGCATTGTTGATCGTGGCAGGGGTGAGCGTGGTGGCAACCGTCTTCGCAGCCCAGGTCATACACGTCGTCGCTCCGGGCTTTGGCGCTGAGCAAGTCGCGCTGGCGGCAAAGCTGATGCGGCTGGTGCTGCTCCAGACCCTCCTGTTCACCGCCAGCGGCATCCTGACGGGCGTCCTCCGGGCCCACCAGCACTTCCTGCTCCCCGCCGCCGCCCCGATATGCTACACACTGGGCCGCATCGCGGGGGCGTTGCTCCTGGCCCGCCGATGGGGAATCTTCGGGTTGGCCTGGGGCGGGATGGCGGGCGCTGTGGGCTATTTCCTGGTCTTGATGCCGGGCCTGATCCGCTATCGCGCTCGCTGGTGGCCCACCCTGCACCACCCAGACCTACGAACGGTGCTGGCGCTGATGGGACCGCGGATGATGGGTCTGGGGGCGACCTACCTGAACTTCGTGCTGCCCACCTTCCTGGGCTCGCGACTGCCTGCGGGGGCAATCTCCGCCTACGAGTACGGCTGGCGGCTGATGCAGTTCCCGGAGACGATCATCGGCACGGCGCTGGGGATCACCGTTTTCCCGACGCTGGCAGAACGAGCCAACGCGGGCGATCAGAAAGGGCTACGCCGCACGTCCTCCTGGGCGCTGCGGCTGGTATTGACGCTTGCCGTGCCGGCGGCAGTGGGCTTGCTCGTACTGGGCCGCCCGCTGACGGCGCTCTTCCTTCAGCGCGGCGCGTTCGATGCGAGTGTCACCGACCGGGTTACCTGGGCGCTGCAGTTCTTCGCTCTGGGACTGGTGGCCCACAGTGCGTTGGAGGTGGTCAGCCGGCTGTTCTACGCCTGGCGGGATATGTGGACTCCGTTCTGGGTGGCGCTGGTCGGGCTGGCGCTCAACGCGGGGCTGGGGTGGCTGTTTCTCCCATCGCTGGCCCACGGCTCTATCGCCCTCTCCAACTCCCTGGGGGCGGGGCTGCAGGTGGTGTTGCTGTTGCTGGTGGCGCGGCGGCTGGGTGGGATTGAGACACGGGCGCTGGGCGCGTCGCTGGCACGGGTGGGGGCGGCATCGGCGCTGATGGGCGCGGCGGTGATCGGCTTCCGCGCCTTGTTACCCAATGCGGGGTTGCTCTTGTCCGGCGGGGGCGGGCTGGCGGTGGGAGCTGTAACCTACGTGGTGGCAGCCACCTTGCTGGGCAGCGATGAGATGCGCGAGTTGCCGGCGTTGCTACTGAGGCGGAACGCCTGATCAAAGAGAATTTGTGCCTGTTGCACTGGCCTTCGCAACCTTCTCACGCACGAGCGTTGCCAATCTCCGCGCATCCTCCAGCGAGGCAGTGACCTCATCGCGGGTCAGGGCAGAAGACAGGCCAATCGGGTATCGTCCTTCAATGTAGTACTCGGTGATGCGCTGACAGGCAGCCAGGAAGGGTGCGAACTCCTCATCGCGTGCTGACGCTTCCCCAAGCAGTGCCTCAAGGTCGTGAATACGCTCGAACGACCAACCGGTGGAGAGCAGGTATCCCTTGAGGTGCTTCTCCACAGCCTGCTGGACAAGGAAAGCGGCAATCCCCGACGGGCCGTCGTGTGCGAGCAGTAGCTCCGCTGCGCGAATGTCCTCTTCGGCCTTCGCAAACCACTCGGACGGGATAAGCGAGTCAGGAACGGGCATACAACACCTCACCCCGGGCAATGATCTCGTGATAGAAGGGGTCGCCTAGTTCGATCCGCCGGTCTAACTCCTGTGGGGTGATCACCAACGGTGAGAAAGGTAAGCCACGACGTGGTGCGTAGGCAATCCGCCGTACGGTCACGCGCCGATCAATGGGCCGTTCGTCGGTCTCTTTAACGATCAACAAATCCACATCGCTCCCGGCGTCTGGCGTCCCGTAGGCGTAAGAACCGAACAGGATGATTTTCTCAGGCCGGTATTGCTCAACAATGCGATTCACGATTTGTTCAATCATCCGCCGCGCATCTCCGTGATGTACCATCTTACCCCCCATTCAGAGGATAGTATATATGAGGCCCTGTGTCAAATGCGAACGCCACATCAAGGTTGGAAGAGCACCAACCCCACCCCCATTCGTTCCAACGCCTCCTCCGCGTAGTAGGTGACGATGGCGCTGGGGTCGTCGAGGGCAGCGCAGAGGGCGGGGACAGCTTCTTCCGGCTGAATGATGCTCAGGGCGCGGGCTGCACCCGCCCGGGCCAGCACCTCCCCTTCCTGCAGCGCGGCGATGAGAGCCGGGACGGCAGGGGAGCCGATGCGGGCCAGGCTATCGGCGGCGATGCGGGAGACGAGTGGGCTGGAGTCAGCCAGGCAACGCACCAGACCATTTACAGCTTCCCCGGCGTGCAGTTCTCCCAGTCCCTGCACGGCACAGGCACGCACGTAAGGGTCGGGGTCGTCCAGGGCAGTGATGAGCAAACGTCGCGCGGCCTGGGTGCCGACGGCGGCCAGCCCGCGGGCCGCCCACCAGCGGCGGTCAGGATCGGCGTCGGTCAGCAGGTCGCGTAACGGAGGCAAGACTGCATCGCTCTCGTGGCCCAGGGCCAGGGCGGCTTCCTCAGTGCGGGCGTCGTCACCGGCGGCGACGGCGCCCAGAAACGATTGGAGCGCGTCAGACATGCAACGTATCCTCCGACGTAGGCTCGCCAACGGTACGAGCGAAGGCCTCCACGTCCGGCGGCGTGGCGAAGTAGACCAGGTGGGTCGGGCAGCGGCAATCGGAAGCGCCAAAGCGGGGCATGGAAATAGAAGCGCCGGGGAGCCCGGACAGTGCCTGGGCCCAGGCGCACTCCCGTTTCTGGGTCCCGACCGCGTACCAGGCTGCGACGGGGTGGGCGTAAGCCCGCAGGTAGTCTATGTGCCAGTGCAGAAGTTTGGATGAACGCAGGTGCCGGGAAATGCGAGCAGCCAGTCCGCCTGGCCCACGGGCGCTGCCAGCGTAGGCATACCAGCCGGCTGGGAATTGGAAGCGGCCCAATCGCCCGACGCCAACGGTCGTGGGACGCGGCAGCCTCAGAATCAACGCATAAGTCCCAGGCTGATCAGGAAGCATACATTTTTCGCTGCCACAGGGCACCGGCGCTCCAGGCCACGCCGCATCCCAGCGCCAGCAGCACCATTCCCAGGGCATCGAAGGCGCGGATGGAGTGTCCCTCATCGAAGCGATAGAGCACCTGGCCCTCGTAGGGGTCGGGCAAGATCAGGATCAACAGTCCAGCCAGCAGCAGCAGTACGGCCAGTGCTGCCAGCAGAATCACCTGCCACTGGAACATCGCGCTACTCGGACGGTGGCGGAACCGGCAGATTCTCGACGGCCACCTCGATCCACTTATCCCCTTCCTCGATGAGCATCACCGGGATGTCGTCGCGGATGGGGTACTTGCGGCCGCAATCGGGCTCCTGGCACACGAGCCAGCAGTCGTGGATCAGTTCCAGTTGACCCGGGTCGGGGCCGGGCTTGCGGGTGTCGCCACTGACGCAATAGGGACAACGCAGGATCTCCAGCAGGTCTTCGCTTACCATTGAGTGTTCGCCTCCTTAGATTTCCGTTGGCTGAGATTGGCTGACAAATCTTACGTGGACGCAGATTCTCGCACATAAAACGGAAAAATCAGCGTGGATCAGTATTATCTGCGTTCTATTACCTGCTCTCAGAGTGAGCTGGTAAGAAACGCCAAAGTTTTGTCAGTCAATCAGCTTCCATTGGTCTTGCGTAGTTAGTATAGCACAAGTGAGAGCGGGGTCAAGAGAATCAAGAAGCCGCTACAGCGATTTGAATACCTTGGCCAGGCTTTCGCCGTAGACACTCAAGTCCCACTCACAGACCCAGCCGAAGGGGGTGAGCCAGACCTGGTAACCTACCCGCCGAAGCCGTTCCGCCATCTCCTCCAGTAGCGACAGGGCCAGGGCCGGGTTGGAGGTCTCCCCGCCCAGGTGGGTGAAGGAGTGGAAGACGACTCGCCGCAGCCCGCGCTTGCCCGCCAGCCATTTGACGTTCTTGAGGGTCTTGGTAAGCACTTTGGAGCGGCGGGCTTCGTCCTCCGCTTCGATGTGGACGAAGATGACGGCGGCATCGTGCACTTCGGCCTCACCGCCAGCGTCGGGCACATCCGGCAGTGTGCGTTCGAAGGGGCACCAGCGGAAATGGCGCGCGGCAAACATCAACAGTTTCACGTGGCACCTCCTACCACGAAGGTCGGGTCACCGTAGGCCAGGGCGTCCAGGTTGGGGTGGGGGTCTGGCAGAGGCGCGCCTGCCGCAACACAGTGCCAAACTCCGAGGCCGGAGCGCCGACGTCAATGGCGTACTCCAGCATCACCTCGGCGTCCACGCAGCGCCCGGCTCCCAGGTAAGCTCGTCCGAGCGCGCCGAAGAGGTCAGCGACAGGCCGGTCGGAGTGGACGGTCAGGCTGGTGTCGCCGGCCTGCACCAACACGCGAACGGCCTCGAAAGAGGTGACCGCCTCCTGCCAGGAGAAGTTCGCAGCGTAGGCGTGGCCCAGCGCAAACCAAAGCAGGGCAGGCGGGTCGGGGGTGGCCTCAATCCCCTCGACCAGGGTTCTGATGGCGACGCGGAGTGTGCCAAGTTCGGTCAAGGCCCAGCCACGGTAATAATGGCGCAGGGGGTCGTCGGGATGGGCATCGGCGTACTCTCTGCTCAGGGCCAGCAGGCGGCTGGCTCCATCTCTATCATCTTCACTGGCCATGCGGGCAGCCAGCCAACGGGAGCGGAAGGTCTCCAGTCCCAGGTCAGGGTCCAGGGCCAGGGCCTGGTCGAAGGCCTCCAGCGCCGAGCGGGGGCGGCCCAGCAAGCGCAGCGTCTCGCCGCGCAGTGCGTGGGCAGCGGCGCTGCTCGGGTCGGCCTCCAGCGCACTGTCGGCGTCGGCCAGCGCCAGGCGGAGTTCCCCCTGCGCCATGTAGACGGTGGAGCGCGCGACGTAGGCTGGCGCGAAATCGGGCGCTTGTTGGATGGCCCAGGTGAAGGATTGCAGCGCGCCCTCGGCGTCGCCCCTCTCCTGGCGGGCCAATCCCTCCTCGTAGTAGGCTTGTGCGGCGATGGGGGAAGAAACGGGGATAGGGGTGGCGGCGCGGGTGGGGAGCCGCTCCGGCGTGGTGGTTGAGGAAGCGCAGGCGGTCAGCAACAGTAGCAGGAGACAGGGAAAAGGCGATAGACGCATTTGGTTGGTTAGTTGGTTGGTTAGACAATATAAGTATAGCGCACCTGGAGCAGAAGGCAAGGGCGTGTGGAAAGTAGGCCTCTGGTAGGAAGCAAACCTTAAAATTCCGCGAAGCCTTAACAAGATCTGGGGGGGAGATGTATAATATTAGGCGAACGGAGGGCTCTTATGAGCGAAACGAAGACCGATGTTTTGATCTTGATGCTTATGGGTATCGTCATTCTTCTGGCTGATCCGCGAGTGTAAACCGTCGGCCTGGACGCTTCTCCCCTTTGCATTCATGTACCTGACCGCGATTGCTGCACTGATCCTCACCACCAGCAGATCCCTCGCGCTTATCGCGGGTGCGACCGTGGGCGCGATTGTCGGCAATATTGTCGCTGCAGGTCTGAGCGTGATCCTGCTTATCTGTGCTCTCATTCTGGGCTACGATGGAGTGCGGGCAATCCAGCGATACCGGACAGCGTCGCGGCCGCCCCAGTCCGAATGAACGAGCAGCGATCCCGACTCATACTGCCGCTCGTAGTCATAATCTCAATCGGGATGCTCCTATCTGTGGCAGACAGTCGCTGTATGCATCGGTGGCTCCCGGAGAATTGCTGACCAACCGTTAGGTGCCCGCTGGACAGGGGCAGAGATCGTGGCCCTCCTGCGGCGCTTGAACGAGGGGTCACGGTAGCACTGGCGATGCGCAACGCGGTCATCGCCCGCGAGGCGGAGCGGATGATGCGGCTGAAGGATGGGCGGCTGGTGTGATGCTACGCCAGCAGTCCGACGACGCGCTCCAACACGACCTCAGCCACGGCGGCCTTGCTCATCAGCGGCAACGGCTCCGCGCTGCCATCCCGTCCGATCAGCACCACCCGATTGGTCTCCGCGGCAAAGCCCGCGTCAGGGGCAGTGACGTCGTTGGCGACGATGAGGTCCAGGTTCTTGGCCGCCAGCTTGGCGCGGGCGTTCTCCACTAGATCCTCGCTCTCGGCGGCGAAGCCGACGGCCACGCGGGGAAAACCGGTCTCGGTCCGGCGGGCGGCAACGGCCGAGAGGATGTCCGGCGTGCGGGCCAGGCGCAGGGTCAGGTCCCCCTTCCCCTTCTTGATCTTCTGCGAGGCGGCCGCGACCGGGCGGTAGTCGGCCACGGCGGCGGCCATCAGCAGCACATCAGCCCGCTCAGTAACGGAGATAACGACGTCGTGCATGTCCCGCGCGGTAGTGACATCCACGCGCTCTGCGCCGACGGGGGTGGGGAGACGCGCGGGGCCGGTGACGAGCGTGACGGTCGCCCCGCGGTCCAGCGCGGCCTGCGCCAGCGCGAAACCCTGCCGCCCGGAGGAGGGGTTGCTGAGGAAGCGCACCGGGTCGAGCGGCTCGCAGGTGGGACCGGCGGTAACGACGACCTGTCGCCCGGCCAGGGGGCCATCCTGCCCCAGCACCAGCCGGATGTGGCCCAGGATTTCATCGGGTTCGATCATACGGCCCTCGCCCTCCAGGCCAGAGGCCATGCGCCCGCGGGCCGGGCCGGCGAAGTGCACACCCCGCTCCCGCAGTGTGGCGGCGTTGGTCTGGGTGGCCGGATGGGCCCACATCCCCACGTCCATCGCCGGGACGAGCAGCATCGGGCAGCGGGCAGCCAGGGCCAGGGTAGTGAGAAGGTTGTCGGCCGCGCCTATCACCATTTTCGCCATCGTGTTGGCGGTGGCCGGGGCGATGACCATCAGTTCGGCGGCCTCGGCCAGGCCCACGTGAACGATGTGGGTGGGCAGGATACCATCTTCACCCACGGCGGCCTCCAGCGTGCCCCACAGGCTGGTGTAGACTGGGCGGCTGGTGAGGGATTGGAAGGTCAGCGGCGTGACGAAGCGAGTCGCCGCCTCCGTCATCACCACGTCCACCTGGGCGCCGGCCTGGGTCAGGTGGCTGGCCAGCGTGCAGACCTTGTAGGCGGAGATGCCACCGGTGACGCCGAGGAGGATGCGTTTGCCTCTGAGCAGGGAGTTCATTTCTACACCACCTTTCCGGGTCAATCTTGCAAGCCCTTGCACTGTAAGATTATACCCTTCTCTTTTGCGCTGGCAAGACGCCTCCGCCCGGCGTCACCATCCTATTAAGCGCCGACCCGGCCAGGGTGTGTGCCCCGACCGGGCCGGACGTTTGCCCGAGGAGGAAGATGACACTTATGCGATGGAGGGTAGGAACGAAGCTGGTGAGTCAGGCGAGGGTTGCCAAACGGGCTGGATGGTCATAAGCAGCCAGGAGAATACGGGCGCGAATCACCTTCCCGTGAGCCGCTGTGCGGGAGTTCGCCAGCCTCCGCAGGGTCTGGGCCTCTGGCATCCCCGAAATGCTCACCCAACGCTCACCTCTGCAACTCAACGAGCAACTCGTGGATGCGGTCCAACCCTGCCCGGAGGTAGTCGGGCGGCAGGCCAAAACTGATCCGCAGGTAGCGATCCATACCGAAGTGATCCCCTGGCACGATGAACACGCTCTTCTCGTGGATCAAATGCTCCACCAGCTCAGTCGAGTTGACGTCGAGGTGATAACGGGGGAATGCAATGGCCGCCGCTCTAGGCGGGATCAGGCTAAAGGTCCCCTCGTGGCTCTCCAGCCACCCGTCGAGGATAGGGAAGCCCCGGCGGATGTAGTCGCGGGCCCGCTGGATGAGACGTGGCCGCACCTGGGGCGACAGGGCGATAGCCGCCAGCCTGTTGGCCAGCATGGTGGTACCGATGGTCGTGTACTCGTGGCGAGCCCAGATCTCGTCCACGGTATCCGCTGGCCCCACCACCCAGCCGATCCGCAACCCCGGCAGGCCGTAGGCTTTGCTCAGGCTGCCCATAGCCAGTACCTTGTCGTACCGGCCCCAGAAGGAGGGCGTTTGGGTATCGGTCAGCCGCTCCGCGCCGCTGTACACCTCGTCGGCCAGGAGCCAGGCCCCAACCCGCGCGGCGGCGGCTGCGATACTGTCCATCTCCGCCTCAGTGAGGATGTAGCCCGTGGGGTTGTTCGGGTTGCAGACGGCGACGAGTTTGGTGCTCTCTGAGACGGCAGCGTCCAACTCGTCCAGGTCGGGAGCCCAGCCCCGATCCTCCTTGAGATGAAATGGTTTGAGCCCCACACCATGGTTGCGGGCGATGCCCCAGATTTGCATGTAGTTGGGCAGCATCATCGCCATCTCGTCCCCCGGCACAAGAAGGGTTTGGATGGTGATGAAGTTAGCCTCGGCGCACCCGATGGTGACCAGCACGTTATCGGGGGTCGCGCCGGGGTAGAGGGCAGCTATGTGCTCCCGCAGTTCGATGATACCGTTGGCCTGGGGGTAGTTCAGTTCTGTGGTCAGTAGTTCCTCAACCACGGCCGGATCGTCCACCAGCTCGCGGACGGTAGTGGGGTGAACGCCGCTCTCCGACAGATTGTACTCCACGACATTCTCCCACTTGGACATCATGCGTTCCATGTCAAACGGTTGAAAAGTGGTCGTGCGATTCATATTCAGTCCTCCAAGTGTTATTTCGCGGTATTAACTCACATTTACACTAGCCTTCCCAGATCATTGCCGGGTCAAGCTGCCTGCCGTGCCCCAAGACACCATTGAGCCACAGGAAGAGCGGGCTCAGCCACGGAGCATCTTTGATGACTGCCCTGACCAAGTCGTGGTGCCAGCCTTCTTTCTGGTTGAAGGGGCACACTCTGATGCAGTTGGCGCAGTCGGTACGGTTGACCACCCAGAACCTGAAGCACCGCTCTGGATTGACCGGCCACTTGAGCACGCCCGGATTATTGGATATAGTCGGCACCTCGGTGGTCTTCTCCCCAAAAGAGATGGCGTGGGAGGGGCACTCTTCGGCACACTTCATACACTTGCGGCAGAACTCCTCCACGCCGAAGAAGTGGGGCTCGTCGGGCACCAGGGGCAGGTCGGTGAACACCTTGCAGAGCCGCACCCGTGGCCCAAACTTCTCGGTGATGAGCAGCCCGTTGCGGCCCAGTTCCCCCAAACCGGCCTCGATAGCAACAGGTATGCTCAGGGCCGTATCATTGCCACAGGGGATGGCCTCGTAGCCCAGGCCCCGGATGAACTGGGCCAGCAAACCCGCCACGAAGGCCATTTTGGAATAGCCCAGCCCTGTAGCGGCCGACGCGCCGCCGGTGGGCGCTGTCTGAATAAAAGAGTAATCCATTTCAATGGCCAGAGCGATGGCGTAGCGATATTGTTCCGGGATCTCCAGCGGCAGGTGCTCTCCGGTGATGTCGTTGCTGACGTGGGAGTAGAGCCACCGCCTGTCCAGTTCGCAGGTGCCGACCAGGGAAGCGCCGAAGAAGCGGGCCGCTCTTTTGACCTTCTTGGAGACCTCCTCAGAGTTGGACGTTTCTATCCTTAATCCTGGGGGCATGCCGATTCCTTCGGGGTCGAGACTTTCCCAGGCGTACAACCCTTGATGATTCGACCCCAGGGTTCCCATAGCGAAAAAATCCTCCACGTACCAGGCGGCATTGCGAAGCGCGTAATACTCCTGTGCGTAGCCGGGCTTATCCTGCACCTGGGCAGGGCCATAGAACGACCCAGCCCGCTCTATCCACTCCGGATCGTACCTGCTCCTCCTGAACATATCGTTCCGTTGATCGAACCTCTCGATGGGGCCAACCAGAAACTCCTGGTATTTCTCTTTGCCGCTCACTACGCCCGCCTCACTTGCTCAGATCTAGATCCGCAGTCCCAGATTTTTCTCCATTGCCTTTCGGTAAGCCAGCAGGGCGATCGCCGTATCTTGCACGCCAACGCCTGTCAGGTCACAGATCGTGATCTGTTCATCACTTCTACGGCCGGGCTTTCGGCCGGAGGTCAGATCTCCCAACTCAACAATCGGATCGTCCTGAGATATGATACCCGCCTCCAGCCCGTGGTGCAACTCGCCCAGCCGGAAACACTGGGATTTCCGGTCGCAGACGAGAAGGTCGGCACGTCCCAGCACATCGGCGTGCAACTCCTGCTTCTCCTCAGAATCAGCACCCATCGCCGTGACGTGCAGGCCGGGGTGCAGCCACTCGGCCTTCAGGTACGGCTCCCGCGATGGGGTTGCCGTGACCACGACGTCGCTATTTCGGACAACGGTTTCGGCGTCCTTCGCCTTCACGATCTCGACGCCGAGCACTGGTGCCATCTCAGCAGCATACTGCTCGACTTGGTCAGGGACGATACCGTAGACCATCAGCCGCCGAAAGTCTCGCACCAGCTTTAGGGCCATCATCTGGTAGCGAGCCTGCGTGCCAGACCCGATCACGCCGGCCGTATCTATCTTCATGCGGGCCAGATAACGGGCTGCCACCGCGCCCGCCGCACCCGTTCGCACGTCGGTCAGGTAACCGTTGTCCAGCAACACCGCCTCGGGGATACCGGTCCTGGCGCTCACGATCACCATCATACCGCTGCCGGTCGGCAAGCCCAGGCGGTAGTTCTCGAAGAAGCCGGAGGCGATCTTGATGGCAAAGCTGTCGAGCCCTCGCACATGGGCGGTCTTGACGTCCACCTCCCCCTTATGCTCTGGGATATCAACGCGCACGATGGGGGGTAAGGTGACCTCGGCGTTGGCCAAGCGCGTGAAGCCATCCTCAACAACCGCAATCGCCTCCTGGTCCATCTCGACGCATTGTCGAATTTCAGGCTCTGTCAATATGGTGACTTCCATAGATACTTACCTCCAATCGAGATTGGGACGGTACGCGCTGCTTGCGCGGCATGGCGCACCGCCGTGAACGTTTGGCCGGGTCCTTCGACTGCGCCCTACCCCTGAACGCCTACGTGCCCATGCAGTCGCTGGCACAAGAACCGGCCTGGGGAGCACCTCCGAGCCGGCTTCTTGAGACATTACCTGGAAACCTAACGCCAGCAATTGGCGAGCGACGCTTACTCCGTACCAGCCTCCTCCTTTTCCGGCTCTTTTACCTTGTACTCCCCCTCGATCACCGCAGGAGGCCCGCCCTTCTTCTCTTCTTCCTCCTCCACCACACGCCACTCTTTGATGTGCGCTCCCAGTGCAGCCAGGTGTTCACGCACCACGTCCGGTGGCGCCAACTCGATGAAGAGCTTGGTCCCAAGCAACAGCACGGCAATGTCGTCCAGTTGGCCGAGGCCCAACGCGACGTCGGGGATAATGTCAACGGGGAAAAGCACATAAGCCAGCGCTGCCGGGGGGATCAACTTCGTCCACAACGGCACGCGCTTGTCCCAGAACAGCCGCCAAGCAAGACGGGCCTGGCGCGCCACATCCTGAAGCCACGCCAACAGCGCATTTGTATCTTCCTGCGGGATCAGATCCCCCCGTCGGCTTCGATTCATCGTCTCATTTCCCCCCTCTGTTTAATGATTCAAGAGAGCCTTTCGTAATTCGTTCAGGCAGGTGAGAGATTGGGCTCTTTCACCCCCTAACCCTCCCATAGGGGGCGGAGAAGGGGAGTAAGCAGGCATAAACTCCCACTTTACCTGAATTATGAAAGGGTGCCATTCAATTATAGCTCCTTCATCCGAATACGCAACCTATGTGAGTTGGGTTGTACGTACACCCAGCAGGCTTCCGAACCTGCGGGAGGGTGAGTTACTAATCGAGCGTGTGAGGCGTAAGGCGAGATGACGTTTCACACCGTGTAGGCCGCTGGTTCTTCTCGCAGCGTGTGCCCTCGCCGCTGGGGCACCATTGTCAGCAGCAGGCGTATGATTTGCGTCAGCAGATCAAGACGGTGGCTCACGACGGATTTCCCCACAACGTGCCGCCCCTTGAAGTACCAATCGCGGCTCTCCCTGGCCGAGCTGCCGGGCACCGTCTCCAGCCATTCCTGGTAATTCAAATCCTCCCTCCCACGAATGTACAAGAAAAGGCCGCCTGCTTGCGGTTCCGCGCCGCGCCAGAAGAGCGTTCGCTTGCCAAACGGTGATGGAGGTGGTATAATCTTGCTCACAGTTGAGCGTGAAAAGCGTTGACCGGGACGAGTACCGCCCGGTGAAGGTCCAAGAGAGAGGGGGCCACCGGCTGAAAGCCTCCTCGACCGGAGAGGCGGGAAAACCACCCGGGAGTGGGTTCCTCAAATCGCAGGTGTGCGAGAGTATGGAGCTCCGGGACGGCCCGTTACTGCCGCAGAGTGCGCCAACGGATAATCCATTGTCGAACTTGGGTGGAACCACGTGGGAGAGCCCCCGCGCCCCAGAAGGCGTGGGGGGTTTTGCATATAGGGAAGGGGGTAAATATGAGCACGCTGACGGTAAAGTTCGGCGGTACATCGGTCGGCAGCACCGCAGCGATCCGCCAGGCCGCCGAAATTGTGCAAACCCAGGCACAAAAGTGGGACCGGTTGGTCGTCGTCGTCTCGGCGATGAGCGGTGTGACCGACGCATTGATCAACAGCGCACAGGCCGCCGCGTCCGGTGACGATAAGACCTACCGCGCCATCGTCGCCGACCTGCGGGTCCGCCACCACGGTGTCGTGGATGCGCTGCTACCTCAGGATGGAGAGCGGGTGCAACTGCTGGCCCAGGTGGACAAGTTCATGGACGAGTTGGCGGCGTTTTGCTATAGCATCCACATCCTGGGCGAGGTCACGCCGCGCGCGATGGACGCCGTCACCAGCCTGGGCGAGCGGATCAACGCCCGCATCGTCGCTGCCGCGCTTCGCCAGCGCGGGTTGCGCAGTGAAACGGTGGATGCCACTGCACTGATCGTCACTGACAACAAGTTCCAAAATGCCGCACCGCTGATGGAGGCGACCCGTGTCCGTACCTCCGAGCGCCTGGGTCCCATGTTGGATGAGGGCATCGTCCCTGTTATCACCGGCTTCATCGGGGCTACGAAGGAGGGTGTGACCACGACGTTAGGGCGGGGCGGCAGCGACTACACCGCCGCCATCCTGGCCGACTGCCTGAACGCCGACGAGGTGTGGACCTGTACCGACGTGGACGGGGTGATGACCGCCGATCCCCGCATCGTGCCCGACGCCCGCGTGATCCCCACCCTCTCCTACAGCGAGGTGCGCGAGCTGGCCTACTTTGGAGCCAAGGTGCTCCATCCCAAGACCATCCTGCCGGTCGTCCGGCGCTCCATCCCGCTGTGGGTCAAAAACACCTTCAACCCCACCTGTCCGGGCACCCGCATCGTCGGCGAGCCGGAGAGCGCCGACGGCAAGATCAAGGCCGTCACCGCGATCCAGGGGCTGAGCATGGTGACGGTTGAGGGGCGGGGCATGATAGGCGTGCCTGGCATCGCGGCTCGCACATTCTCCGCCGTCGCCAGTCAGGGGGCCAGCGTCCTGATGATTTCTCAGGCCTCTTCAGAACAGTCCATTTGCTTCGTCATCCCCACGCCACTAGTGCCGCCGGTCATCCAGGCTATCGAGGAAGAGATGGCCCTGGAACTGGCACGGCGGGATGTGGACCGGGTCTGGTCACTGGACGATGTGGTGATCGTGACCGCCGTGGGCGCGGGAATGCGCGGCACGCCAGGGATCGCCGCCCGCATCTTCGGCGCGCTGGGCCGGGGCAACATCAACATCATTGCCATTGCCCAGGGCTCATCTGAGTGCAGCATCTCCCTTGTCGTCGCGGCGGATGCCGCCGCTGATGCAGTACGACAGATTCACAGTGAGGTGATTCTCAATGAGAGAGCCTTTCGCAATTCAAACTGCCAGACTGCGGAAGTCTCGAAGGTGCTCCGTCTAGTGGCTTTTGACGCCACATGGGACTGATTCTGCTTTCGAAATGCCAGACGGCAGACTTCCGCAGTCTTTTGGTAACTACTCACCCCAAGCTCCAAGTCCCCGTCCCGGGGACGTCGTATGCGGTAGATGACCACTTTGCCGTGCCGTTTTGCGCTCGAGACGCCCCCGAGACGGGGGCTACGAGCCTGGAAAACGATCTACGCTGCTCAGGCTGAGCAGTGACGTCTTTTGGACAGATTATGAAAGGGTCTCAATGAGAGATAAAACGAGGGTAGGCGTCATCGGCGCGACCGGCATGGTCGGCCAGAACTACCTGCGGCTGCTAAGAAACCATCCCTGGTTCGAGGTCACTCACGTTGCCGCGTCGCCCCGCTCGGCGGGCAAGCCGTATGCAGAGGCCGTGGCCGGACGCCGGGTGATGGACGAGGACATCCCGGAAGGCATAACGGGCCTGGTTGTCGGCGACGCCAGCGACGTGGAGGCGGCCAAGGCCAGATGCGACTTCGTATTCTCCGCCATAAGCATGGGGAAGCAAGCTGTGCGCGAGCTCGAAGAGAGATACGCGGCTAACGACATCCCGGTCGTTTCTAACAACTCGGCGCACCGCTGGACGGAGGATGTGCCGATGTTCATCCCGGAGGTCAACCCCCACCACAGCGACATCATCCCCTTCCAGCGCCGGAACCGGGGGTGGAACAAGGGGCTGATCGCCGTCAAGCCCAATTGCAGCCTGCAGAGCTACCTGCCGCCGGTCTATGCGCTGATGGCAGCGGGGTACGCTGTGGAAGCCATCGTCGTCACCACGTTGCAAGGGGTCTCCGGCGCGGGCTACCCCGGCCCGGCGTCCATCGACATGATCGATAACGTCGTACCCTTTATCGGCGGCGAGGAGGAAAAGACAGAGCAAGAACCGCTGAAAATTCTGGGCAGCATTGAGGACGGCAAGTTCGTGGACGATGATTCACTCAAAGTCTCGGCCCACTGCAACCGCGTGCCCGTCATCGACGGCCACACCGCCTGCGTCAGCCTAAAGTTCAAAGCGGAGAAACCGTCGTTGGACGAGATCGTCGAGATATGGCGCGCGTTCGAGGGCGAGCCGCAAAAGCTCGGCCTGCCCTCCGCGCCCCAGCCGTGCATCATCTACCGCGAGGAGCGAGATAGGCCCCAGCCGCGCAAGGACCGGGACGCAGGTCACGGGATGGCCATCACCGTCGGGCGGCTGCGCGAGTGCCCGGTGTTCGATATCCGCTTCGTGGCCCTTTCGCACAACACGGTGCGCGGCGCGGCCGGCGGCGCGATCCTGAGCGCCGAGTTACTCAAGGCCAAAGGGTATCTTGGGTGATTGACCTTCGCAAGGCCACGCCAGCCAACATACCAGGCATCGCCGCCATCGTCCGCGATGTCTGGGGGCAGGACATCCTGCCCGACGTATGCCAGGCCCAGACCCGCTGTCAGGCCTGCGCCCTGTACGTCGCGGCCGAGGGAGACGACGTCGCCGGGTTCGTCTCGGCGTTCCTGACGCTGGACAAGGACGGCAATCGCCGCTGGGAGATCGCGCGGGACCAGCGCCACTTCCGATTCGAGAGCGAAGCGCTGATCGAGCAGCTCGACTTTTACATCCGGCTCCTGGACGAAGTCGGTGAACTCGGCTACACTATCGAGGACGTTCGCGTATCGCTCACGGCGCTGGACGAGCGACGGATCGACACGTTGCAGGCCAATGTCGTCGATCCACTCGCCGCAAAGCATCCTGACGTGAAAGTGGGTTTCGATCAGCACCGCCAGAGCGGCCGCGGCTACTATGCCGAAGCATGTTTTCGGATCGATGCACAAAGCTCAGAAGGATTGGACCTCCTGCTGGTCGACGGCGGCTTTACCACCTGGACGCAGCAACTGTTGAGCAATCGCAAGGAGCGCCTGCTGACCAGCGGCATCGGGAGCGAGAGATTGTGCGCCTGCTTCCGGGCAAGTGACTGAAAGGAGAAACGATGCGTCGAGTGCTGACCTTTATCGCCAGGTTCATCGCCGCCATGTGCGCGATCCTGCGGTTCCATAGCGCTGGGGCTGGACGTGGGGCGATACATCGTGCGCACGCTGGCGACGTGGATCGGCATCGAGGCCGGCGTGCTGGGACTGCTGGGCGTGCTGCTGATCGCGATCTCGCTGTTCCTCAAGGGGAAGCGGGAACCCGCGCCCGCCGATGAGCCTGTCGATGAGCCGACCGCTGTTCCAGAAGGTTGACTGCGTGCGGCTGTACGTGCCCGATCTCGACGCGGGCCTGGCGTTCTACCGTGACAGGCTCGGCCACGAGCTGATCTGGCGCACCGAGGCACAGGCGGGGCTGCGGCTGCCCGGCGACGTCACCGAGATCGTGCTGCACAGCGAACCGCAGCCACCGGAGATCGACTTCGAGGTCGATGCGGCGGACGCCGCTGCCGCACGCTTCGAGGAGGCCGGCGGCCGGGTCGTCGTCCCGCCGTTCGACATCCGGATCGGGCGCTGCGCGGTGGTGGAAGACCCGTGGGGAAACCGGTTGACCCTGCTGGATTCGAGCAAGGGGCTGTTGATCACCGACGACGAGGGAAACGTCGTGGGCACCGAACGCTGAGAGATCAGACAAAGGAGCAAGCCAATGGAGTTGAAGACACTCGATGCCAACGAGCGTGAAAAGCACAGAGCGGCGCTGATGGCGCGCTACCGGGCATTCCAGGCCCGGCACCTGCAGATCGACATGACGCGCGGCAAGCCCTGCCCCAAACAATTGGATCTCTCGGCTGGGATGCTGACCATCGTTTTTTCCATCTGCCAGCACCTGGGGATCGAGATGATCCCCATCGAGATGCGGGCCGACGACCCAGATATGGACGCCGTCGAGGCCAGCGTCGCCGAGGACGCATGCGTCAAGGGCATGTGGTGCGTGCCCAAGTACAGCAACCCCACCGGCGTCGCCTTCTCCGACGAGGTGGTGGAGCGGCTGGCGCACATGCCGACGGCGGCGAAGGACTTTCGCCTCTTCTGGGACAACGCCTACGCGGTGCATCACCTGAGCGACACGCCCGACCGGTTGAGCAACGTCCTCGCCGCCTGCAAGCGGGCGGGGAACCCCGACCGCGTCTTTCTCTTCGGCTCCACCTCCAAGATCTCTTTCGCCGGAGCGGGGCTGGCCATGATGGGTGGGAGCAAGAAGAACATCGCGTTCGTCAAACAGCAGCTATTCTACCAGACCATCGGCCCGGACAAGCTCAATCAGCTCCGTCACGTGCTGTTCTTCAAGGACATAGCGGGCATCGAGGCGCACATGAAAAAGCACGCGGCGATCCTCAAGCCCAAGTTCGATGCCGTGCAGAGTATCCTGGATGCGGAGCTAGGGGATAAGCGCGTCGCCGAGTGGAGCCGGCCCAACGGTGGGTATTTCATCAGCTTCAACACGCCGGACGGATGCGCGCAGGCCGTGGTCGATATGGCCGCTCAAGCGGGCGTCAAGCTGACCCCGGCCGGGGCGACTTTTCCTTACCGCGAGGACCCGCGCGACCGCAACATCCGCATCGCGCCCTCCTTCCCGTCCGTCGAGGACATCCGGCTGGCGACGGAGCTGCTGGCCATCTGCGTGCAACTGGTGAGCCTGGAAAAGCAAGGCGTTCCCTCATGAACATCCTGGTGAAAGGCGTGGCGGGCTTTATCGGCTCCCACCTGGCGGAGGAAGACCTGGCCTCGGCCACCGAGGGCGTCGAGTTCGTCTACCACGCCGCCGCGCAGCCGGGCATCTCCGCCACGACCGCGTTCGAGATGTACGTGCGCAACAACATCACCGCCACGTACCGCCTGGCACAGGCCGCGCAGCAGGCCCCCACGTTGCGCGGGTTCATCAACATCTCGACCTCGTCGGTCTACGGGGCGGACGCGACCGGGGACGAGACGACGGAATGCAAGCCAACGTCGTACTACGGCGTCACCAAGCTGGCGGCGGAGCAGCTCGTGCTGGCCTACGCCCGCGACCGGGGCTTCCCCGCCTGCTCGCTGCGGCTGTTCTCCGTCTACGGCCCGCGCGAGCGCCCGGAAAAGCTGTATCCCAAGCTGATCCGCTGTATCCTCGAAGACCGCCCGTTCCCGCTCTTCGAGGGCAGCGAGCACCACCTGCGGAGCTATACCTTCGTCGGGGACATCATCGACAGGCTGGTCGCCGTGCTGGATCGCTGGGACAGGTGCGCGGGCGAGATACTCAACATCGGCAGCGACGTCTCCATCACCACGGGCGAGGGCATCCGCATCGTGGAGGAGATCATCGGCAGGCGGGCCCGGATCGCCCACAAGCCCAGGCGGTCGGGCGACCAGTTGAGGACGCACGCCGACATCGGTAAAGCACGCCAATTGCTGGGGTACGACCCGCAGACGACGGCAAGAGAAGGGCTGGAGAAGGAGGTCGCATGGTACAGGCAACACATCCACGGCAAGATCGATCCGGGCAATCTGTAGTTCGAGAGGCCGCTATTTGGATTGCTTGAGACAGGCGAGAAATGAGAAGCTATGGCCGCACATCCGTTCATGAATTCCTGAGCGACTTGGTCGTCTATCGTAACCTGGTGCCGGTTGACAGGAGGCTCCCACCGCTGACAGAGGTTCGCCAGCACCTGGGGCTGCCAGAGGGCGTCATCCCGCGCAAGAGCCAACCGGCGTATGCCCGCGTGATGGCCTACCTGCTGCAGCAGGCGCGGGCGCTGGAGGCACCCGGCACCCCTATCGAGCGATTGATCTACGTGGGTGACACGCGGATGAATGATGGCACCGCCTTTGCCAACATCTGCCGTGCCGGAGGGTGGCCCGGCCTGGCCTTCATCGGGTCTGACCGGGACGAGCCCCCGCGCGTGGAGGTCGTCGAGCAGGAGGAAGGAGCTCTCTACCTGGCCAATCGTTGGACGGCGCTCTCCGACTTCGACCGTTTCTGCCGCGAGCGTGGCTTCCTACTGAACGAGCGGACGGCGGTCATTATTGATTTGGACAAGACAGCACTGGGCGCACGGGGGCGCAACGATCACGCCATTGACCAGGCGCGGGTGGAGGCGGTTCGCCGCACCGTCGGCGATCTGCTGGGGGCGGATTTCGATGCGGCGCGCTTTCAGGCCGCGTATGATCAGCTCAACCGGTCCGAGTTCCACCCTTTCACCGCCGACAACCAGGATTACCTGGCTTACATCTGCCTGATTGTGGGTAGCGGCTTGTATCGGCTGGAGCCACTGGTGGCCCAGGTGCGCGCCGGGCGACTGACGACCTTCGAGCAGTTCATCGCTGAGGTGGACGGCCACGCTACGGAACTGCCTGCTGACCTGCGTCGCATCCACAACGAGGTCTATGCCCTCGTGAGGCAGGGCGATCCTACCCCTTTCAAGCCCTTTCGCTACAACGAGTATCAGACCACCATCGGGCGCATGGGCCACCTGGGCGATGACAGGCCGGCTGCGGAGTTGTTGCAGGAGGAAATCGTCATCACCCAAGAGGTGCGGGAGATGGCACTGGACTGGTGGAGGCGAGGCGCGTTGCTCTTCGGCCTCTCGGACAAGCCGGATGAAGCCTCGGTCCCGACAGACGATCTGGCGGCCCAGGGCTATCGGGCCATCCACCAGGTGGAGACCCACGCAGTAGGAGGTTGAGCGATGTCCTATAACTGTTGGTTGGAGTGTATCCGGGGCTGCGGTCGCCGCTACTCCATCTATGACGTCGTTTACCACTGTGAGGATTGCGGCGGCTTATTGGACGTGGAGCACGATCTGGAAGCGCTGAAGAACCGCAGCGCGGCTGCCTGGATGCGCCTCTTCGATCAGCGGGTACGGTCGAACGAGTGGCCCTACGGCAGCGGCGTGTGGGGCAAGAAGGAGTGGGTCTGCCCCATGATAGACAACGAGAATGTCGTTTCCATGTACGAGGGACACACCAACTGCTTCTGGGCGGAGCGGCTGGGGCAGGAGATCGGCGTGCCCGATCTGTGGGTTAAGCTGTGCGGCAACTCCCATACCGGCTCCTTCAAGGACCTGGGGCTGACGGTGCTCGTCTCGGTCGTGCGGCAGATGATCGCCGATGGGAAGCCAATTCGGGCGGTGGCCTGCGCCTCCACCGGCGATACCTCGGCGGCGCTGGCAGCTTACGCGGCCGCGGCCGGCATCCCGGCCGTCATCCTGCTGCCTCGGGGCAAGGTCTCCACCGCGCAACTGGTCCAGCCCCTCGCCAACGGCGCGCTGGTGTTGGCGCTCGACACCGACTTCGATGGCTGCATGCGGATCGTGCAGGAGATAACCCATGACCCGACCATCTATCTGGCTAACTCGATGAACTCACTGCGCATAGAGGGACAAAAGACGGTGGGCATCGAGATCGTCCAGCAGTTCGACTGGCAGGTGCCGGACTGGATCGTCATCCCGGTGGGCAACCTGGGCAACGTCAGCGCCTTGGGCAAGGGCTTGCTGATGATGAAGGAGTTAGGCCTGATTGACAGGCTGCCGCGCATCGCCTGCGCCCAGACAGAGCGGGCCAACCCGCTCTACCTGAGCTACCTGACCGGCTTTGAGGAGTACCGGCCGGTAAAGGCACAGAAAACGCTGGCCAGCGCCATCCAGATCGGTGACCCGGTCAGCTACGAGCGGGCGGTAAAGGTGTTAGGAGCCTTTGACGGGATCGTCGAACAGGTCAGCGAGGACGAGCTGGCCAACGCGGCCGCCCGCGCCGACCGGACCGGGATGTACTGCTGCCCGCACACCGGCGTCGCGCTGGCGGTACTGTTCAAGCTGATCGAGTGCGGCGAGGTCAAACCATCCGACCGTGTCGTAGTCATCTCGACGGCCCACGGCCTCAAATTCACCGGCTTCAAGGTGGGCTACCACGAGCAAACACTGGAGGCCGTCACCTCCCGTCACGCCAACCCGCCGTTGGAGCTGCCGGCCAGCTACGACGCGGTGAGTGAGGCGATTGACCGGGCGATTGGCAATTGAGCGAGAGGAGAGCAAGAGATGAGCCAACATCATACCCACCTCGTCCGGGTGATTGTGGACGGCAACCCGCGATGGGGAGTGATCGAAAACGAGCGCGTGTACGCACTGGATGGCACCCCCTTCGACAAGCTCAGGACATCGCCCTTCGCCGATTGGGAACGCGGTGCCGAGATCGGGCGCTTCGACAGCCTCCGACTGCTGGCCCCAACCGTGCCCACCAAGATCATCTGTGTCGGCCTCAACTACCCCGCCCACGCCGACGAGAGCAGCATGGAGGCGCCGTCCGAGCCATTGCTGTTCTTCAAACCGCCCAGCAGCGTGATCGGATCAGGTATGCCTATCGTCCTTCCGCCGCAGTCGGAACGGGTGGATTACGAGGCGGAGATGGCGGTCGTCATCGGGCGGCGCTGCCGGAACGCGACGCCGCAGAAGGCGTGGGACTATGTGCTGGGCGTGACCTGCGGCAATGACGTCACCGCCCGTGACTTGCAGCGACGCGACAATCAGTGGACCCGGGCCAAGGGGTTTGACACCTTCTGCCCGCTGGGGCCGTGGCTGGTGACCGGGTTGCGCGAGGGAGAAGTAGCGGACCTGGAAGTCATCTGCCGCGTGAACGGCGAAATCCGCCAGTGTGGACGAACCAGCGAGATGGCTTTCTCCCCGGCGCAACTCATCGCCTACGCCGCGTCCATCATGACGCTGGAGCCGGGCGACGCGATCATGACCGGCACCCCGGCCGGCATCGGGCCGCTGGCGGCAGGCGATGTGGTCGAGGTGGAGGTGGAGGGGATCGGGGTGCTGCGGAATCCAGTGGAAAGCGCCGAGTTATGTCCGTAGAGATGTTTGCAGGTTATGATCAATCACGGGCTTGCGCCTGGATTAGGAGGAGGTGAGAAGCAATGAGTTCAGTGAACGTTGAATTGCATACTTTTCAGTCGCCCAAGTTCCGCAGCGTGGTGGCGGAGGCTATCGGGTTTTTCGAGAGCACACCTGTGCATCACCTGCCTCCTCCTAGCCGGTTTACAGGGTGTGGCGCCTATGCTCTGTACTACCTTGACAGCTACGGGCTTTACGCGAAGATCACTCAGCTCAATCAAGAGGGTGCGACACGAGGCTGTGCAAATATTTGTTACAACCGAATCATCGGGAGGTAACCCATTGTTCTGCCATAGTTCAGTATAGCGGTGCTGAACGCCAGGGTTGGCAACGGAATCGTGAGAGGAGGCTGCGACTGCCAGCACCAAAGCGGTCGGGGGCTTGGATAGCGTGGTATGATCAACATACCTATGAAGCAGAGGTGAGCAAAATGCCAGGCCCAAAGCCTGCCGAGATTCATCTGACGGACGAAGAACGTCAAGGACTAGAGGAACTGGTCAATCGACACACTGCACCTCAACAAGTAGCCCTACGAGCACGAATCGTGTTGGCAGCCGCTGACGGCAAGAACAATGCCCAGATTGCCAGAGAGCTTAAGATCGGCGTCATTACTGCCCGGAGGTGGCGCAACCGCTGGCTGGCCTTGCAACCAATTCCTCTGGCCGATTTGAGCGTTGAAGAACGTCTGGAAGACTTACCTCGCCCTGGAGCGCCAGCGCGGATCACAGCTGATCAAGTCTGCCGGATCACAGCGATGGCTTGCGAAGACCCAGAGGACTCAGAACGGCCCATCAGCCACTGGACGAATCGCGAAATCGCGGACGAAATCCTGAAACGCGGCATCGTTGACCAAATCTCGCCCAGACATGCGGCGAGGCTCTTAAAAAGATGCTGATCTCAAACCGCACCAAGTGCGCTGTTGGCTGACGCCAGTCCCCGATGATCAGTTCGACGAGAAGGTTGAAGACATCAATTCCTTGTATCGCCAGGCCCCGGAACTGGCCAAGAAAGGCGAACGCGTCTTGAGTACCGATGAATTGACCGCTGTCCAAGCCTTAGCCTGTTTTTCGCACCCCTGGAAATCGTAACAGTGATTGTACAGATCAT
>JBHIET010000043.1:0-28269 GCA_046760785.1 Anaerolineae bacterium | reverse complement strand
AGGCTTCGTCGCGAGCTCAGCCGAGCGGTTCAGCTCCGGGCGGCGTGGCGAACGGAAAGTGCACCGGCCTGAAGCGCCGGTGCTGGATGGGCGCTCCAGCATCGCCTGTTCACGGCGGTGCGGCTCACCACGACGGATGTGGCACCAAATTGAAATACACCCCACGCCAAGAGGCCATTGACTGTTACGATGGCACGACCAGCCCAAGGAAGAGGGGCTCAGTTGCCGCACGGGCCTGTGAATTCTACCTCAAGAGAAGCCGACTGGCAAATAGGTGCATCTACAAGCTTGGAATTTGCGGAAGGGTTCGCCCCCAGGTTGAGATGCACCCAAGGCAGCCTGGCAACGGCGCTTGCGCTTGAGGTAAATCTGTGATATTCTTTAACTCGGTGGCAGTATGCGAGGCTAGGTGGCCCAGATGGGCGGGGGGCAGATAATGCCTGAATGTATCGTTTGCAAAGGATACTACAGTTCTGGGACTGTGTGTCCACGCTGCCAAACCGACAACACCCCCTGGGAGCTGTGGCAGCAAGCCAGCCCAGAGGAGCGGGGAGGCTGGGGGCTGCTGTTCTTTATGGAGCCGCATTTCTACATTCCTCTCGTCATCACTGCTGCGGCGTTGTTCTTCGGCGTACTGGGAATAGCGGGGCTCTGGATAGGGCTCAATCTGGCTATACGCCTGCTGGCAACAGTGGCGACTGTGGCAGGCTGTCTGGTCGTCATCCAGAGCGTATACGAAGGACGACATAGGCTGCGCGAAAGCGAATTGCTGAAGCAGTGGAGAACTGCCAGGCGCAGAATGAGGCCGAGAATACGGCTCAGCGCGCAATTGAAGACCATACTGGTGCCGGTGATGGCCATGGGGCTGATTCTACTCCTGACCTACGCGCTTGTGAAGTCCGAGGATCTGTGGGGGTTAGCAAACCGGCTGCTCTTCGAACGTGAGGAAGCGCCTGAGGAAACACCTGAAGAGGAAGCGCCTATCGCTGAGCAAGAAGCGCCCCCCGAGCAAGAGCTGCCCCCACCTCCATCGCCTGACATCCTAGAGAGAGTAAAACGCGCTATACCTCTGATCTCCTTGATCGGATACGTGGGTCTCAGCCTCTCGCTGACCTATTCCTCCTCAATGGCGTCAGCACGGCGGTACGTTGGATGTATGAATCAAGTGCTCCCATGTCCCATCTTCCTGCAAGATGAGAAGCTGGCACAGATCGTACGGCGGGAGGCTGAAGTCGAGTTGGGACGGCTTGATCCCAAGGGCGCAAACCCAATCGGCTTGATGGGCTACATAGAGTTCGAGGGACAGACTGATCAGCAAATCCTGCGCCTTTCCCCCAGCGTGGACCTGTCAACTACAGTAGGGGTCCCATTATCACCACAGGTCGAGCTGTGGGGCCAGGCCGCCACGTGGGTCTGGGACGAGTTGGTGCGCACTGACGACGGCGGCATCGAGATAAAGGTCGCCCGGCAGGAGATATACCAATTGCCTCAATCAACTCAGGGCACAGGCCGTCGCCCCAATCCGCGCGTGTCTTACATCGTACGCGCGGACGCCTGGGGGCGCATCACCGAGATCAAGCGGGATACCGGGTAGACACAGCAAGCTGTAAGTGTGAGCGTATCACGTCGCGGACGAAAGCGAGCGGGGAATGGGCTCGCGGTCGCCCCAGTTCTTTTCTTACCTGATATCGTCTTATGAGTGAAGCGCAGAGCCTACAGGAACAAGTCGCTACACGTCAGAGGCAAAGAGCCGGGGGGGTGCCAGGCGATCCAATCGGCTGCTATATGCCGCTCCTCGTATTTGCTCTGGTGGGACTGTTTGCGCTACACGTTCCTCTAATCACCCTTCTAACTAGACTCAACCTAACCACGCTCTTGTCTGGATTCAACATACTGTTTGCGGCGCTGTACGGTTGGCTGCTTTCGGGACTCGCTGTATGCTTACTGCTCTATCTGTGGCTCAAGAGCAGGCGCGCTGCAGTCGTCGTGACGCCTATACTCGCCATCCTCTGGGTCGCGGGCCTGACCCGCTACGCGCAGGGTGAGAATGTACTCTCCCCCATCCTCGTTGTAGTCCTCACTATGGGCATCCCCGTCCTGCTGGTGCTCTGGTTCCTGCAACCACTCCAAAGGCTTCTCGCCATCCTGCTAAGTTGTGCATGGTTCCTGCTATGGCTCCTCCTCATCGTCGGTCTCCAGGAGTACCTGGCTGGGGTGGTGCTTTTCCTATCCCTGGTTGCGAGTGGTGCGGCTTTCCTGCCTGGCCTCTACATCGCAAGCGGCTTCTTGCTCCCACTCCCCGGAAAAGACCATCGGAACAAGGTCTTTAACTTCCTGCGAGATTACATGCAGCACTTGAACTTTCCCGTCTATGTAGTCGTGGACGAGCTACGTGAGGAAGATAGGGTAGAGGAACGGGTGCCCGGCAACCCGTTCGGCCGATTTACGACCGGCCCTGGGTTCATCCTCACGGACTGCGACTATGCAGTGGCAGTCTCTGAAGGCATCAGGTTCAAAGGAGTGCAAGGTCCAGGTGTTATCTTCACCGGGTTCGCCGACCAGGTTGCGCAAACCATTGATCTCCGTCCCCAGTTGCGGGCCTTTCACGTGGAGGCGCTGACCAAGGATGGCATCAAGATCAGGGTGCTGACTTTCACGCCATGCAAGATTGACGCCCGCGGCAGACAGCCGAGGTTGGGCGAGCCTCTGCCCTATAACAAGAGCGCTGCGCACAAGGCCTTCCTCGCCCAGAGGGTGGAGCACGAGGGCAAGGGGCAGATCCCCGCAAGGATGAAGCAATGCACGTGGGACGAGCTGTCGCGCATGATCGCCGAGCGCATCCTGCAAAACATCATCAGCAAGTATGACTTCGATGACCTGTATGGTCCCTACCAGCCCGGTGGAGAGCCCCCGCGCACACGCATCGCGCGGATATTCTGTGAGCGGTTGGCCGCAGAACTCGAGCCGCTGGGCATTCGACTGATCGGCGGGGGCATTAGCGACCTGGAGCCAGCAGATCCTCAGGTATACGTGAAACGGGCGCGCAGTTGGCAGGCAGAATGGACGCGCAGAATCACGCTCAGGCAGGCCGAGGGACAGGCCGAGTGGCTGCGCATGGTGGAGCGGGCACGAGCGGAGGCACAAGCGGATCTGATTCTGAGGCTGGGCCGCCAGCTGGAAGAGCTGAGCGCGGAAAGGACGGAACTGCGCCCCGAGACGGCCCTCAATCTGCTTGTGTCAATTCTAGAGGGTTTGATGAGACAGCAGCCTACGCTGGGACAGATAGTGCCCGGGGAGACTTTGCAGGCGCTGATGGGTATCCGCGAGGCCATCACAGAGTAGCGCAACGGACTTGGAGACGTTGACATGTTCCCGTTCAAACGGTACGTGGATCACCTCAAGCGGACGCTGCTCACGTTAGGCGTGGTGCTATTCCTAGCAGCCGCGCTGGGGGTGGCGACCGAAGTGTGGCTGCGCAGTGCTGAAACCACACCCAATGCTGATCAGGTCGGCCCAGCATCCCTGGGAGCCATGCTTTCCCTGGCACTGGCCTCAGTTGGCGTGTCGCTCCCTGTAGTGGGCGCACTGGTAGCAATCCCCCTGTTAGCCTCAAACCTGCTTTACAGGCTGTACGCCACCAAAGATCTCAAGGAGGCACACGATGCGCTGAACCGCATTGTGTTCGGCAAACTCGGGCGTCGCCCCATTGTCGTGATTAGGGAAGGGAAGATTGGCTTTGGAAAGGACTCCTTTGCCGAACGCGTGGGCGGCCCCGCTACGCTGGTCATTCACGATGACACCGCCGTCGTCACCGAGCAGTACGGGCGCATCAAACGCATCCTGGGCGCTGGCATCCAGGACGTGGAGCGCTTCGAGAAAGCCTGGGAGATCATTGACCTGCGCCCCCAGCGCTGGGTATATGAAGTATTCGCCCTGACAAAAGAGGGCATCCCGATCAGTTGCCAGGCGGATATCTCATTCCAGATTGATGACCAGCCCGGGAATCCCGGATGGAAGGTACACACGGAAGGGGCTTACCCCTACGCAGAAGAGGCCGTCTTTAAGGCAGCTACCAACAAGTGGATCCGTGAGCCGGAGCGGGAGGACACTTTTATGACGTGGGCAGGGCGGGTGGTCATTGGTTTCACGGAGGGTCTTCTACGCAACATCCTGGCGGAGTACCGGCTGGATTGGCTGATCGCCCCCCCGCAGCCCGATCAGAAGCATCCACGGGAGGAGATTCGCCAGCGATTAGAGGAGGGACTGCAAGAGAGAGTAAGTAGGGTGGGAGCCAAGCTTCTAAGTGTGGAAATCGGCGCGATCGAGGTGAAAGCCAGGGACAAGGAGACTACCGAGCAACTCTCCGACATCGTCTCTAAGCAGTGGATCGAGGCCTGGCACACAGACTGGGAGACCCGAGCGCTGACGAGCAGAGCGGAGGGGGAGGCGGAACTTCTGCGGATGGACATGGCCCGGATACAGGCTCAGGCCGACCTGGTGGTGACGCTCACAGAGGCTCTGCAGTCCACGGTTGTGAGCCAGGGGGCGATCGAGCCCTACATCCTGGCCCTGCGCTTCGTGGAGGCTTTGCGCTGGATGTCCTACAACACCATCAGGCGTGAGTTCATGCCACCCGAAGCGATGCTGACGTTGAAGCGGCTGCAGGAACTGCTCGGACCCGAAGCCGGGAAGCCCAGCGAGCAGAAAGAAGGCAGTCAGCAACAGGAGGGCGTATGATCAACTTGCCACCTGAACTGATTCCGTCCGAACTGCTTTACTGCGAGGAACTGCCCCCGTTTATTGATGACCTGTTACAGAGATCCCGCTCGCTGCGCAGGGAAGGGAGATTGCCGGAGACCAGGCGCTGTGCGCTGGATGCCGTGGAGGCCAGCCAGGAACCAGGTGCCAACGTGAGCCAGGCGGTGGCTCTGATCCACCTGGCGGACGCGCACCGCGAGATGGGAAAGCTGGGACCAGCGTTGGCCGACTGTCAGAAGGCCCATCGCATCTTCCAGCGCCAGGCGTCCCACTACCAGCGCCACAACGAAGCGGTGGCTGCCTACGCTCTCGGGCTGGTGCATCAGTTGCTCGGCAGCGAGATGGACGCGCTGAGGTGGTACCGGGAGGCGGGTCAACTGTTTGAGAGAGTCAAGGATGACTGGACCACCGTCAATGCCCTGGCCTGGATAGAGACCTGCATCCGCGCCCAGCGCTGGATGAAGGCGCTGAGCGAATACCTGATCGCTGGCCGGACCCGCACGGACGTGGACCCCGCCGCTCGCATCTGGGTGCCCATCACTCTCTCGGACACTGAGGGTGGCGGGTTCGCCATAGCGGAACTGGAGATTGACAAGTACACCGTAGGGCGCGAGTTGAAAGTCGACGGAGAGTCGTTCCGCGTGCAACCGCTGAAGGGAAAGCGACGCATCTCCCTGGTGCCTGGTGTCGAGTACTATGCTCTGGAGATTCCCGATAAGGCGCGGGAGCCCTTGGGCGCCAGCGAGGGAGATTATGCGCTGGTAGTGCGGGGGGAGGGCGCCGATAAAGAAGGCCCCGGTGTGCTGGAGACGCTCAGTGGGCCAGAGTTTGGCAGTTTCGAGCGCGACGATGAAGGCACCATCAACTTTATCCGCGCCGACGCCACGGTGATCGGTGGCAAGGACATCGGCGAGGAGTTGCAGGTCGGATACATCACCGCGCTGCTGAGACCGAAAACGCCGGGCTGATAGGGATAGACAAGAGCCGCATCTGGGTTTCGTATTTTAAGGGCGGGAAGGTCCTGGGCGACTATCTACCGGGTGATGAGGTCACACGCCAGGCGTGGATCAGGGTAGGAGTTCCTGGGAGCCGTATTGTCGGGCTCGGGGCGGATGATAACTACTGGGTGCAGGGTGGCGGAATTGATGGAATGGAGACGCCCCGAAAAGCCGGACCGAATACGGAGCTGTTCTACGACAGGGGAGCGGAGAAAGCATGCGGGCCAGATTGTAGACCGGGCTGCAGGTGTGGGCGCTTTGTAGAATTTTCCAATTCCTTGTTCATCTGCCGCGAACAGGATTCACAGAACAAATCTCTACACCCGATGGCAGAGCCATTTGCCGAGACAGTCATTGGAACGGAACGAGTGGCAATGATCCTCCAAAGTGCTCAATCGGTGTTTGAAACAGATAGCTACCGACCAATCATAGATGCCATACGCAATTTTGTCCAGACACCTAACCTGCCAGAATCGTTGGCCACTGCCAGCGAGCGTGTGATAGCAGACTATCTAAAGGCACTATATGTCTTGGTTGCGGATGGCGCTCCGTCACCAGGCAAGAACGGCCGAGAGCGCATCATTAATCGGTCAGCGACGAAATATGGCCTAGACGAGCCATAGCCTGCTCAAAGTCCTGACGAACAGTTTCATCATATACACGGGCGTAGATCATCGTCGTCTCCAGTTTGTCGTGGCCCAGCAAGCGCTGGATCGAGGTGATCGGCATACCCTGGCTCAGCAATCGCGTGGCCAGAGTACGGCGCAGCCGGTGAGGCCAGACTTTGACTCCTGCTGCCTGTCCATAGCGCTTCAGGCGCTTGCGGATCAAGTTGGGCCGGACAGGTTCTTGGCGATAGATCAGCAAGTGATCGGCCTGGGCTGGTCCGCGCACGGTCAGGTAGGTAACAAAAGAATCGTTGAACGGCTTCGTCCATTGGCTTTCTCCTGGTGTCAGATTATACACCAGATCAGCCAACTGCGTGTAACGCGAGCTCAGCCGAGCGGTTCCCGTAGTCGAGGTAGATGATCATTTTCTTTTTTTGTTTGACTGCTATACTGCTCATTGGAAAAGCTGCTCCTTTCGTTTAGTCTGTTTCTGTGGAGCAACTTTCCCACGTTCTCGTGATCACGTCGACATTCCCAGGTCCTACCGACCGCGTCGTAGCCCAGGGCCGCGCTCTTGTGCAGGTAATCGAGGCGCTGGGCAAGATTGGGCCAGGCGGCCCGTTTGAGCGAGCAGAAAGAAGTGCGCCGCCGATTCCGCGTTCTTGTCGTAGACGATGAGGCCGATGTGTTGGAGATGCTCCGGGCTATGCTGACCGCGAACGGTTTCGACGTTGTGGTGGCTCAGGATGCGCTCCTCGGGCTGCGTGTTGCCTATCAGACTCGCCCCGATGCGATTCTTCTGGACGTGATGATGCCTAACGTGGACGGCTTTGAGGCGTGCCGCCGTCTGCGGGAGATGACGGATGTGCCCATTGTCTTTGTCACCGCCAAGGGCGCCATCGAGGACGTTGTGCGGGGTCTATCTGTGGGCGCAGATGACTATGTAGTCAAGCCTTTCGATGGCTCCGAGCTGATCGGCCGCCTGATGGCCTGCCTGCGCCGGGCAAGAAAGCGCACTGACGGGAAGAGTGACTTCCTTTTTCCTGCAGCCTCAATCACGCTGGCCTGTGGCCGCCACGAACTGGTGATCGGGAGCCGGACTGTGTATCTGACTCCAAAGGAGTTTGAGGTGATCCGGTTGCTGATCCGTCATGCTGGCAAGGTGTTCAGCACGGACGCTATACTGGCCCAGGTTTGGGGGCCTGAGCGGATCGGCGATCCGGACCTGGTGAAGCAGTGCATCCACCGGCTACGGCGTAAGATGGAGCCGAATCCCAGGTCGCCCCGGTATATTCACACTGTTCCAGGCGAGGGATATTACTTCGACGCCGAGGATCTGCTTTAGCCCTCGGCCCTGTTCCTTCGGGATGGGGTTTTTGTCATTTTTTTAATCTTTCTTTCATCTATTCCATACGATTCTTTGGTATATTGTACAATAGCTAGAGGATACTATAGATTCCAAAGGGGCCTCCACGGCCGCCGAGACTGTCGCCTTCACTAGGCTGCGTCGGCGGAGGCAGGGTGGGAGTCGCTCAGTGAGCGACAGTTTGGTGCCGACGCCATCCTGCTAGGTTACCGCCACGGCGAGCAAGTGTTGAGGATTTGTCTGGAGATGAGTAGTGAAGGCGTCTATCTACGTAACTGCCGCGTGCCGGGCAACCCGAATCGGTGTTGCAAGCGATCCCACCTCGAAGGCGCGGCCATGGCCTGTACTCCGACAACGGCCAGCCTTTCTCTCTCCGAGCTGCGCTCTATTCTCTGGCGATTGCCCATGTTTCGCTGAACTTCTAGATTTGATGGGTCCATTGGACAATCACCAGTATATTCTCTCTTGCCTGCATTAGGCGGAGGAAATGCTCGTGGACAGGGTCAATTTGATCCAGCGGGCGAAAAGCGGGGACCCGGCTGCCTTGGCTGAGATCTATGCCCGGTATCAGCCAGCCATCTACCGCTATATTTTCTACTGCGTGGGAGAGGTCGCCACGGCCAAGGATCTGACCGGCGAGGTCTTCGTGCGCCTGGTGGAGAGCATTGATCGCTTTACCTATCAGGGCGATTTGCTGCTGGCCTGGCTGTACAGCATCGCCCGCAATCTTGTCGCGGACAGGCTTCGGCCTGAGGAAGAGCTGGCGGCGGGTGTGGCCGATCCCCAGAAGGCCGCTGAACAGCCGTCAACCCCTCAGCATCTGGCTGCTGCCATCGCCCACCTCACCGATGACCAGCGCCAGGTTATCCTCCTGAAGTTCGTCGAAGGGCTGGAAGATGAGACAGTGGCCTGGATTTTGGGCAGGCCTGTGGATGCGATCCAGTCGTTACAACAGCGGGCTCTGACCAGGATGGCGATCGCGTGGTCCGATGCTGTCCAGGAGCTCCCCCAGTATCAGGAGGGAGAACTGGAACGGCTGCAGAGTGAGTTCAAGCAGAACGTAGCTCACGAACTGCGCACACCGCTTACCCTCATCCAGGGCTACAACGACTTGCTCCTCTCCGGCACCCTGGGACCGCTGCAGCCAAAGCAACGGGACGCGCTGCAAGTTGTCTATGATCGGACAGAGGAACTCTCCCGCGTGGTTCACAACCTGACCTTCACGCGGACCATTCCGAAGGAGACGCTGGTCCTAGCTCCCCTCTCGGTGCCGGAATGGGTGGAAAACACACTGGAACAGTACCGCCGCATCGCCGAGCAGGCGGGGATCGGGTTCGAGGCTGACCTCCCTGATGACCTGCCGCCGATCCCGGGGGACCAGAAGCGCCTGGGGGTGGCGTTGTCCCGGCTGTTGGACAACGCTATCAAGTTCAGCCCCGACGGGGGCCTGGTCCACGTGCGGGCCTGGGCGGACGAGGGGTGGGTATACGTGGCCGTGCAGGATCAGGGGGTCGGGATTGCCTCGGAGCATCTGGATGAGATTTTCGATTCCTTTCAGGTAGACGGTTCCACCACCCGACGTTTCGGCGGCGTTGGCATAGGGTTAACCGTCGTCCGGGCGGTCGTTGAAGCCCACGGCGGGCGGGTGTGGGCCACCAGTGAGGGACTGGGTAGGGGCAGCACCTTCACTCTGGCGCTGCCAACAGAACCGGCAGAGAATTTATCGCCATCTCGCCTGCCTTCCCTGCAGCGCCACCGGCTGTTCGAGCGGGCTTTGAACCAAACGCTGGATGCGAGTTTGTTGCCCTTGGAGGAGGGCCGGGCCACGGTGGAGGAGTGCCTGGCCCGCTACCCCGAATACACCGCCGACCTGCGTCCCCTCCTGGAGATCGTTCTCAAGGTGCGCCGCGCGCCACGACCAGCCTCTAGCCAGGCCGCGTTCGCCGCCGGGAAGCGCCGGATGCTTGAGGCGCTGGCCGAGAAGAAACGCAGCCAGGCAGTATCGCCCAGCCTGCTCGCCCGTTGTGTAGAGCGGGTCGCTGCTATCTTCGGGAGGCTGGAAAGTCTCGCCGTGCCCAGGCGTACACCCGTACTACGGTCAGCCCTGAAGGCTGCGTTCGTCCTCATCCTGTTTATCTTCGGCGGCCTGTTTCTCCAGGCCTGGCTTGGCGAGTCCGTCGCCCAGGCGGGCACCTTAGTCCAGGTGAGCGGTACGGTGGAGGTGCTGCCGGTCGAGAGTGATGCCTGGCGGCTTTCAACGGCTGGCGATCGGATTGAGGCGGGGGACCGGATCCGCACTGGCCGGTTCTCCGCCGCCACGTTGGCCTTCTTCGACCGAAGTACCACGGACCTGGGAGCCGAGGCAGAGGTGACCGTTGCCCAGATGAGTTCCCGGCGAGACGGCAGCGGCAAGGCCATCGTCCTTCATCAGTGGCTGGGACGGACCTACAACCGTGTGAATCGCCTGCCCGACACGGCCTCTTATTTCCGGGTTGAAACCCCCACGGCAGTTGCGGCGGTGCGCGGCACGGAATTTGCGATCACCGTAGAGTCCAACGGCGCTACCCATGTGGCGGTGATCGAGGGAGTGGTGGACGTGACGGCTGAGGAAACCACCGTCGTGGTGCTGGCTGGGCAGGAAATCAGGGTCCTGCCCGAGCGCTCCCCTCTTGCTGCATATCCCATTCACACCGTCACCGCGACGCCCTGGTCCACGTCGTCGCTTCCTCACCCGACGCAGGAGACGCCATACCTGGCGCAAACGCCAGAGCCAACCAAGACGCCGAGGCCAGGAGAGGTGGCAGAACTGGCAAGAACGCCGACGCCGGGCGAAACGTCAGGGGCGACCGAGACATCAGGGCCAACTGAGACACCCGAGCCGACCTCGATACCCACGTCAAGGTCCACGCCCACCCGGCAGCGACCGACGCTGACGCCAATACCTACCAACGTGCCACCGCCGCCACCGGCCCCCACCTCCGTACCCACATCGAGGCCAACACCTACTCCCATGCCGACTTTGACCCCCACATCCATTCCCACCCCCACGCCGACGCCAACCCCAACCTCCACGCTGACGCCAACGCTCACCTCCACGCCAGCCGCGACTCCCACATCCACCCCCACCTTCACCCCTGTGCCGAGCGCTACTCCTACGCTGACCGCGACTCACAGGTCCACGCCAACGATGACTCCCACGCTCACGCCGATGAGTACACCAAAACCAGGGGATGTGCTGCCACCACAGACTACAGGGAACGTCGTTATAACACACATCTCCTATGACGGAGTAGGCAGTCAAGAGCCCGATGAGCATATTGACATTCGCAACGATGATACTCGGCCTATTCAGTTGGACGGCTGGACGTTGCGCGACAAGGCTAACCACGTGTTTACGTTCCCCAACTTCGTTATGCAGCCGGGGCAGGTTTGCCGGGTGTACACGAATGAGGATCACCCAGAGTGGTGCGGCTTCAACTATGGCAGTGGTTTGGCTATCTGGAACAGCGGCGGCGATTGTGCTTACTTATGGGATGGCGCGGAAACGCCGGTTGACACTCACTGCTACTAAAGCGTGAGCACCCGGTTAGGCGGCGTACAAGTGATGGAGAAACGACCGCCCCAACCTGTCACGGTTGGGGTGTTTTTTTGTGCTGCAGCTTGCGGCGCTATTGGTGCCAGTGGTGTATCCTTTGAGCCGCCAACCGGATCGTCTCCACCAGGCCCTCCTCACTTGCCACGCCCCTCGGTCGCATCGGTGCTGGATGGGTTTAGCCAAGCAAACAGCACCGCCTGTTCTACGGCGGTGCGGTCAAAGCCAGATCAACCTCTGGCTGTGACACTATGCCTGTAGTAGCGACAGCGGACAGCCACCAGCGTGACCTCCTGCGCCAGCAGTTTGGCTGTGGTCTCAAGCGCTACGCTGGTGGGGTCCCTACGTGACGGTGATGGCGATGATCGGACGCCCGCTCACAGACGCAATTCCATCTGGATCTCGTCTCGCACCGGGATGCCGGCGAAGCCCGGCTCAATCCCGCCGTGATGCTCCAGCAGCTTGCCCACGAGCACTCCCGTGATCGTGAACCCGAGCCGCTGGTAGAGCCCTAGCGCAGGCAGGTCGTCGTTAGTCGTGGCGACGATGACCCGCTCCGCACCCTCGGCCCGCGTCATCTTGGCCACCGCTGCGATCAACCCGCGTGCCACTCCCCGGCCCTGCCACCGGGGCAGAACGCTGAGCATCACCAAGTGGGTCGCATCCCTCTCACGGGCGTAACTGGCCGCGCCGACGATCTCGTCTCCATCGCAGGCAACGAAGGCTGGCAGTATGTCCACCTGGTAACTGTGGCCACAAGACTCGACCTGAATCTCGCCCCAGAAGGCATACGCGAGGGCGGCGATGCACGTCCGGTCATCGGGTGTGGCAGGCCGGATGGTGAGTGGCGGCCGGGGCGCTTCGCTCCGCGGCCCGGTCACCTCCATCCGGGCGTGAATTGGGCACAGGAAGGCATCGCTTTCGCGGTCGCGATAGAGGGCATTGGCATCACAGTAGGTACACGAGTTCATCTTTGCTCCTTGTGACGGATGGTGTTACAATTATACCCCGCTGTGACAAGACGGCAACTTCTGAGGAGGCATTTCTGTGGGCGACTATCCCCTTGCAGCCTGGCGGTTGCTCCGCTCGGCCCCGGCCGGCGGGGCGGTCAATATGGCGGTGGACGAGGCGATCCTGCGCGCGGTCGCAGCGGGGCAGGTTCCGCCCACGCTCCGTCTCTACGCCTGGGAGCCGCCAAGCCTCTCGCTGGGCCGGGGGCAGCCCCTGGCCGACGTGGATCTCCAGGCTGTGCGGGCCGCAGGCTTCGGCCTGGTGCGCCGGCCTACCGGCGGCAAGGCCATCCTCCACGTGGACGAACTGACCTACAGCGTGGTCGCGCCGGAGGCAGAGCCGCGCGTGGCTGGGGATATTGTGGAGAGTTACCGCCGTCTCAGCGCGGGGCTAGTGTGCGGGCTGGAGCGGTTGGGCGTCACAGGTCTCGTCGCTGACCGGCGGGTGGCTCCCCTCCTCATAGGGGGGGCTGGGGGGGATGTGGGGGATCGTCGCCTCGATGGGCCGGTCTGCTTCGAGGTGCCCTCTGACTACGAGATCACTGTCGGCGGGCGGAAACTGGTGGGCAGTGCCCAGATGCGTGCCCAGGGTGTGGTGCTCCAGCACGGCACGCTGCCACTGTACGGCGATATCACCCGTATCTGCCCGCTGCTGACTGCCCGCCCTGATCCCGCTCGCGTGCGCGTCCGTGCCACGACTGTCGAGGAGGCTCTGGGGCCCTTCGGTTCCGCTTCGACTGTGCCCTTCGACAAGCTCAGGGCGGGCGCTCAGGGCAAGCGACCGGTCACCTGGAACGAGGCGGCTGATGCAGTGGCAGCGGGCTTCGCCGAGGCGCTGAACCTTCGCCTGGAGCCAGGCACGTTGACCGACGAGGAGTGTGCCTGGGCAGAAGAGTTGCGGGCGCAGAAGTACGCCACGCAAGAATGGACGCACCGGGTTTGACTATTCACCTGGGCATGCTATACTGATTGTATCCCAATCACGCATCGCGTTTCACGCATCACGCCATGGTCATCGGTGCCTGTACTGTTGAACTACATCTCCCCGGCAATGGCTCGCTGAAAGGCAAGCGCAGCCTCCTCAAGCCGCTCCTGGCTCGCCTGCGCCGTGAGTTCAACCTGGCCGCCGCTGAGGTGGCTCGCAACGATGTCTGGCAGGCGGCGGAAATCGCTTTCGTCACCATCGCCAATGACCCAGGCCGCGTCCACACCGTCCTCGAATGGGCTATACACTGGATCGAGATCCACCACCCCGAAGTACAGGTCGTGGACTGGGAGATCGAGATCCTATGAATGCTACGGTGAAATTGACGTTGCCTGCCCGCCCTCCATTCTCTCTATCCACCGTCGCCAAATCGCACGGCTGGGTGAGGCTGGCCCCCTTCAGCTTCGCCCTTCGGCAGGCTCAGGACACCGCTCAGGGCGGGCCCTTTGGCACAGATGAGCGCACTGGAGGACTTACGCGTGTCGAGCAACTGGATTCGGGGCGGGTGATTGAGATGCGCATCCACGAGGTAGCCAACGACGTGAGCGTCGAGGTGGACGGGCAGTTGAGCGTGACTGAGCGCGAGGAGGTTACACGCAAGGTGCAATGGATGCTGGGGTTGGATGAGGATTTCTCTGCCTTCTACGCCCTGGCGCGCGAGGAACCCCGGCTGGCGCACATCGAAACGAAAGCACAGGGTCGCATTCTCCGCTCGCCCACGCTCTTTGAGGACGTCGTGAAGACAATCCTGACCACCAATACACGCTGGGCCGGAACCATTCGCATGGTCGAGGCGCTGGTCTCCCAATTCGGTGCGTCGTTGCCTACGGATCCCACGCGCCACGCTTTCCCCACCCCCGATCAGTTGGCTGCCACGGACGAGGAGACGCTGCGCTCGGCAGCGCGGCTGGGTTATCGAACGCCCTACGTGCTGGAACTGGCGCGTTCTGTGGCCTCGGGCGATCTCGATCTGGAAGCGCTCAAGACAGCCGACATCCCGACCCCCCAACTGCGCAAGCGACTGCTGGCGCTCAAGGGGGTGGGCGAGTACGCGGCGGCCTGCCTGCTGATGCTGCTGGGCCGCTACGACTTCGTCCCCGTGGATTCCTGGGCGCTCAAGATGGTCTCGCACGAGTGGTACGGTGGCGAACCGGTGGGACGGGCCGAGGTCGAGGCGGCCTTTGAACGCTGGGGGGAGTGGAAGGGGCTGGCCTACTGGTTCTGGGACTGGTCGTACGCGGGCGAGACGTAGAGCGGCCTGCGCACCCCTACTCCCGCACGCAGAAGATGACGCCGGCTAATGGTCGGCGTCGTTTTCCCTCCCTATCCTCAAACTCGACGCGCGTCAGACGCGGCTCGTCGAGGGAAGTGTGGATGGCCCGCTCCAGCCGCGCAAAATCGCGGCGCAGTTCCCACGTGCGGTCGGGGTCCTCCGCGTCGTGCAGGACGACGAAGAGCCGGTTGGCAGCGTGGAATCGCCCTTGAGCCGACTGGTGGGTGTACAGCCAGCGCGCCAGCTCATTCGGATGGGCATGGGCGTAGGCTAAGTCGTGGCCAAAGCTCCGGGGCAGCCCCGTCAGTTTGAGGTCGAACCCCTCTCCATCCAGGTAGAAGTCCACCGTGTGGTGGAAGGGGTCAGACTCGGCCCGGGTGCGGGGGTGGGCCAGGATGAGTTCGAGCGCGACCTGGTGGGTGTGGAAGTTGTACCAGCGACGAATGACGTAGCGGGCGAAGTCGTGGAGCGGCAGGTCGGCTTGGGCTGCCACGCGACGGGTCTCGCGGCGCAGCGCGTCGAGTGTGCGGATGGAGTAGATGAAGCGGCTGGCCCGGTCCCACTCGTCGCCCTGCACCCGGCCCCAGGGGGGCATCTTCTTCACCCTGAGCAGTTCGCGGCGGACATCGGCCGGCGCAGCGGGCTTGTGGAGTACGATGACGTACTCGTGTTTGAAGATGTAATAGCCGCCGGCCAGCGCCCGGTAGCGCCACAGGTTGCTATCGCGCCCCTTGCCCCTCTCATTTCCTGTGATGTTCTTGACCACGATAGCCTTGGGCTGGAATCCGACCCGCTGCATCCGCTCCAGACAGTAGAAACCCAGCGGAATCAACTCACCCTTCGTGTACTTGTCGCCTATGACCAGAGTGGCGAATCTCCCCGGCTCCAGCAGGTCTAAGCCGTGACGGGCGACGGTCTCAAAGTAGTCGAGGAAGACGTCCAGGGCGGGAGCGTTTGAGAGGTCGGCAGGCTCGTCTGAGAATTGGATGATGTCGTGATAGGGGGGATGAAGCACCAGCAGTTGGGCGTATTGGGCGTCCATCGCCGCGAGCGTTTCTCGCACGCGGGCTGCCGTCTCCTCGCTGGTGGAGTCGCCTTGCAGAACATGGATGCGGTCGTCCAGCAGGGGCGGGGGAATCTTGCCCCGCACGTACTCCACCAGGTCGGGCTTCAGTTCGACGCCGATCAGCCTCCGGTTCAGCCGCACTGCCTCAATGGCCGCGGTCCCAGAGCCGAGGAACAGGTCGAGGACGATGTCGTTCTCCTTTGTGTAGCGCAGGTAGGTCTGGGTGGCGATCTGGGGGACGAAGTTGCCGTGGTAGTCGAGTTGGTGGCCGCCGGCGCGGTCGCGGGCCTCGATCAGCCACAGGCTGTCGGTCCAGACGTGATCGTATTCCCGCCAGCGGGTCAGGTCAATGTCGGAGTAGGGTGGGGTTTTTGGGGTGGTCATGTTTCTGCGTTCAGGAGGTTGCCAGTCGCTCGGACAGGTACAGATTCACCAGGGTCTGAGTGGATAGCCCCTGTGCTCGGGCGCGCTCCGCCAGCCGTTCGAGCAGGTTCCTCTCCACTAATGCGGGTGATGCGCATCTACTCCACCTCATTCATTTCACACTCTAATTCTACCACCGGAAGCGTTCGGTGACAATGCTCTGGCGGGGATATTGAGCTGACCTTCGTCGTTGGAACGCAGTTCCCTATAGTATTGCCTCACAACATTTGCGTTGTCCGCGCAAATCCTTGAACCGCGAAGACGCGAAGGACGCAAAGACAAAATAGGAAAACCTTTGCGCTCTTTGCGTCTTTGCGGTGAAGAACCTTGGGTTGCGGCAGGAGGCCGCGCTATGAGTTATCCTTGCCTAAAGTGGCTCACAGGCGACAGCACCCATTATATCCCTACTGTGACCTGGAGGGCAAATCGCAGAGTTCGCTCACGTGCAGCGTTGGTGACGTGGCGCGGCTCACTCAAAGATGCAGCTAGCAGCCGCGGCCAGTTGACAAATCGGGGAGATTCGGTATAATGTTTGCGGCGGCCGGGCCACCAGGCACGGCCTCCTATTGTCAGTGAGGGGGAAAGTGGATCGTGTATGCGGTTGTGAAATCGGGCGCGCGGCAGTACCGGGCCGGGGTGGGTGATATGATTCTCGTCGAGCGGCTGCCTGCCAAGGTCGGTCAGCAACTTAAGTTGGATGAGGTGTTGTTGATTGCCGACGACAAACGGGTCGAGATCGGTCGGCCCACCGTCAAAGGGGCCAAGGTGTTAGCGACGGTGGTGGCGCAGGAAAAAGGTCCCAGAATTCGGATTTTCAAATATCATCCCCGGAAGCGGTATCGTCGGCGCGCCGGTCATCGGCAGCGCTACACGCGGCTGCGGGTGGACAGGATCGTGGTGTAGGAGGGTGTGAGATGGCGCACAAGAAAGGTGGCGGCAGCAGCCGCAATGGGCGTGACAGCCGTTCCAAACGCCTGGGCGTGAAGAAATACGGCGGCGAGGCTGTGCGTATGGGCAACATTATCGTGCGGCAGCGTGGGATGCGCATCAAGCCGGGCGAGAACGTCGGGATGGGGAAGGATTATACTCTCTTCGCCACCGCCGATGGCTTTGTGCGCTTCGAGCACATGCGAGGGGGCCACAAGCGGGCGAGTGTATATGCGACGCGAGTATAGGAAATTGCTATGAGGGAAGGCATTCACCCTGAGTTCTATCCTGAAGCCCAGGTGCTCTGTGCCTGTGGCAATAGCTGGACTGTAGGCGCGACGGTGTCGGTGATCCGCACCGACGTCTGTTCCAAGTGTCATCCCTTCTTCACCGGCGAGCAGCGCATTGTGGATTCCGGCGGGCAGGTGGAGCGCTTCATGAAGAAGCTGGAGCGGCGCGATCGGGCTATTGCCGAGGCGGAGCAACGCAAGGCGATGGCGACCTCACCTGAGTTCCCGATTACAGAGCTGGAAATCGGTTCCCGCGCTCAGAAGGTGTTGATTGGTGCGGGCGTTAAAACCGTGGGTGACGTGTTGACCAGGTTGGAGGGAGGAGACGAGACTCTGACCGACCTGCGGGGGTTTGGCCTCAAATCGCTGGCTACATTGAAGAAACTCCTGCGCTCTCGTGGGTTTGTCCTTCCGGGAGACGAAGTGCCGGAAGAGACCAGCGAAGCGACGGATTAGGAGGATAGCAGGGTGTGCGTGGGGGCAGATGTGCGTATCTGCCCCTGTTTTTGTTGTGGAGGGACACCGGATGTACGATAGGCCTAGCAGTGGGTGGATCGAGGTGATCTGTGGGAGCATGTTCTCCGGCAAGACGGAGGAACTGATCCGCCGGGTGCGCCGCGCTCAGATCGCCCGCCAGAAGGTGCAGGTCTTTAAGCACGCGCTAGACACCCGCTACGCCCAGGGGGAGGTGGCCTCCCACAACGGGATGCAACTGGAGGCAGTGGCGGTAGAGAACGCAGCCCGGTTGCGGGAGCTGGTCGAGCCGGATACGACGGTGGTGGCGCTGGACGAGGCGCAGTTCTTCGATGACGACGTGGTGGCGCTGTGTGAGGAACTAGCCAATCGGGGAGTGCGGGTCGTCGTCGCGGGGCTGGATATGGATTTCCGGGGGGAACCCTTTGGGCCGGTGCCCACGCTGATGGCGCGGGCGGAGCAGGTGAGCAAGCTCCAGGCTATCTGCGTGGTGTGTGGAGGGCCAGCCAGCCGCACCCAACGGCTGATCAACGGCCAGCCGGCAGCCTACGACGACTCCGTGATCCTGGTGGGAGCGGATGAGGTGTATGAGGCCAGATGCCGGGGCTGTCACGAAGTAAGGATGGCAGGTGGTGAGTGACCAAATGAGCATAGAGAGGCGAATTCCCAGCGCGATTGAGCGCGTGTTGCTGGACGAACGGGCGATCGCGGTGCGCGTGCGTGAACTGGCGGCACAGATCAGCGCGGACTACGCCGACTCCGATGACTTGGTGTTGGTTGGGGTACTGAAAGGGGCCTTCATCTTCCTGGCCGACCTGGCCCGGCGTCTGACGGTGTCCCATCACGTAGACTTCATCGCCCTTTCCAGTTACAACCGGGGCACGGTCAGCGCGGGGGAGGTGCGGCTGATTATGGACACGCGAACCAACGTCACCGGTCGCCACGTGCTCGTCGTCGAAGACATTGTGGATACGGGCTACACGCTGGGGTATCTGTTGCGCACCTTCCGCGCCCGCCAACCAGGCTCGTTGCGCGCCTGTGCTCTCCTCAGCAAGCCCGAGCGCCGCCAGATCGAGGTGCCAATTGACTACCTGGGCTTCGAGATACCAGATGTGTGGGTGGTAGGGTACGGGCTGGATTACACTGACCGCTTCCGCACACTGCCATACATCGGGGCATTGAAGCGAGAAGTGTATGAGTGACTGGATACTGGATCTGGAGGGGAGGAGATGGGATTGCGGGATGACGTGGCCAGGATACTGATCCCGGAGGAGACGCTACAGGCGCGAGTGGCGGAACTGGGGCGGGCGATCAACGCCACGTACGCTGACGACGACCAACTGCTCCTCGTTTGTGTGCTCAAGGGCGCTTTCGTATTCCTGGCCGACCTGACGCGTTACCTGGAGATAAGGCACGAGGTAGACTTTATGGAGATCTCCTCGTACGGCGCGGGGACGGTGAGCAGCGGCGTGGTACGCATCCTCCTCGACCTGGAACAGAATATTGAGGGGCGGCACGTGCTGATCGTGGAGGACATCATTGACTCAGGCTACACGCTGGACTACATCACGCGCAATCTGCGGACGCGGAGACCGGCCAGCCTGCGGGTGTGCACGCTCCTGAGCAAGCCCTCGCGGCGTGAGATTGACGTGCCTTTGGACTTCGTGGGCTTCGAGGTGCCGGACGAGTTCGTGGTGGGGTACGGACTGGATTTCGTCGAGGAGTACCGGAATCTGCCGTTCATCGGGGTGTTGAAAGAGGAGGTGTACGAGTAACTGGATGCTGGACGTCCGTTCAGTTCCCGTTCCGTTGACCCCCCTTCCTCACTCCTTGCCCCTCCCCTTCCCCCCGCTGCGGGGGAGATCTCTCGGAAAGTGCTCGAAGCCCCGTCCCCGGGGCGACTTTTGTGGCCCTACTGCACCGGAGACGCCCCGAGGACGGGGCTGTGAGCGTTTCCGAAGACTTTCCGAGAAAACTCGGGGGGAAGGGGAGAGGTTAGGGAGTCACTTTCCCTCCAGCCGCTCCCGGTCGCGGCGGGCCTGGGCGGCATAGGGGCTGCGCAACTCGGTGAAGATGGCCTCGGCCTGGCGGATGAGTTCCAGCGCACGCGGAACGCCTAATCCGTTCAATTCGTTCCCCGAATCCGTTGACAGCGGTTCCCCCAATCCGTTGACCAATCCGTTCAATTCGTTCCCCGAATCCGTTGACAGCGGTTCCCCTAATCCGATGACAGCATCCGCTCCCGCACCCGCTCCAGCGAGCGGCGGGCGATTTCCGCATTTGGCGAGCCGAGTGCCTCAAATGTGGCCAGGCTCTCGGCGAACAGCCGCTCCGCCTCTCGCAGATTCCCGTCCTCCTCCGCCAGCACCCCCAGTTGGTGGAGGCTCTTGGCGACGCCGGCGCGGTCGCCGAGTTGCTCGGCGATGTCGAGGGACTCCCCGTAGAGGCGGCGCGCCTCACCGTAGTCCCCCGTGTCCTGCGCCAGCACCCCCAGGTTGTGGGCCAGCCCTGCCTCATCTCGCTGCTTCTCGCTCTCCCGCGCCGCCTCAATCCCCGCCTTCAGCGCCCGCCGCCGGTCGGCCCAGTCGCCGCTGCGCTCGAAGAGTTCGTTCAGGCGGTAGGCCAGGCTCACCGCCTCGTCCCACAATTCCTGCGCCAGGCTCACCTCCTGCGCCGCCAGGAGGTTGGCCCGCTCCAGCGCCGCCATCTGCACCGCCTGAAGCGCGGTTTGGGGGTCGCCCAGTTGGTCGCGGCCCCAGCCGGCCAGGGCGGTGAAGTAGCGGGCCATCCGACGGTCGTGGGCGGCCATCGGTGCAGGGCCGGCCTTGCGCCGCACGTACTCGCGCATCACCGGGTGCAGCCGGAAGCGGGCGTAGTCCGGCCCCAGGGTGCGGCGCTCGACGAAGGAGCCGCGCACCAGTTCGGGGAGGTGGGTGTGCCAGGCCCTCGCCCCACCCTCCGGCTCCCTCCCCTCTCCCCACTTCGGGAGAGGGGAGGGGGTGCCCCGAAGGGGCGGGGGAGGGGTGAGGTCCTCCTCGCACACCGCCTCCACCGCCTGCAGGTCGAACCCGGCGGCGAATCCGGCCAACCGGTGGAGGAGTTCCTTCTGCGGTTCCGGCAGCGGGTTGTAGGAGAAGTCGAAGCGGCGCGCGGTCTCGCCCCGGGCCGGGTTGGCCCGCACCTGGGCCAGCGCGTAGTCCAGTCCCATATCCCCCGCCAGCGCCGCCGCCTGCAAAAGCGCCAGCGCGTGGCCGTCCAGCAGGCGCGCTACCTGCAGCAGTTTCGGCGTCGCCATCTCGTCCAGCCCCAGCACCCAGCGCGGGTCGTTCCGCCGCCGCCCGATCTCGCCCGCCAGGAAGGTCAGCCCCTCCTGCGGCGTCATCGCCGCCACGTCGAGCACGCAGCCCCCGTACTCGGGCGCGGTGCGGGTGGTGACCAGGACAGCGGAGGGCCGGGGCACATCCCGCAGGAAGCGGAACACGTCCTTGCCGGCCACGTCGGCGTTGTCCACCACCAATAGCACTGGGGCCTGGATGCGCCGCAGGTAGGCCAGCGCCAGTTCCCGCTGGCGGGCCAGGGGCAGTTTGCCGAACTCCTCGCCGTAGACCTGACCGAAGATAGCGAGCAGGTTCTCCAGCCGCATCCCGGTCTCCAAATAGTCGCGCCCGTCCACCCAGAAGACGCCGCCCGGGTAGCGCCAGGCCAGGCGGCGGGCGGCCGCGGCGGCCAGCGCGGGCTTGCCGATGCCGCCCACGCCGGTCAAGACGACCAGTTTCTCGCCGCGCAAGAACGCCTGGGCCAGCCGCGCCAGGTACCCCTTGCGCCCGCCGGGCGGGTCGGCTGGCTCGAAGTCGCCGTGGAAGGCTCCGGAGGGGGAGGGGGCGGGCACGCCCACCAGCGGTTCCCGCTCCACGCGCGTGGGGGCCCGGAGCCAGGCTTGCACAGGGGCGCGTCGGCCCCCGGCCCCTTCAGCATCGGCAGGTCGGTGAAGGGGGTGCCGCTGAAGGGACTCGCTCCAAGCGGGCGCAGCGCCGGCAGCGCGGCGGCCAAAGCCTGGCGGGGGGTGCGGCCGGCTCCCAGGTTGGCGTAGAAGGGGGGCAGGAGCGCCACCACCGCTCCCACGGTGACGCTCTCGCGCATGCCCAGCACCGCCGGGACGCCCGCCGCGAGCAGCACGCCGGCCAGGCTGGGCTCGCCCAGCGCCGACTGGCAGGCGGTAAGGATGACCAGGCGGGCGCGGGGGGGCGCGCCTGCCGGGCACAGGAGGGCGGCCATCTCAGTGGCGGGCAGCAGGTCCATCAGCCCGTCCTCCCGCTCGAAGGCCAGGTAGCCGGTGGCGGGCTCGGTAAGCGGTGCGTCGCAGCGCGGGCAGGCGGTGGGGTCGGGCTGGCCCTCCTCCTTGGGGATGAGAGCGCGGCAGGCGGGGCAGGTCCAGGCCCACACGCCGTGGCCGTCGAAGTGGACCACGTCCCAGTCCTCGGCCAACCGGCGGCGCAGCGTCTCGACGGTGGGCGGGCGGGCGAAGGCCAGTTCAACCGGGGCCTGCACCTGCGCCAGGTGGTCGGCCAGCGACCAGGCGTCGCCGATCTCGGGCAGGGCCGATTGGTCGAGGGGCCGGGCGACAACGGTGAGGACGCGGAAGGCGGGCGCTTCGGTCTCCGGGGGAACCGGTGGCGGGGCCTGCTGGATGATGATGTCGCCCCGACCGGCGTGCACTGGCCCGCTCACATCGCCGATGTGGGTGGTGTGCTGGTTGGGCATCGTTTGTGGCTCGCTCGCGCTTCAGCACAGGGCGGTTTCACCAACCGCCTGGGGGTCGGATAGCAAATCCGACCTACTTGCATTGTACACCAAGCAGGAGAAAACGCCAAACCACTGACGCCCGCCTCAGGGGCTTTTGGGGCGGCCATTGACACGCCTGATCCGCCTCGCGGCCTGTGCTGTGCCCCCGGAGACGGGGGCCGGGAGCACTCGCGGGATGGAGCTTGCGATTGCCCTGACCGGGCGAGGGATCACACCTGTCGCCGGAACTGGCTGTTGTAAAGCTCGGCGTACAGACCGCCGGCGGCGAGCAACTTGTCGTGCGTGCCCCGCTCGACGATGCGGCCCTCCTCCAGCACGATCACCTGATCGGCGTTGCGGATGGTGCTCAGCCGGTGAGCGATGACGAAGGAGGTACGGCCCTTGAGCAGTTCGTCCAGCGCGCGCTGGATCAGTCGCTCGGTGCGCGTATCCACGCTGGAGGTGGCCTCGTCGAGGATCAGGATGCGCGGGTTGGCCAGTACCGCGCGGGCGATGGCGATCAGTTGCCGCTGCCCCTGGCTCAGATTATGCCCGCGCTCGCCTAGCTCGGTCTGGTAGCCTTCCGGCAGCCGCGTGATGAACTGGTCGGCATTGGCCAGCCGTGCCGCCGCGAGGACTTCTTCGTCGCTCGCGTCCAGTCGCCCGTAGCGGATGTTCTCCATCACCGTGCCGGAAAAGAGAAAGGTGTCCTGCAGAACGATCCCCATCTGCTGCCGCAGGCTCTCGCGGGTCACATACCGCACATCGCGACCGTCTATCCGAATCGCACCCCGATCCACGTCGTAGAAGCGGGTCAGCAGGCTGACGAGCGTCGTCTTGCCCACACCGGTCGGACCCACCAGGGCCACCGTCTGCCCCGGCTTGGCGCTCAGGCTGACCTCCCGCAGCACCGGCTCGCCCTCGTCGTAGGCGAAGGTGACGTGATCGAACTTGACCCGCCCTTGAATGGGTGGCAAAGGCACGGCGTCGGGCGCGTCGGTGATCTCTGGCCGGGTGTCGAGTAGTCCGAAGATGCGCTCGGCACCAGCCACCGCCGCCTGCAGTTGAGTGTAGAGATTAGCGATGCCCCGGATGGGTTCATAGAAGCGGCGCACGTACAAGAGAAAGGAGACGATAACCCCCACGGTTATCAGTGGCGGGTCGAAGGTCAGGGCTAAGTAGCCGCCGTAGCCGGCCACGATGGCCAGCGCGATGGTGCTGAGCACGTCGAGGGCGGGGGAGAAAGCAGAGAGGATGGATTGGGCCTGGACGTTGGCGTCACGGTTGGCGGCGTTGATCATCTCAAACTCGGCCACGTTTTCCCCCTCACGGGCGAAGGCTTGCACCTCGCGTACGGCAGCGATGTTTTCCTGCAGTTCCGCGCTCACCTCGCCGATCGTCTGGCGGGTGCGGCGGAAGGCGGCTCGCGCCCGCCGGGAGAAGACAGTCGTGGTCAGGAGCATCACCGGCAGAATGGTGAAGCTGACCAATGCCAGCCGCCAGTTGAGGGCGAGCATGGCGATGACAATGCCGATCAGGGAAAGGCTCATGCTCGTTAACCGTACGACCCCGCCGCTGAAGACCTGGTTGATGACCTGAGTATCGTTGACTAGGCGGGACATCAGGTCGCCGGCCTCGTGCTGGTCGAAGAAGCTGAGCGAGAGGGCCTGGATGTGCTCGAAAATCTGCGTGCGCATATAGAGCAACACTCGCTGCCCGGCCAGCGTCATCAGGTAGAACTGGGCGGCGGTGGCGGCCCAGTTCAGCAGGTAGGTGCCGAGCAGCAGGAGCATGGTCACGGTCAGGCCGGCCTTCCGGCTGGCGTTCTGTGGCAGGAGCCACTCCAGCCAGACCGGGCGGGGTTGATCGCCCGGCGCGATGAACTGGTCCACCGCAACGCCGGGCAGGTAGGGAGCGGCCAACTGCAGCAGTGTACTGACGACGATCAGCACAGCCACCGCCGCGAGCAGGCCCTGGAACGGTCGGAAATATCCTAACAGACGGCGCAATGTTTTGCCCACATCTGCCGGTTTAGCGGCCTCCCGGGTCAGGCCGCGCATATGTCTAGCGCCGAACATCATAATAGTGTAGTTTCCAGTCTGTCAAACAGTCACTCTTCAAGAAATCGTCGCGAGCCGACGACCGTTTTGCCGCCGCGGTTTATCCTTCGAGTCACGCATCACGCCCTCCCTCCAACTGCGAGTAATAAATCTCCGCATAGATGGGACTCTCGTCTAGCAGTTCCTCGTGCGTGCCCTGGGCTACGATCTCGCCCCGCTCCAGCACCAGGATCTGATCCGCGTTGAGCACCGTGGCGACGCGCTGGGCGATGACAAAGCTGGTGCGGCCCTCCATCAACCGCTCCAACGCCTGCTGGATGCGGTACTCCGTCTCATAGTCCACGCTCGAGGTCGCGTCGTCGAGGATGAGGATGCGCGGGTCCAGGAGCAACGCGCGGGCGATGGCGATGCGTTGCTTCTGCCCGCCGGAGAGCGTGACGCCCCGCTCACCCACCTGCGTGTCGTATCCATCTGGAAAGCTCGTGATGAAATCGTGTGCCTCGGCGGCTTTGGCGGCGGCGATGATCTCCTCCATTGGAGCATCGGGCCGGCCGAAGGCGATATTCTCGCGGATTGTGCCGGAGAAGAGCGTCGTCTCCTGGAGCACGATGCCAATCTGCCGGCGCAGCGAATCGAGCGTCACGTCGCGCACGTCCTGGCCGTCAATCGTCACCCGGCCCTCGGTCACGTCGTAGAAGCGGGGGATGAGGTTGATGATGGTGGATTTGCCGGAGCCGGTCGCGCCCAAGAGCGCCACCGTCTGGCCCGGCTCTGCCGTGAAACTGACGTTCTTGAGTACCAGTTCTCCCCCGCCAAAGTAGCGGAAACTGACATCATCGAAGGTCACCCTGCCCCGGATGATGCCGAGTTCGACGCCGTTGGGCTTTTCGACCACTTCGGAGCGGGCATCAATAATCTCAAAGACGCGCTCGGCCGAGGCTCCAGCTTGTGAGAGCATCGCCATGATCATCCCCAGCATCAGCATTGGGAAAAAGGCCATCATCATATAGTTAGCGAAAGCGACTATCCGTCCAACGCTGATGTGTCCGGCGATGGCATGGTAGCCGCCAACCCAGTAGATAGCCAGGAGTGACAGATTGGCGATGAGGAAAATAAGGGGTAAGCCCGCTGCCATCAGCCGCCCGACGACCAGGTTGAGGTCAAACAGATTCTGGTTGGCCCGGGCATAACGCGCTCGCTCGTAGGGTTCGCGGGCAAAGGCCTTGACGACCCGCACGCCGACCAGGTTCTCCTGCAGGACAGTGTTGAGATCGGCCAGCCGCTGCTGAATCTTCGTAAACAGTGGCCGGGCCTTGCCAGCGAAGAGGGCGAAGATGCCGAAGGTGAGCGGCACCAGCACGAGCATAATGAGCGCCAGTTGCCAATCGGTGGCAAACAGCAGCGCGATGCTGCCGACCATCATCAGGATGGCACTGAGGAGCTGGATGAAGCCCATGCCGACGAACGTATGCACCATCTCGACGTCGGACGTGGCGCGGGTGAGGAGCTGCCCGGTCTGGGCGCGGTCGTGGTAGCTGAAGGAGAGGGAATGAATCTTGGCGTAGAGTTGGTTGCGCAGGTCGTAGGCCACGCCCTGGGCAGTGCGGGCGGAGAGTATTCCCTGCAAGAAGGAGAAGACCGATCCGGCGATGGCCAAGCCCACCATCCCAAACGCGGCCCATACGACAGCTTTCACCTCTCCGGCGGCGATACCGTCGTCAATGATCACCTGGGTCAGGCGGGGGATGACCAGGCGCGTGGCGGTGGAGATGAGCAGGCCAAGGAAAGCGCCGACAGCCAAGAGCCAGTAACGTCCGAGGTAGCCCAGTGCGCGCCCAAGATACTTCACGACGACTGCCTCCACTTCGGGCCAGCGACGCCGTCCAGTAGTAGATCCACCGTCGCGCCAATCAGTTCAGGGAGGGAGGCAGGGCAGTGGCCATGGTGCCACATCATCATTTGCTGAAAGAACAAGGCGCGGATTACGCCGCCCAGGTAGATGGGATCCAGGTCGGCGCGTATCTCGCCAGCGGCCTGGGCTTGGCGCACCTGCTCGGCGAGCAGGTTGGTCAGTGCATGCACGGGCTGGATGTCCGGGCGGTGTCTCTTGGCTGCGAAGAGTCGCCGTGTCACGACAGGGTCGGATAGGGGGTCCTCGGCCACCAGGCACAGCGCCACTTTGATGCGCGCGACGGGGCTGGCGGGGGCGCCTTGCTGTGGCAGAAGTGCCTTCTCCAGTTCCTGCAGTCGCCATTCGGCCAAGGCGGGCAAGATCGCCTCCTTAGTCTTGAAGTAGTTGAAAAAGGTACCCTTGGCGACGTCGGCCACTTCGGCAATCTGCTCGACGGTGGTGTCGTTGTACCCGTGCTCGTGGAACAGCCGCAGCGCGGCCTTCATCAACCGCTGGCGGGTTTCCCGTTTCTTGCGTTCGCGTCGTGGGAGTTTCTCTTCCATCGCCGTATTGATGACCGCAGAACAAAAATGACCAGGGTCATATTATACACGATGGGGGGATATTGTCAATTCCCTGTACAGCGCTGGCTTTCTGTAGTACAATGCGCCGCACAATGGACTGGGGTATCGTGCTCACAACTTTCGGGCTGGTCTTTGTGGCTGAGCTGAGCGACAAGACCCAGTTGGCTGTTCTGGCGCAGACGTGCAAGTACCGCCGGCCGTGGGCCGTCTTCCTGGGAGCCAGCCTGGCATTGACGGCGGTCACGGCATTGGGTGCTGCCGGCGGCCAGGTGGTGGGACAGCTCGTTCCGGCATCTGTCTTACAGGTGGGTGCGGCGTTGGCGTTTGTTGCCATGGGGGTTCTTGTGGCGCGGGAGGCGGCCCAAGTGGGGGCCAGCAAAGTGGCCTGCTGCTGCTCGGATGATGGGGGTGGTGGACCACGCGCTGCACCGGCCGCTGCCTGGGACTGGAAGGCGTTCGGCTCGACCTTTGGGTTGCTCTTCGTCGCCGAGATGGGCGACAAGACCCAATTAGCTGTCCTGAGCCTGGCGGGGAAACGTGCGGACCCCCTCCCCGTCTTTATCGGCGGGGCGCTGGCCTTGATTGCAGTGACAGCGTTGGGCGTCGTCGGCGGGGAGGGACTGTGCCAGCTCATCCCCAGGCGGGCACTCGTCTGGCTCTCAGCCATGGCCTTTGTGGTGATGGGGGTATTGATCGGGTTTAGGATTCTGTGAGAAGCGCGCCACCGTGAACTTCAGGCTGAGCTTGTCGAAATAAGCGCCGTATCCGCCGGGTTGAGCTTGTCGAAACCAGACCAAGCAGGTTATGCCAAGCCGCTCGCTTGGCCTCGCCGTGAGGCCCTCGGCTGAGCTTGGTCGAAGCCCTCAGCCAAACAGTTTCGATATGCCGCTCCCTTCGGTCACAGCTACTCAACCAGCGCTCGCTCGCTCAACACTGCATCCGGCCTGAGTAGTTTGACAATGTCAGATTAACATAAAGCAGGCTACACCCGCTCGCCGGTGCTCGTAGCCCCCGTCCCTTCGGGCTGAGCCTCAGGACGAAGCCTCGGGGGCGTCTCAAACGAGATTTGCCCGCAGAACACGCCCTTGGGGTCAAGGGCTGAGAGCCTTTGGCCGAATGTGACTTGTTAAGCCTGTTTTTCGCACCCCTGGAAATCGTAACAGTGATTGTACAGATCATAGC
>JBHIET010000042.1:0-28648 GCA_046760785.1 Anaerolineae bacterium | reverse complement strand
CAGCGTAGATCGTTTTCCAGGCTCGTAGCCCCCGTCTCGGGGGCGTCGCGAGCGCAAAACGGCACGGCAAAGTGGTCATCTACCGCATACGACGTCCCCGGGACGGGGACTTGGAGCTTGGGGTGAGTAGTTACCAAAAGACTGCGGAAGTCTGCCGTCTGGCATTTCGAAAGCAGAATCAGTCCCATGTGGCGTCAAAAGCCACTAGGCGGAGCACCTTCGAGACTTCCGAAGTCTGGCAGTTTGAATTGCGAAAGGCTCTCAAAGGAGAGAAAATGTCTATCAAAAAAGCGTTGTTTGCCGCTTACGGGCGCATGTGGTGGCCGGAAGTGCTGTTCCTGCCGCTAACGCTGCGCAATTCTCAGTAGAGCCGCCACGCAGACCCGCGAGGGGGCCGGTGCTCAATCGAAAGAGGTTGAACAACGAGATGACATTGTGCACGTTGGGCTAATTGACATATGAATAAGGAGGATGAGATGTCCACAAAGAAGGTGTTACTCGTGGCGCTGATCACCAGCGCTGTACTGCTGATCGTGTGGGGCGGCACCAGGCTGCTCCGCGCCAGCGTCGCGGCGCCTGCGGCGGACGTCACCTTACAGGGGCGGGTGTACAAAGGGAACGTGGGCGATGAACCACCCAACTCGCAGCCGTTGGAGGGGGTGATTGTATCCGTCCATGGCGGGGGCAACCCCTATCCCGATCCCGGTGTCTTTATCATCAGCACCACCACCAACAGCGAAGGATGGTACGGCCTGGACGTCCCCGACACAGGCTACGAGTACTATCACATCATCGAGACCGATCCGGCAGGCCACGCCTCTGTGGGCGCGACGACCGTCAGTGGCACGGTGAGGACCAGTAACTGGATTGAGTACAGCACTGCGGTGCTGACTATAGGACAGCAGACCCTGACCGGCAACAAGTTCTGGGACCGCCTCGACGCCGACCTCGTCGCGGAGAGCCTGGTGGTGGAACCAGATTCATCCCGCGCAGGCGAGGAGGTGCTGCTGACGGCGACGGTGCGCAACACGGGAACCTTTGCGCTGGATGACGTACCCGTGCGCTTCGCGGCCGACGACGTGCCGTTCGATACGCGTGTCGTCTCGCAGATCCCGGCCGGCGACACCGTCGAGGTGACCACGACGCAGGCCTTCTCCGAGACGGGGATCGTCAACTTGAGCGCAACGGTTGATCCAGACGAAGAGCTATATGATCTGGACCCGGACAACAACACGGCCTTCGCCACGCTGGAGGTGTTCTGGGAGGAGAATCCCGGCTGGGCGCGTCCTGACCTGGCTCTTTCCGACCTGAACTTTGAGCCCCACCGGCCCGGCGACGGAGACCCCGTGGAGGTCACGGCGCAGCTCAGCAACCGCAGTCTCAACACCACCACCTTCACCGCGACGCTCACGCTGCTGATAGATAACGCCGTCGTGGACGAACAAGTCTTTGTGGGCTTTGAGGCGGGCGAGGTCAAGCCCGTTACACTGACCTGGCCCAGCGCAATCTTCGGCCGCCACACGCTGGAGCTGGCGGTGGAGCCGGTTCCGCAGATGGACGAGCGAAGAGAGGACAACGACCACCTGTACGAGTGGATCCGTGTGGAGGGCGATCCCGACCCCTTGCCGGACCTGGAGGTGGAGCACATCCACCTGGACCTGCCCTCGCCCAACGTGGGAGAGAGCACCATCGTCGCCGTGGAGGTGTGCAACGAGGGCTACTCGGACACGGTGAACGTCCCGGTGCTGCTCACGCTCGATGGTCACGAGCTGGCATATACGGTCATTGATTCGCTGGCGCAAGGCGCGTGCGAGATAGTGGAGACCGTGTGGGCCGACATCGCCGAGGGAGAGCACCTGATCGGCGCCTGGATTGACCCCGAGGACCTCGTCCAGGACGATAGCGTCCGGGCGCGCGACACGCGGGCCGTGGTCGTCACGGGTGCTGAGTACAAATTGGCGGGCACGGGCAGTCCCACGCCCTGGAAGTTCATCGGGCCGGATACGATCAACAGCGGCGCTTACGTCGGCCGGATGGACAGCGTCGCTGTCTCCCGGCAGAACGCCGATACCATCGTCCTGGGCGCCAACGCGGGCGGCGTCTGGCTGACGCAGGATGGCGGCCAGAACTGGTCCGCCCAGGCCGATCACCTGCCCTCGCCGGGATTTCCCATCGTCGCCTTTGACCCCAGCGACGACGGTATCATCTACGCCGCGACCGGTTCGTCGCTGTGGGGCGGCGGGACGGGGTTGTACAAGTCCACCGATAGCGGCGCCCACTGGTCCACCTTTGCCGGCACGTGGCTGGGCAAAGGCTATGGGGCGCTGATCGTGACCTATACGCATCCCAGTAGCCTGACCATTTACGCCGCCACCGACAGCGGCGTCTGGATGTGGCAGGGGGACAAGGACGCCGAAAAGACCGCCTCCTCTGAGTGGGAGCACGTGTGGGTGCAGCAGCAGGCCGGCCTGACCAACAAGGTCACCGACATGATCCTCACGGCCGAGCCTACGCCCAAACTGTACGCGGCCGTCTTTAGGGACGTCGTCTACTGGATAACGGCGACCAACCCGATCAGCACCGCCTGGACGCGCCAGGATAGCGGGTTGACTACCAACATCAATGTCATCAGGCTGGGTAACTCACCCGCCGACGCCAACGGCGTCTACGCGTCCGTCAAGCGCCTGGACGGTCAACTGGAGATCTATTACAGCGGGTACGCCGGCGACGTATGGACCTGGCGCAGCAGCCCATCGGCTATCTATGGCACGCGGGACACGTACAACGCCTTCATCGCCGTCCACCCCGCCAACGCCGATGTGCTCTACATCGGCGGGGTGCGAGGGTGGCGCTCTATGGATGGCGGCCTGAACTTCAACTACACCATCCCCAAGGTGCACGACGACTACAAATCCTACGCCTTTGACCCCCACGATTCCTCGGTGGTCTACTTTGTCTCCGATGGCGGGATCTATCGCTGCACCAACGACGCGGCCACCCCTATGTCCTGTGTCGGCCTCAATAACAACCTGGGCACCACCCAGTTCTACGACATCGCCCTGGCGACGACCTACATCAGCCGCACCGTCGGCGGCACGCAGGATAACGGCACCATCATGAGCGATGGGTCCACAGCCTGGATCAACATGGCCTACGGCGGCGACGGCAGGTACGTGGCCATTGATCCAGTGATGAGCAACACCGTGTTCGCCCAGTACCAGTACATCAACAGCGTCGTGAGTACCACGGTCGCCGGCAAGCCGTGGCGGGGCGCCAGCGCCGGCCTGCCCTCGGGAACCTGGGACCCCTTCCTGGTGATGCACCCCAACGACGGGAGCACACTGCTGGCGGCGGCGGACCAGGTCTACCGCACCACCAATGCCGGGGGGCTGTGGTCGGGCATCGGGCCGACCTCCACCCTGACCTACGGTCACATCAGGCGCATCGCCATTGATGCCGTTAACAATCGCTACTACGCCGGCACCACGGGCGGGGAGATCTGGACGGTCGGCGCGGCGCAGGCGGGACCGAATACCTGGACCAGGATATTTACTCACACCCAGCACCAGGCAGTGCGCGGCCTCCTGGTGGACCCGGCCGACGCCAACGTCGTCTTCGCCGTCTTTGCCGGTCAGGGCGTCTCACGTGTTGTCAGGCTGACGCACAGCGGCGGTTGGCCCGGCACCTGGGCGGAGGCGGACCTCACCGGTAACCTGCCCAGCAATCGCAAGCTGTACGGCGGTCCCTACGACGCCGTGCGGGGCTTACTCAAAGACCCATCGGCCGACGTGTTGTACCTGGGCACCGATCACGGCGTCTACCGGGGCCGGCCCTTCGGCAGCTCCTGGCAGTGGTTCCCCGATAGCTGTGGGCTTCCTCTGACTTTCGTCAGCGACCTGGAACTGCACCCCACGGGTGGCTTTATGCGCGCCGCGACCTCGGGCCGCAGCGCCTACGAGCGATCTATGGCGCTACTGACCCCGCTGCCAGATGCCTACGATGCACCCACCCGCAATGACACCCTGGCGACGGCGGCGCCGATCACGGGCGAGATCGTCAATAACTGGTTCATACCCGGGCTGACCGTCGAGGATCTCAATATGGACCGCCTCAACGACACGGATTACTTTACCGTCCAACTGCCGGTGTCTACGACCGCGGGCGGGTATGCCGAGTGCAAGCAGGGCCTGGATCCCGCGAGATGCACGCAGGGGTATTTCGAGATCGCCATCCACGCGCCCAATACCCCCGATCCTTTCGAGCTGCGGCTCTACAACCCCGACGGCAGTGTGTTCAAGGAATACACCACCAAATCCAACCTGACCTACAAACTCGAATGCCCACATAGCTTCTTCCCCAGCGGCGTGATCACCTTCTCGGTGCGCAGCCCCTCCGGCTGCCAGAGCGAGTACGATCTGTGGTTTTGGTACAGCCGCTGGAACTGTGTGATGGATGCCCCCGACATCCTCTTCGATCCTCCCAGGTTCAGGCGGTTGGTCCCGGTGCTGGAGAGCAGGTTACTCTGGATGTTCCCCGGTGATCCGGCGATGATCAACCAGGCGTTCGTCGGGCAAGCACCGGATCAACTGCCGGAGCAGCGGCTGATCTTCCACTGGGATTACGAGCGTGACTTCCAGGCGACCCTCAACATTGAAGGCGGCGGCAATCTGGATGCCACACTGGTTAACAGTGAGGGCAATCCCATCGCCACCGCGGGCTTGATGAGTCCCGTGCACGCCAACACGATGGGGGAAGTGGCTGACGTCAGCAGCAAGCAGATCAGCGTGCCAGACCTGCCGGCAGGCTGGTACGCACTCGACATTGGTAACGGCGACTTTCCCACCTACTTTGAAATAACGTTCAATGCGCTGCCAAACCGCATCTATCTGCCGCTTGTGCTGCGCAACCATTAACGGACAAGGCGCGACGCACTTGCCGCTCCGTTTACTAAAGCGCGTCGCACCTGAATGGGCATCGGCCCAAATAAACTTAAACAAGGAGAGGAAAATGTCTATCAAGAAAATGTTGTTCGTCGTTCTGGCTGCCAGCCTGGTCGCCAGCGCTGTGATGATGGCAGTGGGAATCACGCCTACGCACGCCCGGCCCCCCGAGTTGGCTCCGCCCGCGGATGGCTTAGCCCATCCTGTCTCGGAGGATGCATCTCCGGCGGGCTTGCTGTCCCCTATACTGGGCTCGTGGATCAACATTTGGACTACCGACAGTGTTGATAACCTAACCCCGGCGGTGGCTTACAACAGCAACCACGACGAGTACCTGGTGGTGTGGTATAACGAGCAGAACACAGGAACGTGGGACATCTACGCCCAGCGGGTGGATGGTGATGGGTCTCTGTTGAGCAATTTCACCGTGTTCCATGACACGGGCCATCATGACTGGCAGCCTGACGTGGCCTACAATCCCGATCAAGACGAGTACCTTATCGTCTACACCTATGAGAACAGTTCCAGTGACTACGATGTCTACGCCAGGCTGGTCAAGTGGAACGGGGCCGATCTGGGTGATCCCAGATATGCCGAGTTTGCCATCAATAACGATGTTGATAAACAGTGGAACCCGGCCGTGGCCTACAACAGCCAGAATAACGAGTATCTGGTGGTTTACGAAAACTGGTGGGCGGGCGGTACGCGCGATATTGACGCCCGGCGCGTAGACAAAGACGGGAACCCGCTCGGTGGTTCCAGCGGAGTGAACATCGCCACCGGGACGGGGCAGGTGCGCAGTTTCCCGGACGTGGCCTACAACGCGGCGCGAAACGAATACCTGATCGTTTACAATTACACCAGTGGCACCAATGGTGACATTCTCGCCAAGGTGGCCTCGGCCAACCTGGGTACACTCAGCAGTGAAAAAACCATCTGCGCCGACTCCTACGACCAGGACTTTCCCGCCGTGGCCGCCGGCCCGGACGAATACCTGGTCGTCTGGGAGGATGGCACCTGGGGCACCAACGACTATGACATCTACGCCCGGCGGGTGAGCGGAGATGGCACGCCCCAGGGTCACTCCGGCGGTTTCGAAATAGATGGACTCAGCGACAGCAACCTCCACGTTGACCCGGCCGTGGCTTATGGGGCCGGCTATGGCTACCTGGTGGCCTGGCGCTATTACGAGGGCGGATCGAACCAGAACATATACGGGCGCTACGTGATGCCGGGTCAGAATTCGGCCGCGGGCGATGAGTTTGCCATAGACGACGACTCGGACTCGCAGCGCTACCCGGCTGTGGCCTGCAATCTACAGGGAGACTGCCTGGTGGTCGAGGAGGATAACTTTCCGGGCGCAGACTATGAGATCCGCGGGCGGTTCGTGAAGCCCCACCATATCTACCTGCCGCTGGCGCTGCGCAACCATTAGAGAGGTGCCACGCACTTTGCAAGTGTGTGGCACCTTGGAGGGGATGAACAATGAGAAGACAAGCATATCATTGCATATTGGCGGCCCTGATGAGTCTGGCGCTGCTGACGCTCCTGCTCTGGCTGAGCGCGGGCGAGCAGGCGCGGGCCGACGCCAACGTCTACTGCGTCAACCAGACCGGCACCGGCTGCGACGGTGTCTGCGGCGGCGGGTGCTACGGGTCGGTGCAGGCCGCCATAGACGCGGCCTCCTCCGGCGGCGAAATCCGCATCGCCGCCGGAACCTATGCCCCCGACGGCACCGTGGCCGCCATCACCAAAGAACTCGCCCTGCACGGTGGCTACGACCCCACCTGCGCCGGGTTCGACCCCGACCTGTACCAGACCGTGCTGGACGCCCAATGGGGTGGCTCGGTGATCAGCATCACCAACGCGGGCGAAGTGGTGCTCCAGCACCTGACGCTCACCCACGGGGACGGTCGCAACAACTGCGGCGCGTGGGCGGGCTGTGGCGGCGGCGTCTATGTCAAAGACACGGCCATACACATCGGTCAGTGTGTCATCACGGGCAACGTGGGCAGTGGAGCGCAGTCGGCATTCGGCGGCGGCATCTATGTTGACAATAACGCGCCGGCCGAGATATGGGAGAATCAGATCGTGAACAACACGGCCAGCACCGCCGGCGTGGGTTGGGGCGGCGGTCTCTATCTCGAAGGGGGAACGGCCGGCGACCGCGCCGTCGTCACCGGCAACACGTTCGAAGGCAACGTTGGCAGCACCAGCACCTCTGGAGATGGGCAGGGCGGCGGGATATACCTGCAGCGATATGCTATCCTCAGCCACAACCTCCTTCGCCAGAACTATGGCGGACGGGGCGCGGTGTCTGGATGCGGCGGCGGCCTCTATATGTGGGAAGTGTGGGGCGCCGATCTGGAAGGCAATCGTTTCCTAAACAACACGGCCTCGGAGAGCGGCAGCTACGGATTCGGCGGCGCAATCTACGGCAGCGCCAGCGTAGCCTTCACCATGACCAACAACCTACTCGCCGAGAATAACGCCCGCAGCGCGGGTGGCGGCCTGTGGTTGGATACCTGGGCCCCGTCCTACCTCATCGCCGGCACGTTGGTCAATAACACCCTGGCCGATAACGACGCGGGTGCAGGGGGCGAGGGAATCTGGGTAGGCCGATACGTCTCGCTGACGCTGACCAACAACATCATCGCCGGTCACACCGTGGGGATCACCAACACCCGGCCCGCCAGCAGCACCGTCTCCGCCAACACCAACCTCTTCTGGAACAGTTCCGACCCCATCACCGGCAGCAACGCTATCCTGGCCGACCCGCTGCTGAGCGCCGACTATCACCTGCGCTCCGGCTCTCCAGCGGTGGACGCCGGGCTGACCATCCCCTGGCTGACGGCCGATCTGGAGGGTAATCCCCGCCCGCAGGGGAGCGGGTACGACCTCGGGGCCTACGAGGGCGAGCGGAACGAGCTGTTCCTGCCGCTTATCCTGAGGTAACTCGAAGGATTGGTGGTGCGCAACCATTAGCATAGTAGGTGCGATACAAGTGTGTCGCCCCCAAAATCAAAGGAGGACAAGCGATGAAAAAGACAAGCTGGTTCAAGTTAGCCCCGGCGCTGATGCTGGGGTTGGGGCTGATCGCGTTCATCCTGGTCGTTCCCAGAGGTGGGCTGGCTCGACAAACGAGTGGAGAGCCGGGTGGCGAGTATCACCCCGTCGCGCTGACCGGCCCGGTTTCACCCTCCCTTGCGCTCGCTGCTCTGGGGGCTGCCGACGGGCCTCCCGTGGGCAGCGTTCTGGACTTGACCGGCTCCTCTGTCGAGACGGGCGATTGCTACCAGGCAGACAAGACCCAGATGTTCTGTTTCACCGTCTACAACGGCTCCACCGATGGAGAATGGCTGAACGGTGTGACGTTGACTTTTCCAGACGACCCCTCTCCCAGCCTCGGGCCGTGGACCGTCTCCGCCTGTTCCTACCAGGATGCCACCGATTCTATGGGATATACGGTCAACTTTAGCTGCACCCCCTCCGGCAAACAAGTGGTCTACGCCGACAGCGACAGCGACAGCTACGGCGAGATCAGCAACGGAGCCGGTTGGAGTGCTTGTGTTAACGTCGCCGTGCCGGCGGGTTACACGGGCAACCGTTACATCCCCTGGGTGCTGGAGGGGGATGCGAGCAACACCGAGAACGGATCCATCGAGATTGAGCAGTGCACCCCGCTGAGGCTCACCCCCGCCCAGCTCTCCATAGAAGGCTGCAACGGTATGACCCAGACGCTAGAGTTCAAACTGGAGAACTATGGTGCCGGGGACGTCAATCTCGATTTCACCTACGACGCGCCCGAGGCGGACTTTACCGGCTATCACCCGGCCAACATCCAGTCAGGCGAGACCATCACCTTCCTTACCACGCTCAAGCCCGACCTGTGCCTGGAGCCCGGCGAGCAAATCAACGCCAGCCTGACCGTCGAGGCCCCAGGTGTCCCCGCCGATACCTCGGCCATCACGCAAACCATCACCGAGGATGCCGGCTGGCGTCGCCGGGGCGATAGCCCTGTCCCGACGATGGATAGCGTGGTAGTGTGGGCTTCTCACAGAGACGGCGGCCTGTGGTCCATCGGTGGGTACGGTTCCAACGGCGCTGTGCAGCGGTACGATCCGGGTAGTGACACGTGGCAGACGGGTTTCGAGTCCGAAGCGGTGATCACACCCCTGATCGAGTATCCCGTGGACGGCTGCTACGGCCTGGATGGTCCAGATCCAGATACGGCTCACGAAATCGTCGTGCTTTTCCCGGATACCCTCATGACCGAAACCCTGCACGTGTACGACATCACGACCGACAACTGGTATACTCGCCCCATACCAGGATTTTTCCCTTCCGACTATATAGGTCATTGGGGGTTCGATGTCGTCTCATTGCTCAACAACCCCGTTGTTCACGACATAGCGGACACGAATATGTGCTATCTCTCCGGTGGTAATCACCAAAAGCCGGGAGGTGGCACGACGCGCAATCTGTGGCGGTACGATCCCGAGATCAACAGTGGTGAGTTCATCACTCATTTCGCCGACTCTGGTGTCGTGTTCGGCTTTCACGCCTCGTGGTACGTGCCCTGGATAGGAACCAGTGGATCCATCTGCGTGGCGGGCGGGGCCGATCACAACCACTATATACACGACAAGACGCAGTGCATTGACCTCGCGGCCGGCGCCCCGGCAAGCGAGGACTTGGGGGTGCTGCCCGAGCCCTGGTGGGGCATGGCGGATGGCTGGCAGATTACCGACGATGGCTACGAGCTTTGGATCGCCAACGGCGTGGCCCAAGATGGCACCCTGCTGCCGATCTCGGCCTACATTCGAGAGGGCATGAGCAACTTTGCGTATGGTCCTGAGATTCCTGATGGCCTGTACCGCCTGGAAGGGGACGCCTGGGAGAACCAGTTCTACACACTGAACGGCTCCAGGGGCGGGTTCTGGTACAGCAAGATCAGCCTGCATCTGGCTGCCTGCCCCACCTGCCCCTCAATTTACCTGCCACTGGTGCTGCGCAATCACTAGCAGAAAGGTGCGACGCACTTCCAAAGTGCATCGCACCTGGCAAGCGAAAGGAATCGCAAGATGAACAGGCGACTGGTTACTACTCAGGCCGGATGCGGTGTCGAGCGGCCTGGCATAATCCACTTGGTCTCGGTACGCTTCGCTACTCGACCTAAAGCGCCTATCCTTCGACAGGCTCAGGACACCGCTCGACCGACGCAGCCTGAGTAGCTTGACAATGTCATGTTCCAGACCGCCCCTGCATGCAGGGGAAGGGGGAGAAATGACGCCTGAAACGGGGAGCTGGCGCTCCTCTCCGAGCACGAACAGGCCACCCGGGTGAAACATGACATTGTCGAAGTAGTAACGGCGACTGTTTCACCGTGTGACGGGGACCGGCACTGGGTGCAGATGCCGGAGAAAGGAGATGAAGATGCGAAGAAGCTGGGAAGTGAACAGCAGACGAGCGGCACTCTTATTGGTTCTGGTCCTCTTACTGGCATCACCGCTTGCGGGCCGGGTGGGAGCACAGGCGCCGGGCCTGACCGAGACCTTCGACGACCCGGCACTGCCCGGTTGGGAACACTCGCCCGGCGTTCACGTGGCCGATGGTGTACTGCACCTGGAGCCGGGGACCTTCGCCTTCCATCCGGGGGAGTGGGAGGATTTCACCCTCACCCTGCGCCTCCGGCTCTCCGGCGAGGGAGGACTTGCCATCGGCTATCGTACCGGCGATGCCGGCACCTACCACCTTCTCCTCACCGGGGGGCATCTGGCTGTGCAGCGGGAGACGGGCAGCGACATAGCCGAACTGGCTGCCGCTGAGGCTCCAGTCCCGCGAGGGGAATGGTTCCAGGTTGATGTAACCGTCGCCGATGGACAACACACCGTTGCTCTGGAAGGGGAGCCGGTCCTGACTGCCGCCGATCCCGACCCGCTGCCGCCCGGCGGGGGTGTGTTCGAGACTCTGGGCGAGATGAGCGCCGAGTTCGACGAACTGACGCTGACCCCTGCCGGTGGCGAGGCCGGCCCGGAGGAGACACCACCCCCCGCCCAAACCGCCCCCCCGCCCGCAGCGGCGACGTCCGGCGCACCGGCCTACCAATCCTTGCCCTGGGTCTACCTCGGCGGGCCGCTGGGCGGCCTGGGCTACGACGTGCGCATGCGGCCCGACGACCCCGACGTGATGTTCGTCACCGACGCCTGGGCCGGCGTCTTCAAATCCACCGACGGCGGCCAGACCTGGTTCCCCTCTAACTCCGGCATCACCACCCGCGTCGGCCCCTCCGGCGACGGCATCCCCGTCTTCAGCCTGACCATTGACCCCAACAACCCCGACCGGGTTTGGATCGGCACCCAGTACTCGCGCAGCGTCTATCGCTCCGACGACGGCGGCGCCACCTGGGTGGAGATGAGCAACGGCATCCAGGAGCGCGGCCCTACCATCCGTGGCTTTGCCGTCGAGCCGGGCAACTCCGACGTGGTCTATCTGGCCGGAGAGGTCTCCAGTTGGGAGTGGAACGGCGAACCGCTCCCCGGCCTGGGATTGGATATGGTCAAGGGCATCGTCTACAAAACGACCGATGGCGGCCAGCACTGGGAGCGCATCTGGTACGGGGACAACCTGGCCCGCTACATCTGGATCCACCCCCAGGACCACGACCTGATCTACGTCTCCAGCGGCATCTTCGACCGGGAGGCGGCCAATAGCGACCCCAACGGCCCCGATCCGGGCGGCGTGGGAATCCTCCGCAGCCACGATGGCGGCCAGACCTGGGAGGTGCTGGGGGTGGAGAACGGCTTTCGCGCCGACGAACTCTACTTTGGCAGCCTCTACATGCACCCGACCAACCCCGGCATCCTCCTGGCCGCCGCGGGCAACGACCCCTATATGACGGCGCTGGGCCGCCCCATCGGCGCCGTCTACCGCACCGAGGATGGCGGCGATACCTGGCAGCGGGTGCTCGACCTGCCCAACGGCAGCGGTATCGAGATCTGCGAGGGCGACCCGAACGTGGCCTATGCCGCTTCGCTGAGCGCTTTCTTCCGCAGCGAAGACGGGGGGCAAACCTGGCGGTTGCAAGCCGGCGTCGGCGAGGGGGAGGTGGTCTGGACCGGCGACGAACTGTGGGGACCGCCGGGCGTCGTAGCCGGATTCCCCATTGACCTGCAATGCGATCCCCGCAACAGTGACCGGGTGTTCGTCAACGCCTACGGCGGCGGCAATTTCGTCAGCGAAGATGGCGGGCAGACCTGGCGCGTCGCCAGCACCGGCTACAGCGGCGCGCTGATGTTCCAGATCGCCATGGCGCGGGACGACCCGGCCCGTGTCTATGCCACCGCCCGCAGCGGCATCTTTGCCAGCAACGATAGCGGGCGGTCCTGGGAGGGGCTGAGTTACGGGCCGGCCCGGGCGATGGAGGCGCTGGCTATCGGGGTTGACCCGCAGGACCCCCAGCACATCATCGCCAGCGTAGGAGACGCCAGCCCCTTCCCCAAGTTGAGTTACGACGGCGGCCATACCTGGCGCGACGTGGGGATGGAACTGGCCGAGATAGGGATGCAGGGTACGGCTACCCGCGTCCGCTTTTCCCCCACCGACCCCCGGATCGTGCTGATTAGCGTGGGAGCAGGCGATTGTGTGACTAACGGCGAGGATTGTGAGGAGCCGGGCGGCGGCATCGTCATCTCCCACGACGGCGGCGAGACCTGGGAGCGAACCAACCTGGACGACAGGCAGGTGGTGAATATGGTCTTTTCTGCGGACGGCTCTCGCGCCTATGCCACCGTCTACGAGCGGCGCATCTACCGCTCCGACGACGGCGGGCAGACCTGGGAGTTGGTCTGCCCGGATGCCGGCGCATTCATGCCGCCGTCCTTCGACCAGGATATGCCACGCTCGGCCCCCACCGCGCTGGCGGTGGACCCGACCAACCCGGATAAGGTGTATGTAGGATTCATCCGGGGTGGGATCGCCATCAGCCACGACGGCGGCGTGACGTGGGAGCCCTCTTCGTCAGGTGTAGAACCGGAGGCTTCGGTGAGAGCCATCGTGGTGGACCCGACCAACCCGGACGTGGTCTATGCCGGGACATCGGAGAGCGGTGTTTATCTCTCCACCGACGGCGGGCAGACCTGGCAGAAGCTGAACGCCGGCCTGCTCACCCGCACGGTGCGCGACCTGGCGCTTTCCGCCGACGGCCGCGTGCTCTACATGGCCTCCGAGGGAGGCGGCGCCTTCCGCCTGGGCACGCCAGGAGAGGGCGCGCCGGAAGAGGCCGCACCGACAGAGCCGGTCGCCACAAAGGCCACCGAGACGCCGGTTTCTCCCACTCCCGCCTCGCCAGAAGACGGCACCATCTGCGGCGGCGCGGCCGCGCTGCCCCTGGCACTGATCGGCCTGGCCTGGATGCAGCGCCGGCGGAGGTGAACTATGGCCCGCCTCCTGCTCCCCGTTTTACTCCTGCTGTCTCTGGCCGCCTGCCGCGCCGCAGGGCCGACGGGGGCCATCCAGGGCATCGTTCTCGACGACGAGGGCCCGGTGGCCGGGGCCGTCGTCCGCGTGCGGGCTACCGACAATAGGACGAGGACCGCCGCCGATGGCTCCTTCACCCTGTCCCTGACGACCACCACCTCCGTCTCGGTGACCGCCTGGGCCGAAGGCTACTTTGTCGGCTGGATCAGCGCCGCGCCCGGCACAGCCCCGGTCACCATCACCATCAGGCCCTACTACACCACCGACAACCCCGACTATACCTGGTTCTCGATGGAGGGGGCCGAAGGCTCCAAGAGTTGCAGCCACTGTATGCCTTCCTACCAGGAGTGGATAGAGGACGCCCACTCCCAATCGGCCGTCAATCCCCGTTTCCTGACCATGTACAACGGCACTGACGTGCACGGCAACCAGAGCCCCCCCACCCGCTACGGCTACAGCCGCGACTATGGCCGTTTCCCCCTGCCGCCCGACCCCGGCCAGCCCTACTACGGTCCCGGCTACAAACTGGACTTTCCCAACACGGCGGGCAACTGCGCCGCTTGCCACGTCCCGGCCGCCGCAGCCTACCCTGGCAAAGCCTACGCTGCCGACCCCAACCACATCTCCGGCATCGAGGCCGAAGGGGTGTTCTGCGAATTCTGCCACAAGATCGGGGACGTGACGCTGAACCCGGACACCGGCCTGCCATATCCCAACATGCCGGGCGTACTCTCCATGCGGCTGTACCGCCCCAGGGAGGGCCAGCAGCTCTTCTTCGGCAACTTCGACGACGTGACCCGCCGGGTGAGCTATCTGCCGCTGGAGGAGGAGAGCGCTTTCTGCGCACCGTGCCACTTTGGTGCGTTCTGGGATACGGTAGTCTACAACTCCTTCGGCGAGTGGCTGGATAGTCCCTACAGCGACCCCGAGACCGGTCAGACCTGCCAGGACTGCCATATGCCGGTGGCGGGGTACGATTACTTTGTCCTCCCCGAAAAGGGCGGCCTGCGCCGCGATCCCAACCGCATCTTCAGCCACCGCATGCCCGGCGCGAGCGACGAAGCGCTCTTGCAGAACGCCGTGACGATGACCGCCACCGCCCGGCTGGAGGGGGATACCGTCATCGTGCAGGTGGACATCACCAACGACCAGACCGGTCACGCCGTCCCCACCGACTCGCCGCTGCGCCACCTCATCCTGACCGTGCAGGCCACCGACGGTGCCGGCAACTCGCTGCCCCAATTGGATGGCCCCACCGTGCCCGAGTGGGGCGGCCCGCAGGCCGGGCAGCCGGGCAAGGCGTTCGCCAAAGTGCTGGAAGAGGTCTGGACCGAACTCTCGCCCAGCGGGGCCTACTGGAACCCCACCCGCGTGCTGGAGGACACTCGCCTGGCCCCCTTTGCTACCGATACCAGCACCTACACCTTCGACGCCCCCAAGGACGGGTTGGTCCGCGCCGAGGTAACCCTGCTCTTCCGCCGTGCCTTTGCCGAGTTGATGGAGCAAAAAGGGTGGGACGTGCTGGACATCGTGATGGAGGAGGAGAGGCTGGAAGTGACCCGCCCCTGATGTCGCACACCGTATCAGAGACCTTCCGAGAACTCTCCCTGTATGTAAAGGAGGTGATGACTATTCTCGATGACAGGCTATGTACACGCAACACGTATGACGCCCCATTCACATTACACATCTGAGAGGAGGAAAAAATGTCTACCAAGAAAGCACTACCCGTCCTTCTGATCGCCAGTGGTGTAATGCTGGCCGTGGGAATCGGCTCCCGGATGGCCAGCAGTGCCCAGGCGCTGCCCCCGGCCCAGGAACCAGCCCCACCGGTGGCCTCCCCCGAACGTAGTCGAGGGGTGACCATTCCCTACCCCGGCCGCCTGAGCGATGACGCCGGGCAACCGGTGGCCGATGGGACCTACGACTTCACCTTCGCGCTGTACGACGCCGAGACCGGCGGCGAGCCACTGTGGTCGGAAGTGCAAGAAGGCGTGACGGTGCAGGAGGGTGCGTTCGTCACGATGTTGGGGAGCGTGAACGGCATCCCCAGGGAGGCTCTGGAGGGGAGGACGCAGTGGCTGGAGGTAGGGGTGCGCGGGCCGGGGGAGGCCGAGTTCACCGCGCTGACCCCACGCCAACGCTTGACTCCCGCTTCACCTGCTGCCCCGTCCAGCCCGTCGGCCGGCCCCTCCTGCCCCCACGACCACTTTGGTGAGACCTGGATCGGGGAGGACTTTTGGGGGCTGTACATATATAACACCTCTGGTCTCGCCGATACCAAAGGCATTTTGGCCAGCAGTAAAAATGGTCCGGGCGTGTATGGATCAAGCGAGAACGACTATGGTGGTTATTTCTTCAGCAGCAACGACCACCTCGACCTGGCCGTGGGCGGCGACATAGGCCGGATCAACGCTGCCGATAATGGAACCAGCCAACTGTGGCTCTCCAGCAACGCCGATATGGTCTTCAGGCTGGACAATGACGGGGGAGGTAATCACACCCTAAGGGTCAAGGACTCGGGAGGCAACGACGTCTGCACCATTGACGAGAGCGGAAACTTGAACTGCACAGGCAGCAAGTCAGCCGTGGTCAGGACCGCCAACCACGGTCAGCGATTGCTCTATGCGGTAGAAAGCCCCGAGGTCTGGTTCGAGGACTTTGGCAGTGCAGCATTGGTGGACGGAGAGATTACGGTGTCCTTTGACCCCCTCTTCGCCGAGACGGTCAACCTGGAAGATGAGTATCACGTCTTTGTGACGCCTCTGTGCCAGGAGCCGGCGCTGTTGTTCGTCACCGATAAGGATGTCACGGGCTTCACCGTGCAGGGTGTCACCCTTGACGGGCAGCCTTCGCACTGCTCCTTCGACTACCGCATTGTCGCCAAGCGGCTGGGCTACGAGAATCTGCGCCTGGAAAAAACGACCTGGCAGGAGGGGGAGTGATGAGAAAACACGCTCTTTCTGTCGCCATTGCCGCTCTGGTCTGCGTGCTGTTGTTGGCCGCCGTGGCGCTGGCGCAGCCCGGCGGGCCTGACCCGGCTCCGTGGTATGTCGTCGAGAAAGGAGCGGCCTCCGGCGGGCATTACCACTTGACCAGCCTGGCCTGGCAAGTGGAAGGCGCCGCCGGCGGTGAGGGGTATCGCCTGCTAAGCCCTGCCAGTCCCACGTTGCGGGGCAACGGCTGCTGCTGCACCTACCTGCCCTGCCTGCTGCGCAACTACTAGAACGGCGGATGGCAGGACAACAACGGATCGGAACAGCAACGGATGGGCCGGGGTTGACTCCGCGCCCCGCGAGACCAGCCTCGGCCCCCTTTCGAGCGATATTACGCAACACGCAATACGCAGTCCTACACAGAGGAATGAACACCACGCGAGCAAGGACGGCTCTGACACATCTTATCAACAAATTGGGGAGATTCGCGCTGGCGCTAATCTTTGTTTGTAGCATCTGCGCGCCCACGGTGACAAGCACGCAACACGCAACACGCAACACGTTTTCCACCTACTACGTCCGCCCCGACGGCGGTTCCCCTACCCAATGCACCGGCCTGACTGACGCCGCCTACCCCGGCAGCGGGACCGGTCAGGACTGCGCCTGGGACCACCCCTTCCGCGCCCTGCCGCCCGATGGCTCCCCCCGCATCTCCGGCGGCGATACGCTCATCATCGGCGCTGGCTCTTACCGCATGGGGTACGGTGCGCCCGGAGACGATAACTGCGCTGCAGACTACCCCTGGGATTGCCACGTGCCGCCCATCCCCTCCGGCCCCGATCCCGCCCACCCCACCCGCATCCTGGGGGCCGGATGGGACACCGGCTGCACCAACCCGCCCCAACTGTGGGGTGCGGAGCGGCCCTGGTTCATTCTCAACCTCACCGATGCCTCCAACGTCGAAATCGGCTGTTTGGAGATCACCGACCACTCCGCCTGCGTCGAAGACCACACCGGCTCCCTGGCCTGCGAGCGCGATACCTACCCCTACGGCGACTGGGCCGCCGATGGCCTCTATGCCGAAGACTCGGCCCACGTCTACCTGCACGATCTGAACATTCACGGCCTGGCGAACACCGGCGTCCACGCCGGGCGGCTCAGCGACTGGACCGTGGAGAACGTGCGGGTGGCCGGCAACGGCTGGGCCGGGTGGGACGGGGACATCGAGGGCAGCGACTCCAACTCGGGCACGCTCACCTTCCGCCGCTGGACCGTGGAGTGGAACGGCTGCGGCGAGACCTATCCCGGCGGCCAACCGACCGGCTGCTGGGCGCAGACCGCCGGAGGCTACGGCGATGGCGTCGGCACCGGCGCTACCGGCGGCGATTGGCTCATCGAGGACTCCGCCTTTCTCCACAACACCTCCGACGGGCTGGACCTGCTCTACCACACCGGGGGCGGCTCCGTCACTCTCAACCGCGTCCGCGCCGAGGGGAACGCCGGGAACCAGGTCAAAGTCACCGGCCAGACCAGGATCAAAAACAGCGTGCTGGTGGGGAACTGCGCCTACTTCGATGGTCAATCATTCACCTACAACGTGGACCCCTGCCGGGCACTGGGCAACACGCTGGAGGTGGTCTACACCGGCGGAGAGCAGGTCTCCATCATCAACTCCACCTTCTACGGTCAGGGGGATGGGCTGGTCGGCAGCGGCCCGCGCGAGGGGTACAGTTGCAACGGCTCAGAGACGCTCACCGGGCAGAACAACGTCTTTCTGGGGGACGACGACTACTTCTCTCCCGGCGACATCACCTTCCTTTTCTACCAGGAGGGTTGCGGCAGCCTGAAACTGGACTCGGATTACAGCATCGCCCACTACGTCAAGAACGTCACCTGCGGCAGCAACGGGAGCTATGTGAATTCCGGCCCGCACGACCTGTGCCAGGATCCGCAACTCTTTGCCACGATGCCGATCACCGGCAGCCCGGCTATTGATTCGGGCGACAACACGGTCTGCCCGCCCGTTGACATTCGCTCCGCGGCCCGCCCAGCCGACGGCGACGGGGACGGCAGCGCCGTCTGCGACAGGGGGGCCTACGAAGGCTGGGTGCAGGTCTGGCGGGTCTACCTGCCTATAGTGCTGCGCGACTACCAGCAGAGTTAGGCGCGATGCACTTCCCGGATGCGTCGCACCTGGTAATGCTCAACGTGGATAGCTGGTGCCGGCCTCGCTCCGCTTACTATGGCAAAACTCCCGGAGCGGTCACGTCAGGAAGTCGCCAGTAGCACATCGGGGAGCCGCGAGAGTATTCGTGGCCTCAGCAGACGCGATTGCAGCGGCGCTAACCTGCCCACATCCACGTATACCACGGGGCGGTCAGGTTCATCGTCGTTGCGTTGATAAGCCCGTTCCGTTCCAGATTGTAAGCGAGCGCATTGCACATTTAGTTCTCGGTACAAAACTGCTCTAGCCCCCGTCTCGGGGGCGGCTCGTGCAAGAAATGGCCTCTTTTTGACGCGGTCTTGCGCCTAAATCGCCCCCGGAACGGGGGCTGAGAGCAACGGAAAATGGTTTTGTACCGGAAGCTATTTAGTCGAAAGGAGCAAGTATGCAAAAGACACTTTTGAGCGTTCTAACCGGTCTGCTGTTGCTGCTCTACGTTGCCGTGGCCTGGGCGCAGGCGACGCCCCCACCGCCGGATTCCCCCCTAGCCACCCCTACCATCTCCCCCACGCCTGAGCCGCTGACCCCGCCCGGCTCGATGGGCGAGTGGTGGAGCCTGGCGACGCAACTCTTGGCCCGTTTCGGCCCCTGGGCCGGAGTTGGCCTGATACTTGTGCTGGGGGTGCTCGCCTTTCTCTGGAAGGTCGGCGGGGAGGTGGCCGGGGAGGAGGCCAAGAGCCTGGCCACTCGGCTGCGCCGGGGAGCCAGAACCGTCTGGCATCGCGCCACCAGACGGTTGACCCCGGAGGAACGGGTCATTGTCAAAGAGATTCACACCACCTGCGAGCGACTGGATCTCAAAGGGTTCGTCAGGGAACAGGACACGATCATCATCGTCTCCCTGGAGAGCATCTACGTGCCGCTTATGGCCCGAGGCGATAGAACCGCGATCGGGCTGCCTGGCGGATTGAAAGCCGACATGCCGCTCCTCCGCGCCGACGAAGGAGGCGGCGAGACGCCGCTCACCGACCTGATCGCCCCTCACCGCTGCCTGGTGCTGGTGGGCGAGGCCGGCTCCGGCAAGACCACTTTCCTGAAATACGTCGCCTACACCGCTGCCCAGACCTGCGCCGGCCACCGGCCCGCCGGGACCGACTGGCTGCCCGACCCACTCCCGCTGCCCATCTTTTTACCGCTGCACGGCCTGGGCCTCTACTTGCAAGATCAGGCACAGGCCAACCGGGAATCGCCCAGCCCCGACCTGCTGCGGGATTACATCGTCTATCACCTGCGCCACCTGGATCTGCCAGATGGATGGCTCGCCGAACGCATCAAGGACGAGGGCGTCCTGCTCCTCCTGGACGGGCTGGACGAGGTGTCCCGCTTCGAGGACCGCCGCTTCATCGTCGAGATGGTGACCCGTTTCGCCGCCTTTTACGGCCGCTGCCGCGTCGTCGTCACCACCCGCCCCCAGGGCTACGAGGGCGCGGCCCAACTGGGCGGCGACTTTCAGCGGCGCGACATCAACCCCCTGCGCTGGCCGGACGACATCCGCCTCTTTCTCCACCGCTGGAACGAGGCGATCAAGCGGCGCGCCGAGGGAGGGACGCTCTCCGCCGCAGGACGGCGGCAGGCGCGTGAGGACGCGCAGAAACTGATGGTCCGCCTGGAAGACGCCCCCCACGTCCGCGAACTGGCGAACAACCCGCTCCTGCTCACCGTGATGGCCATCGTCCATTACAACGTGGGCGAACTGCCGCAGCGGCGGGCCGACCTGTACGACGCCGCCACGCTGCTCCTCCTGGGCTGGGACAAACGCATGGGACGCGAAGGGCTGGCTCCACCTCCCTGGCTGGACAAGCTCTCCGCTCCCCAGCGCCGCCTGCCGCTGGAGGAACTGGCCCTCTGTTTCCAGGAACGGCGGGTGATGGAGCGCTCGCGGGAAGAGACGCTCACCTTTCTCGCCAGCAGGTTCAAGGCCGGGCGGGGAGACGAGGCCGAGCAGGCCGCCCGCGCCAAGGCCGAGGAATACCTGACCTGGGTCACGGCCCGCACCTACGTGCTCCAGGAGATCGGCGGCGCGATCCGCTTCTACCGCAAGCCCTTCCAGGAATACCTGGCGGCCCGGGAACTGACCCGCGCCGAGGCCCTCCGAGACCGCTTCCGGCGCATACTGCAGGAGGACTGGCGCGACCGCTGGTGGGACGAGACGCTCCTCCTGACCGTCGGCCAACTGATCAGCGATGACCCCGGCAAGGCCGACCGCCTGCTGGACCCGATCCGCCGGCTGGAATCCCCGCCGCAGGCCCCGCATTACCACGTCACCTTTGTCGCCCGCGCCCTGGCTGACGTGCCGGAGGGAATGCTCGGCCACGTGTGGCAGGTCAAGGAGAGCGTGGTCGAGTCCCTGGCGCGGGCGGTCGCCGCCGAGGAAGAAGCGTTCGCTCCCCTGGCGCGGCTGGAGGCGGGGCTGGCGCTGGGCGCGCTAGGCGACCCGCGCCCCGGCGTCGGCGTGCGCGACGGCTTGCCGGACATCCTGTGGGTGCAGATTCCCACCGGCCCCTTCCTGATGGGTTCCAGCGACGAGGAGGTGGAGCGCTGGCAAGAGTGGTACCGGCAGCGGATTGGGGAGATGAAAGACCAGGCTGAAGAGGTGACTTTGGTTTTGCTGAATCTGTACCTGGCCTGGCTGGAGGCGGAACGGGGGCAGCACAGCCCACAGACGGACGCCTTTCTCATCGCCCGCTACCCCGTCACCAACGGACAGTACCGCTGTTTTATAGAGGCAAAGGGATACGACGACCCGGCCTGGTGGGGTGGCGAGGACAGCCCCGGCTGGGCCTGGCGCACCGGCGAGCCGCGCTGGGACTGGCAACGCACCGACCGGCCCGATTTCTGGTACGAGCCGCGCCTGAACGGCGACACCCAGCCGGTGGTGGGCGTCACCTGGTACGAGGCTATGGCCTTTTGCCGCTGGCTGGAAGCGCAGTTGCAAACGACGAAAGACGAATGGCGTATCTGGCGTGAGGGTCATCTTGAAACCCGTGACCGGCCCGCATCCTTCACCCTGCGCCTGCCGAGCGAGGCGGAGTGGGAAAAGGCGGTGCGCGGGACGGACGGGCGCCGCTACCCCTGGGGGAACGAGTGGGAGGCGGGCCGGGCCAACACGCGAGAGATGGAACTGGGAAGAACCTCGCCGGTGGGCGTCCTCCCGGCCGGCGACGGCCCCTATGGGCTGGCGGACGGCGTCGGGAACGTCTGGGAGTGGACGTTGAGCCTGTGGGGGACGGATTGGAGGCGTGCCGCTTTTGGCTACCCGTACCGGCCGGACGACGGGCGCGAGGACACCGCGCCGGGGGACGAGATGCTGCGTGTGTTGCGCGGCGGCTCGTGGGGGGGGGATCGGGGAGTCGTTCGCTGCGCGTCCCGCGACTGGTGCAGCCCGTACCTCTCTGACGACGGCTACGGGTTTCGCTGCGTCTCCCCTGTCTCTTTGTTCTGAATGCTGATTGCTGGTTTCTGGATTCTGTAACCTGCTGGCTTCTGGGGGGTCTGGGGGGCAAAGCCCCCCAGCCGCGCAGCGGCCGCGGCGTGGCAGGGGCGCGGCTGGCCCGCGCCCATTGGTGGAAACGATGAAATCCTACAAACATCTCTACCCGCAAATCTGCGCCTGGGAAAACATCTACCTGGCCTGGCGCAAGGCCCGCAAGGGAAAACGGGGGCGTGAGCCGGTCGCCGCCTTTGAATTCAACCTGGAGACCAATCTGGTACAACTGCAACGGGAACTCGTGGACAAAACCTACCGCCCCGGCTCGTATACCTCTTTTTATATCCACGACCCCAAGCATCGCCTCATCTCTGCCGCCCCTTTCCGCGACCGGGTGGTGCACCACGCCCTGTGCAACGTCATCGAACCGCTCTTTGAGCGCCGCTTCATCTTTGATTCCTATGCCAACCGGAAGGGCAAGGGCACCCACAAGGCGCTCGACCGCTGCCAGCAGTTCGCCCGCCGCTTTCGCTACGTTCTTCCTCTCGACGTGCGCCAGTTCTTTCCCTCGGTTGACCACGCCATCCTGCGGGCCACCCTCTCCCGCGTCATCGCCGACCGGGACGTGATGTGGCTGGTGGACCTTATCTTGGTGAGCGGCGCCGGCGTGCTCAGAGAAGAATACGACATGGTCTATTTCCCCGGTGACGACCTCTTGGCCGTCAACCGCCCTCGGGGGCTGCCCATCGGCAACCTGACCAGCCAGTTCTGGGCCAACTGCTACCTCGACCCGCTGGACCATTTCGTGAAACGGGAACTGCGCTGCAAGGGATACGTGCGCTTTGTGGACGACTTGTTGCTCTTTGCCGATGACAAGCCCACGCTGTGGGACTGGCGGGAGGCGGTCGTGGGCTGGTTGGCGACCCGGCGGCTGACCGTCCACACAGGTCCAGCGCACCCCCGCCCTGTTACAGAGGGCATTCCTTTTCTCGGATTCGTCGTCTTTCCCACCCACCGGCGCTTGAAACGGCGCAAGGTGGTCAACTACCGGCGGCGGCTCAAGGGACTGCTGGCCGCTTACCGGGCCGGGGAGTTGCCCATTGACCAGGTGTCCGCCTCGTTGCTCGGTTGGATCAACCACGCCCGCTACGGCGATACCTGGGGCTTGCGCCGGGATGTGCTGAGACGGGTAGTTCTCTAGGAGGCCTCAGGTGAAACAATCCCCCATCTTTACTCGCACCTATGATTTCTTGCTCTGGCTGCTTCCCCGTACGACCAAGTTTCCGCGCGAACAGCGTTTCGTCCTGGCAAAGGCGGTGCAGGAAACCGCACTTTGTTTCTACGAAGCGTTGATCGAGGCGGCGCTGGGGGAAGACCAAGCCCGAACCTTGGCCCGCGCCGACTTGGACCTGACCAAACTGCGCTTTTATCTGCGCCTGTGCCGGGATTTGGGACTCATCACCCCGCGCCAGCACCACCACGTGGCAGAGATGGTAGCAGAGATCGGACGGCTGATGGGGGGCTGGCGCAAGAGCGTGTCTGGCGAGGCGTTACGGGCGCGTACAGCGCCCTGAACGCGGGGGCAGGCCGGTAGAGACGTTCGCTGCGCGTACCGCAACAGGAACAACCCGAACAACTCTAACGACAACAACGGGTTTCGCTGCGTCTCCCACGCCTTTTGGATATGCCGGCAATGCTACGGGTCGCGCGATAGCGCAGACGCGGGCCGAGGCTGCAAAGAGACGGCGCGGCCTGTCCCCGGCCGGCGTTGGGGGTCAAAACGCCGGGCAAATACAGGATGGCCTTGCCGCTGGTGGTAATCTGGCTTTGTAGATGACGCTCGCGGCAAGGCCAAGCAGGTGCAAAAGTGCGTCGCACCTGAGAACGGTTACATTTGTTACCTGGGGGCAAAGATGAGAATACGAAACGCCGGACTGGCTTCGATCCTGCCGTTCATCCTGCTCGGCCTGTTGGCCTGCGGCCTCCCCTCGTCCGCATCTCCGACAGACGGCGGACAGGTAGCCACACCGCCGCCCGGCCACACGGAGGAACTGACCCCCACCGTCTACCTGCCGCTGGTCGGCCGTGCCGGTTCCGCTCCCCAGATCGCCGGTTGCTCCATCTTCCCCGCCGACAACATCTGGAATACCCCTGTAGATACGCTCCCCGTGGACGATAGCTCCGCCGCCTACGTCGCCACCATCGGGGCAGATGACTACGTCCACGCCGACTTCGGCTCCGGCACCTGGGAAGGCGGCCCCATCGGCATCCCCTACGTGACCGTGGACTCCAGCCAGGCGCGAGTGGACGTCACCTTCGACTACGCCGACGAAAGCGACCCCGGCCCCTACCCCATCCCGCCCGACGCGTCCATCGAGGGCGGCTCAGACAGCGATGGCGACCGGCACGTTTTGGTGCTGGAACGGGATAACTGCATCCTGTACGAACTCTACGACGCCTGGCCGCAGAACGGCGGGAGCAGTTGGCGCGCCGGCTTCGGCGCGATCTTCGACCTGAACTCCCACGCGCTCAGGCCGGATGGCTGGACCTCGGCCGACGCGGCTGGCCTGCCCATCCTGCCGGGGCTGGTGCGCTACGACGAGGTGGCCGCGGGAGAGATCCGGCACGCGATACGTTTCACCGCACCGCAGACTCGCAGAGCGTACGTCTGGCCCGCGCGCCATTATGCGTCGAGTCTGACCGGGGCGCAATATCCGCCCATAGGCCAGCGCTTCCGCCTCAAGAGCGCTTTCGACATCTCCACCTTTTCGAATGAGACACAAGTCATATTGCGTGCGCTCCAAGAATACGGTATGATATTGGCGGATAACGGCGCGTCCTGGTTCATCTCCGGCGTGCCCGACGAGCGCTGGGACAACGACGTGCTGCACGAACTACACTCCGTCTACGGCTCCGCTTTCGAGGCGGTGAACGTTTCGTCGCTGATGGTGGATCCGGATTCGGGGCAGGCGCAGAGTCCTTGAGGTGATAGTGTGGGGGGAGTTACATTTACGTTTTACGTTTCACATCTTGCATCTCGACCTGGCCCAGGTAGATGAGCGACTCCAGGTCGTCCGCTGCATCGGGCGCGTGGCGGGCTACCACCGCCCGCACCCGTTCCAGTTCCTCATCCGAGGCCAGGCCGAGCATACGAGATAGATCAGCCGTATCCTGAACGCGCGAGGTCTCGATCTTCATAATCACCAGGTAGGGCAGGTCCAACACCGGAAGGCCGGCCGGGTCCTGACGGGGGTGAGCCAGCGCCTCCTCCAGCCAGGCATAGTCGCCCAGGATGACGTCTATCTCGACGCCCTCCGGCGAGCGGAGCAGAAATCCTGGCACGGCCAGCGGAGTGACGAATTTGTAGCCGGCCGCTTCCAGCCGCTCCCGTACCTCGTCGCCGTCGTCGCGGCGCACCAGAATATCCAGGTCTTTGGTGGCCCGCTCCGGCATATAGGCCCGGGTAGCCACACCGCCAGCGATGGCCCAGGGAATGTCTCGTAGCACGGGGCGCAGGTCTGGCCAGTCCCTCATAGCAGTCCTCCGTCGCAGAAATTCCGGCGCGCTGCCGGTACCGGGCTTGATGCGCCGCATACTAATGTCTATCAAAACCCGCCGCCGCTGAGCGGGCGTCAGTTGCCCGTCGGGGGCGATGGCGGCAATGGCGGGGGGAATTTGCATCGTCCTTTCTCTCATAGTAAGATTGTACTGAATCAATGGCAATGTGTCAAATTTTGGTGATTACCCACAAGTATGCAGCCGTCTATTCGAGGCGATCATTTTTCCACTACAGAGGCACAGAGGACACCGAGATAGGATATTGTTGTGTTTTCTCTGTGCTCCCTGTGTCTCTGTGGTGAGATGTGGGTAACTTGACAATGTTAGATTAACATAACGATTCTCTAATTGCTCCAAGCCCCCGTCTCGGGGGCGTTATACACGGGGCTTGCTTCGTCAATTCGCCCCTGGCGACGGGGGCTGAGAGCGTTGTGGTAGAACATTTGTGCAATTTAACATTGTCAAGGTAATCACCAGGTCAAATTGAAAGGTCGGCCCAATGAGACGCCGGTTCTCGCTCTTCACGCTTCTAGTTGGCATCGCCGCTCTGGCCTGTGGCGGATTGGGACTGTTCTCCTTCCACCCGGTCGCCACGCCGATCACTCAGAACTATGTCGCTGGCGATTGGCCACTGACAGGCACACTCACTCCCTCGGTTTACCTCCCGCTCGTCATGGCCTCGTCGCCGATCACCCTGTCGGCAGTGAACGATTTTTTGTACCAGCTCCAGAACCTCGAACTGGTCGCCATCGGCGACACCGCCTACGACCTGGTGGTGATGGACTACTCCTCCGACGGGAGCGAGGCGGGCGAGTTCACCGCCGCGCAGATCGAATCGCTCAAGCACTCCCCCGGCGGCGAAAAGATCGTGCTGGCCTACATGAGCATCGGCGAGGCCGAGGACTATCGCTTCTACTGGCAGGCAGGTTGGGAGCCGGGGAACCCCGCCTGGCTGGACGAGGAGAACCCAGATTGGGCGGGCAACTACAAGGTGCGCTACTGGGATCCCGACTGGCAGACCATCGTCTTTAGCTACACCGACCGGCTGCTGGACGCCGGATTCGACGGGGCCTACCTGGACATCATTGACGCCTACGAGTACTATGCCGACCAGCGCCCCACCGCCGCCCAAGATATGGCCAACTTTGTGGCCGCCATCCGCGCCCACGCCCGCGCCCGCGACCCCGATTTCCTCATCTTGCCCCAGAACGCCCCCGAGCTGGCGGACGAGATACCGGCCTACCTGGAAAGCGTGGACGGCATCGGCCAGGAGGACATCTACTACGGCTACGACGGCGACGACGTGATGACGCCGCCGACCGTCACCGCTGAACTGGAGGGCTACCTCGACCTGTTCGAGAGCGCGGGCAAGCTGGTGCTGACGGTAGATTATGCCACCACACCCGCCCACGTGGACGACGGCTACGCCAAATCGCAGGCCAAGGGATACGTGCCTTTCTGCACCGTGCGCGACCTGGACCAGCTGACCATCAACCCCGGCCACGAGCCGGATTGACCGGCATAAAGACAAAGGGGACAAACCATGCGCCTCAAACAACCACGTGTGACCCTACTTGCGGCCCTTGCCGGGGCGATTGGGGGTGTCTTGCTGTGCCACCTCGCTCTATCCGGGTCCGCGATCGAGGCGCAGTGGGCGCGTCCCAGAGACCGGATTTCCCCCGAAAAAGAGGTGGTCTCCACCGGCGTGCTGACTTTTACCCCTGCGACGACAACATGCCTCCCGTTGATAGCCAAGGACTATCTAGACAAGTGGTCGCTGTGGAGCGGCCCCACCCAACTGCGCGGGGCCAACATCTACCAGCGGCGCGTGTATCCGGAGCTGGATGGTTCCGAGTTTATGGGGTCCGGCCCGGTCGGCCCGCCCTACACCCAGGCCGATTTCGACAGCCTGGCCGCGCTGGGCGCCAACTACGTCAACGTATCCCACCCTGGCCTGTTCACCGAGACCACGCCCTACACCCTCGACCTATCTATCCAGGCCAACCTGGACAACTTGCTGACGATGATCGCCAACGCCGATATGTTCGCCGTCATCTCCTTCCGCACCGGGCCGGGCCGTGCCGAGTTCAGCGTCTGCTGCTGGGGAGACGACTGGGTGCCCTCAAATTACTACAACGATTCCGTGTGGCAGGATCAGGCCGCCCAGGACGGTTGGGTGGAGATGTGGCGCTACACCGCCCAACGATACAAAGATAACCCCATCGTCGTCGGCTACGACCTGATGGTTGAGCCGAACGCCAACGAGGTACTCACAGGCAACTGGCTGGACCCGGAGGACTTTTACGACCAGTACGGAGGCACGCTGGCCGACTGGAACCAACTCTATCCCCGCATCGTCACCGCCATCCGCCAGGAGGACCCCCGCACACCGATCCTCGTCGGTGGAATGGGCTACAGCGGGGTCGAGTGGCTGTCCTACATTCAGCCCACCGGCGACCCGCGCACGGTATACACGGTCCACCAGTACGAACAATTCGACTACACCCACCAGGAGCCTTCTTCCTCGGTCATGTACCCCCACGGCTCGTTCGACAAGACCTGGCTTGACGACCTACTGGCGACGGTGGATGACTTCAAATCCACCCACAACGTGCCGGTGGGGGTCAACGAGTTCGGCGTGCACCGCTGGGCACCCAACGCGGACAGGTTTATGGACGATCAGATGGACCTGTTCGAGCAGCGCGATATGAACCACGCGCTGTGGGTGTGGGACCCCGCCTGGGAACCCTGGACAGAGGAAGTGAACGACTTTAACTTCCGCTTCGGCCCTGACCCCAGCAACACCCAGAACGTTCCGTCGAGCGACTTGATGGAGGCCATTGAGAAATATTGGGGACGAAACACAATACGTCCATCTCAACCCTGATGTCAACACCTGGGACGATGATTCACCACCCAACAGGATGGTACTCTTGTCCCATTGTAGTAGGCCGTGTTTCTGAATATAATGAAGTGAGAAGTTCAGTACCGCCGACGGAGCCATGCTTCTCCTCGCCAACATTGCCCAAGGAAGAGACCCTTTCATAATCTGTCCAAAAGACGTCACTACTCAGCCTGAGCAGCG